>CAZHMV010000173.1:0-12023 GCA_964532665.1 uncultured Anaerolineales bacterium
CGGTGACTGTTCGACAGTCGAACACCTGCGCGGGCCGGCAACTCCTGCACACCTGATCACCCTGCCACCATGTCCCTTTGTCCCCGAGTTCCCCCTTCCCCGCCCCCTCCCCCACTGCCACTATAATACCTTATGTAAACTCTATTATGTCAAGCTCATTGGCCTTAGACAAGTGCTGCACGGATCTGCCTGCTCTGCCTATGCGCTGCCCGAACAGGGGGCGCAAGAGTACAGGGGGGTGGGGAGCCAGAGGCGTTCTCTCGTTCTCCCGCGCCCTCCTGCTCCCCTGCCCCCCAGATCCTCTGCCCCCTACTTCCCCTCCCCTACCTCCCGCACTGCGATTCTACTATATGGTCAGCTACCCACTTGACAAGTTGATTATTATATAGTACTATAAGTCCATGTTAACCCGTGTAAAAAACATCTGAGGAATCACAATGGCCGAACTGAGAGAGGTCATGACCCCCAAACAGGTAGCCGACTACCTCCAGCTCCATGTGATGACCATCTACCGCCACATCCATGCCGGCAAGCTTCCTGCCACAAAGATCGGAGGCCGATACCGGATCAAGCGCCAACACGTCGAGGAACTCCTGTCTGCTGAACCCAACAACAGGGGAGAATACCCAAATGACGAACCACAGCGTTGAGGCCAACCCGGTACCCAAAACGACAACCGCTTCTCGTTGGTTGGCCGAGCTCGCGCGAGGGCAGATATTCATCACGGCTGACGATGTACTGGCCCATGACCCAGAGCTTCCCCGTCGTACGGTGCATCAGTACCTGAGCCGGCTGTCCAGGAAAGGTAAGCTCACCCAGGTAGGCCGTGGGCTGTATCGGACGGACTCGCCGCCGGCCTTCCAACCATCGCTCCCAGAGCGGATACGTGCATTGGCTCATCAGATCAGGATACAACTTCCTTTCTCTGAGTTCACCATCTGGAGCACGGCGCAGGTCATTGAGCTGGCGCACATGGTGCCCACACGCCACGTGACCTTCGTCGAGGCCGACCAGGAGATGGCACCGGCTGTCTATGAGATATTGCTGTCGGCCAACGAGCCGGCACTACTCGATCCCCCACGGGAAGCCCTGGATCAGTTGCTAGCCCTGTCGAAAGAGCCGGTGGTCATTCGCAGTCGGACCGAGACCATGGCCACCGTCGAAGTGGAAGGCATACGCACAGCCACCTTGGAAAAACTACTCGTTGACCTGTACTTTGAGATGAGTCGCGAGGCCTTGCCCCTGGACCCAGGCGAGTTTGGCCGCATGTTGCGGTCAGCATTGGTTCACTACAATGTGAACTTTGTACTGCTCCTGGCCTATGCCGAACGACGAGGCATCCGCGAAGACTGGCGGGCCCTGTTGCACAGGTTGCGCGCCAAGACGACCCTACCGGTCTGGACAGACGCAGCCGGAGACTTCGGTCGTCACCTCCGGATCATCGAAGCCATCATAGCGGGGACTCGTGGTGAGCACGAACGCTGACGCAGCGCGGTCAACTACTACGACAATGCCACACCTTTGGAATAGTTCAATTATTGGGACAACTGTCATACTTCTATCAAACCGTGCACATCTGACAACCCTAAGCAATACGCCATAGGCGATCAGCCATCAGGAGACACAGACATGGCTCAAATCATTGCCATCGCCAACCAGAAAGGTGGAACCGGCAAGACTACCACCACCCTCAACCTGGGGGCCGCCCTCAGAGAGATGGGCAACCGGGTGCTCCTGATCGACATGGACCCCCAGGCCAGCCTCACCCTGGCCATGGGTCTCGACCCGGACGAACTGGAAACCACCATCTACACCGCCCTCAAGAACGTGGTCGAGGCCGGCGAGATGGCTTCTCAGGAAGTGATCGTCACCACCGGCGAGGGTCTGGATCTGATCCCCGCCAACATCGAGCTCTCTCAGGCCGACCTGGACCTGGTGCGTGAGCCCCTGGGGGTCTACGCCCTACGGGATGTACTCAGCCCCATCACGGACGCCTACGACTACATTCTGGTAGACTGCCCCCCAAGCCTGGGCATCCTGACCACCAACGGCCTGGCTGCCGCCGACCAGGTGATCATTCCCCTGCAGGCCGATTACCTGGCCCTCAAGGGGGTCAATCTGCTCCTCAGGACCATCACCAAGATCCAGCGGCGAGCCAACCGGAGGCTCCAGATCGCCGGCGTGCTCCTGACCATGGCCGATCTGCGCACCCTCCACGCCCGAGAGATCATCGACACCACCCGCAAGGCCTTCGACGAGAGAGTTCCCGTCTTCAAGACGCTGATCAAGATGAGCGTTCGGTTAAAAGAGGCCCCTATCACCGGCCAGAGCATCCTGGCCTACGCCGATGACACCGCCGGCGCAGTTGCCTACCGGGAGCTGGCCAGGGAATTTACAGCGCAGTTCCCCCCGACTACGCCCAGGGCCGGCCCTGCGTCGGCGCACAGTGCAGATGATACCAAGGAAGCAGTTGCGGAGGTACCGGAGAATGGCTAGGAAACGAGCGTCGGTAAGCCCTGAAGACGCCCAGCGCGCCCTGGGCACGGACATTCTGGATCGCATCCTGGAGGCCGAGGGACTGACAGAGGTCCCCGTCATAGAGGTCGCCCTCGATCAGATCGACCCCAATCCCTACCAGACCCGGCAGGACTTCGACGAGGGCGGACTGGAGGAGCTGGCCACGTCCATCCGGGTCCACGGTTTCTACGGTCACCTGGTGGCCCGGCAGGTGGACGATCGCTATCAACTGGCCTATGGCGAACGGCGACTTCGAGCCGCCCAACGAGCAGGACTGACGCAACTTCCTCTGGTCGTCCGCGATCTCGGTGACGAGCAGATGATGGAGCTGGCCATCACCGAGAACGTGCTGCGCACCGACCTGAATCCTGTCGAGGAGGCCGAGGCCTACCGTCACCTGGTTAACCTGGGCTACAGCTACCGCCAGATCAGCGCCAGGGTGGGCAAGAGCGCCGGCCACATCAGCGACCTCCTGAAGCTCCTGAAGCATGAGGACGTGGCTGATACTGTCCGGCAAGAAAGGGTGGGTATCAGAGAGGCCCGAGAGATCGCCAAGGTAGAAAGTGCCGTGGTGCGCCAGGAGTTGCTGGACAGGACCGCACGCGGAGAGCTGGACAGAGAGGCAGTGAAGCACGCCGTTCGCATCGCCACAGAGCGGGCCGCCGCTCCACCTCCGCCGTCTCCGCCGGCCGGGGAACCGGGTGAGGCTGTCGCCTACCCCGCCATGAAGGCCGAGGTTGGCCCAGGAGAAGCCATCGATTTCGGTGAGACCCCAGAACAAGCTGTCCCACCCGATGTGGTGCTCCGCCTGCAAAACATCTACGACCCCATGCCCAACCTGCGCGCTGCCCTGAATCGGCTGGAGAAGATCCGCCCCGACCGCTTCAGCGACATCGAGGAGCATCTCGTCCCTGACGTGCGAGCACTCCTCGATGAAATCACCTCCCGAGCCCAATACTTCCTGGAGCAGTTAGGGGAGTAACAAGGTTTTCCGCTGGCCAGAAAAAGTGCCGTCGTTCCGTCCCGGCTACCTCGATGCGCTGGCCGCATTCTGGCATGATCCACAGGAAAACCCGGTCTATTTCTGCGGAGACTACTTCGCCGGCCCGAGCACTGGCGGTGCGCTGTTCACCGGCTGGGAGTGCGCCGACCGCCTTCTCTCGGCTTTATAGCCGGCAGGAGGCACAGCGGAAGTGCTGACATGGCCGAGAAGATAATCAATCGGATCCGCAAAGAGCGAACCCAGATCGAACTCGGACGCCTGCAAGCGGAACTTCGAGCCTGGCTAACCCACCGTCGCAACAAAGACATTCGAGGACAGTACAAGACACAATTGAATGCCATCGAGTCGCTCCTCGATGGCGCTGTCGAGGGTCTTCGGATGGCACTGGATGAGATGGATCTCGATCAATCGCCAGGCGAGGTATATGAAGCATGCCGGCTCTTTGATCTACGCATCATCTGGCTACGGCGGGTGTGGCAGTTCTTCAAGGAGAAGTTCGATCAGCGAGATGACTCCCGGATGGGACCCTCGCTTCAGGCCGCGGACGAGGTGGTATGGAGTTGCTACCGTCAAGTTTTCGCTCAGGCTGAACTTTGGGCCCCTGGACTCCAGCAGGGGCCGGCGCCGCTGCCCTTCATCGAGTCCCGCTACTCACCTGAAGCGTTTCCACTGGAGCTGGTACCCCATGACTTAAAAAGCGATGTCGATGTTGGCTTCCTGCGCGATCACCTGAATCAGTTGCCGATCCCCGTGGTGCGCCTGCCTCCATCATGCGTCAGCGGGCCATGGTGGCTCGTTTACGTGGGGCATGAGGTTGGGCACCACATCCAGTACGACATTCTGGACAACATGGAGCTAGTCCAACGATTTCGGGAGATGGTCGAAGCGATTGTAGACAGACAAGGTTACAGCTCGCAGGATGCGGAGCGATGGGGTCGCTGGTCACGTGAAATCTTCGCCGATGTCTTCTCGGTCCTTATGATGGGGCCGTGGGCCGTCTTGGCCATGGTCGAGTTTGAGCTCACAGAGCCCGAAGCCATGCTCAGGCGCAGGCCCCTCTATCCAGCACCGGTGACGCGTCTGATGCTACTGGCTCACACGGCCAACCAACTGGGACTCAACGGCACCGCAGCGCTGCGCGGCCTGGAGCCCACCACCCTGGCAGCCGGCAACGTTGAGGCAACCCGTGACTTAGAACTGGTCCCCCACGTCGTGGCCGCGGCGCTGGGGGCGCTACCGGGCTTGCAAGCCTCGCTGCAAGAGCTGTGCGCCTTTCGTCCGGCCGAGTTCCAGCCCGGTGGCACCATAGAAGAATGGAGCCGCGCGCTCCGCGGGCTGGAGAATCGCCCGGTCGAGCAAACCCTCCGCGCCGCCCGATTGGTGACCAGCGCGACGCTGGCCGCGTGGTCAGAGATCGCAGCACTCACCAACGATGCGGAGCGGACGGCCCAATGGGAAGCTCTGGCTAACCATGCCGTAACGGTCATTACCCAAAGCCGGGAGGTGGGCACACGCGGAGAGTACGCGCCGAGCGGCGAGGTCCCCGACCTCGGGACAGAGCTGGCGCAACGACTGCTGGCCGCAGACCGACAGCAACTGGAAGCATAGAGAGGTTCGGAATGATGCGGTTCATTATCCGGGTGGAACGGGCAAACGCCGAAGGGCCTGCCTCGCGTGAAGCCGGAGGGTGGACCGTGCGTATGATCTCCCCGGAACACCAGGGCGCTCCGATTTACCAACGTACAATGCGACGATGCGGCGACGAGCCCCGCTTCGCATTCCCGCTACCACCCCAGGACGAGGTGGCAGCCATGACCCCCACAGCACCTCACTACGCGCTGTGTCACGACGACACCGCTGGGGAAATCCGCAACGTCTACGGCCGTATCCGCGCGCGAGACCCCGACCCCGCCAGGCAGGATGTCGAGGTCTTCGGTCGCTATCTCTTCGCCACCCTCCTGGGGGATGCCGCCTGGCAGGTCCTCTGCGACCAGGCGGGAGCTGAACCCATTGAGCTGGCCCTGATCTGGGACGAGGCGGAATGGGAGCTGAACCGCCTGCCATGGGAGATGATGCACGGCCCCAACACCTTCCTGGTGGCCGAGCCTGGACGTCCGGTCGCCATCACTCGCCTGGTGGCCGGCGCGAACTCCAACGGAGAAATGGACGCGATCCAGGTGCGCCCCAGAGTCCTTTTCGTGGTCGGCGCGGACCTGAGTGACCCGGCGATCCAACCGGGAGCCGAGTACCTGGGCCTGCTGCGGCGGCTCAAGGCAGCGGGGGTTGGTCTCAATTCCTGTGTCCTGCTGGAAGCAACAAGCCAGAAGTTGAAAGATGCCATGGACAGCTTTCGCCCCTCGGTCGTGCACTTCATCTCTCATGGGGGGGTGGACAGCAGGCGAGGATACCTGGAGATGATGCCTGATGACGCATCCGGACAGCGGGAGCGGCGCTTCGCCGAGCAGTTGCTCCTGCTGCTGGAAACAGAGGATGGGCTGCCCCCCATTGTCGTCTTGAATGCCTGCCACTCCGGTACTCCGCCGGTGGCCCAGGTAGCCGCCCCGCTGGCGGTGGAGCTGGTCAAAGGCGGCATACCCATTGTGGTCGGGATGGCCGGCCGGGTGGCCGACCGGGCCTGCCGCCTCTTCACCCGGCGCTTCTACGAAGCCTTACTGCAAGGCGAGTCGGTGATCGCAGCTACGGCCGAAGGACGGCGCGCCGGCATCGAGTACGGAGCCGACCCCAGGACCACCGTGGATTGGGCCTTTCCGGCGATCTTTCTGGCGGAAGAAGCCTCACCCCGGATCGCCGTCCAAAGCAGGGACCAGGCTACGCGGCGGGAACACATCGCTCTCCGCTACCACACGCTGAACAACCCGCCGGTTTTCTGCAACCGGCTGGACTTCCTGCAGGTCTATCGCGAGTTGATCCACGCTGACGGCGCAGGCGCCCCCCGCGTATTGGCGGTGGAGGTGGCCCATGAGGATCAGCGCATCGAAGACCCGCGATACGGCAAGACGCGCCTGCTGGAAGAGATGGCGGCCCAGGCGGTGCGTGATGGCCACGTGTCGTGCCTGGTCACCTTCGCGCAGGGAGATCGATTGCCCTCCACCCCCCTGGAAGTCGGCATGGCCATCCTGCGGGCCATTCGAACCACTCGCGCGCACTTCGGGCTGAACACTCACCCTGGCTTCGAGCTTCTGAAATTGAAACAGAAGATAGAGAACCCTGATGATCCAGTGGACTTGGACCAAGAGGTCCGGGACGAAATCGGCTTGCAGGGTTCACTGGATCACGGCAGCGTGGTGAGTGCTGCCCTGCGGCTGGACCTGAGCGCCCTGGCTGCGGAGGCCCGTCAGAGATTCCCGGACACTCCTGACCTGCGGGTGCTGGTTCTGATCGACGACGCCCACCGCTTCGATGCAGCGGCACGAGACCTGGTGGAGAACCTGCTGGGACACGATGGGCTAGGCCGCGTTCACGATCCCGTGCCGGTTGTCTTCGCCTTCTCGGGAATCGTAGTGAAGCCGGAATACAGCACCGCCGTCCAGGCTCTCAAAACGTTTCTTGAACAAAACCGGCCGTATGTCAGACATCTTCGGCTGGAAGCGTTTCGCAGCCCAGCCGAAGACCGGCTGGCCTATCAGCAATTTCTGCTGTATTACCAGCCTCCATTGGTCGTTCGGTATCACGATGCCCAGCCCCAGGACATCGAAGGGCTGTTTGAAGAGTTCCACACCGTCATCCGCGGTGAGCCCTCCCGCTTGAAGATACCCAATGAGGCAGTGGAGGTAGCGATCCGCATGGCACGTCGGTTCCGCCTGCTGGAAGAGGCTAATGATGAGGATGTACTCCAGCAGATGAGAGGGCACACCAATGGAGGCTAAGCTGCCGTTCCGCGAGGCCCTGGCCCTCGAGCGGGAAGCGCTGCTGGATGAAGTTCGCGCGGAGCGCGCGAAGCAGACGGCAGACATCCCCGAGCGCGCGCTGGTGTGGCTGGCCCTGGCACCGGTCTGGACGGTGGCCCTGGCCGAGGCATGTGGCTTCCCTACAGACGGCGCCAAAGTTGAGGAGACGCTAAAGCGCATCCACGCCGAAGGTCTGTGCGAATTCAGTCCGGTGCCCCCGGAGATGGAAGTGATCAGCGGCGAGGCCGAAATGCGACCCGACCTCGGCGCCCGGCGCTTCTGGATGGCCGACTCGACGCGCGCCGACGTCCTCCAGCGCGTGATACGCGAGCCCGGGCAAGGGGTGCGCTACCTGCGGGAGGAGATGCAGTTCATCAGCGAGAGCATTCAGAACGCCCAGTCCGCCGGCGTGCCAGTTCCAGACACTGTGGCACGCTGGGCGATGCTGGCCGCCCGGGCGAAGAGCACCCAAGGCGTGGCTGAGTTGCTGGATGGCCGGGTCGAAGACCTCTTGGACGTCGGCCAGTCAGGGGAGGCATTGCGCTGGGTCGAGGCGGCCCGACGGCTGGAAGAGTTGCTGGGCGGTGACCTGACCGCGGCGGTGGAGCGTGCCGGCCGGCGGCTGGAACTGTTCCACCGCCGAAAGGACGATGAGCGGCACCTGCGCCACTTCCTGGAACGGCGCGGGCAGATCGACGCCTTCAACGAGCTCATCGACGGTCCCGATGACCTCTGGGCACTCCACTACATCGGTGCCGGCGGCGTGGGCAAGACTATGCTCATGCGCTACATCACCGCGCGCCTGGCTCCTGAGCGCAAAGCTTCTGCTGCACGCATCGACTTCGACTACCTGAACCCGGACTACCCTTCGCGGGCCCCCGGTTTGCTGCTGGCCCAGTTGGCAGAGGAGCTACGCCTGCACGATGAGAAGGGAGCCGCGGCGCGACTATTCGCCTCTTTCGACAGAAGAGTGTTGCGGCTGCACGAGCGCCTGGGGGGATCCTTCGCCGGCGCGCGGACAGCCCTGGCAACAACGCAAGACCCCGAATTCGACGAGCTAATCGAGACCTTCGCCAAGGCAGCCGCAAGCCTGCCGCAGCCGGTGATCCTCCTCCTCGACACCTGCGAAGAACTGGCGAAGATCCGCCCGGACGGTACCGCCCCCGAGAACGTGCAGGCCACCTTCGATATCCTGGAACGCCTCCACAAACGGTTGCCGAGTGCTCGGGTGGTTTTCTGTGGTCGGCGTCCTCTGGCTTCCGGCGGACACGGGTGGAACGATCCCGATGTTCCGCAGCCCCGTCGCGAGTATCTCCGGCTGCACAGAATTGTGGGGTTCACCCGACAAGAAGCGGAGCACTACCTGATCGACAAAGCCAAAGTTCCGCAACATCTTGTTGAACCTATCATCGAACGGTGCCCCCACCAGGCCGATCCCGTGACACGAACCCATGACCAACAGATGCTCACACGCCTCGGTCTTCCACGCAGAGGTGAGAAAACCCCTCCACGGACGACAGAAGTTCACTACAGCCCCTTCGACCTGGCCCTGTACGCCGCCTGGGCGCGGGAGGACCCATCCCTCACCCCCGAAATGATCCGCGCCGCCGATGCCGATCAGTACGTGAACATGCGCATCGTGGGACGCATCCGCCACCCCGCCTTGCGCGAACTGCTGCCCGCCGTAGCCCTGCTGGGCCGCTTTGATCGCGACACGCTACGCGCCGCCTCGGACGCCGATCCAGGATCATTCGATCAGGTATTCCAGGAACTCTCGAACCAGGAGTGGATCGACCGCCAACCGGCCCGGTTCCTCGAAGTTGAGCGTGGGCTTCGCCCCCGCCTGCTGGCCTATTATCGGCGGTCCAACGTCTCTGAGATGGAAGCAGCCCGGCGCCGCGCCGTGGCGTACCTGGAGCGGATCACCACGGAGTGGGAGCTGGCTCGGCTGGATATCTCTCACTTCGACGCCGCGCTGCGCCTGCTAGAACCGGAACCCGAGCGCGCGGCAGCCTGGTGGGATGCCGTCGAGGCCCGCTTCGCCCGAGAGCAGGCCTACGATTGGGTCCGCAGGCTGACGGAGCGGCTGCTGGCCGAAGAGGGGAGCGCCGCCCCGCGCGATCCCTCCGACCCCGAGGCATCGCCTGAGAGCCGCCTGCGCGCGGCGGTCCTGGCTACCTACGCCGCGGCGCTCATCCACACCGCACCGCAGATGGACACCGACGCAATATGGGCCGAGGTGGCACGCAAGGCCGACCGCTATCCGACCCCCGAGGGTGCCAACCGCCTGCGACTGCGTGCAATGGTCGGCCGGATCGCCGCCACGCGCTATACCGACCGGGCACCGATCGAGGCGCATGTAAAGGCACTGTGGCAGGCACTGACCGAGCTCAAGATCGGCGACCTGGACGACCAGCTTGCGGCCTCTTCCGTAGCCGCTGTGGAAGCGGTTCTGGAGCACGCCGAACGTTCTCGGGACCGGAGGTCCCTCCCCGATCCAACACCGGTGCTCCACCTGGCCGACGCGCTGGCCCAGGACGAAAGAACTCCGGAACTCCAGGCCTTTGCCCGTACGCTCGTAGGACGAACCTTCGCCCTTCACGGACGCCGGCCCGAGGCATTGAAATGGTTCGAGCGGGCACTTCAACTGCAGCCGCAATCCGGCCCCACCCCCCAGCGATGGCTGGACTGGCGTGCGCCCGACGACGTTGTTGCCCGGGTACGGTTGGAATTCACTCGTACCGCTTATCCCGCCGTCTTGCCACCTTCAGCGGTCCTATCCAAAGCAGGCGATCGGGGTCCAGATCCAGTCACCATCGACGCCGACCGGCTGGGCGCGGCGATCCTGCGCCTGCGCGGCGCTCTTCGCCCGCTGCAGGCCAGGGAACTGAAAGGGCTGGCGCGGCGTGTCCGGGATATCACACCGAACGAGCCCCGGTGCAACGCCCACGCAGCGTTTCCGCCCCTCTTCGGCGCGGTGGCGGAAGCCATGGCCGCCGGCGGCCAGGTGGATGCAGCGCTGGATCTGCTGCAAGAGCAGTCCAGGATGGCCGAGAAGACAGCGGTGGCCTTCGACACCGTGCAGGCGGCCGACCGCGCCACGTTACGCATCGTGCGGCGCATGCGCCTGCGGGACGAAGGATGGGGGCTCGGCTCCGACCTCCTCCAATCGCCCGATCTGAAAGACCAGGCTCTGCTCTGGACCCTGGAGGGGTTGGATGGCCCGAAGAGCCGTGTGCGCCTCTCTTCCGATATTCCGTCCAAGACCCCAGACGAGGAAACCCGGCTGGCCTGGCATCACGCGCGATGGCGCAGCACCTATGCCCTGCGACCTGAGATGGGACAGACCGCCGTCACATGGGCCGCCGACGCATTGCCCGCCGATCCACCCCCTGCCGGCGCCACGTTCGCCGCGCTCTCCTCTTTTCTGGACAGCCTGGAGGCTAACGTCCTCAGCGAGCAACTGGAACTGTCCCGGCCGTTCCCCGCCCTCACCTCCGATCACATGATCGATCCCTCTCAATGGTGGCAGGAGCATCCGGACCAGCCGGTGGAGGCGCTTGCCTTGATGCTGCGCGCAGCGGTGCTGGCTGCGGACGGACCGGCACCCATCCGCATGCCCCAGGAGCTGCCTCAGCGAGTCGGGGTCCGGCAGGCGGCGGAGATCGCTCTGGACGAAGGGGAACTTCTGGCCCTGCGGCTTCCAGAGCGAGCCATTCCCCTGCTGAGTCAGGCGCGAGACTGGTTTGCTGCCGCTGGCGACCCGGTGGGAGCGACGCTTGCCGGCATCTGCGCCGCCCTGGCATGCGCCCGTCTGGGACGCCTCGAAGAGCTGCGCACCGCCCTGGCGCGCGTCCGCGAGGACCACACAGCCTGCCAGGCGGACGCGGCGTTGCCCCCCTGGGAGAGGCTGGAGGCTGCCGCTGAGCGCCCAGAGACTGAGGGGCTGGACAACCTGGCCCCCCGCTCCTGGCGACCGTGGCTGGTCCGGCTCATCGCCTGCATGGTGCGGGAGAAAGACGCCGGCGGACCGGGTGAGCGGTTCCAGCAACTCGTGGCCTGGCTTCGATCCAACTACGGTGCCACTACCGAGGGGGAGATCGCATTGCCGGCCGAGTTGGACGGCTGGCTAGCAATGGAGGTAGAGGAGAAACCATGGAGACCACCAGCGCCTGCACCAGAACCAACGCCACAGCCGCCTATAGCGCCTGCAGAGCGGTGGGAGGAGGCACAGCCACGCGGGTGCCTTAGCCTTGGGGTAGACCTCGGCGTCCTTTTTGATATCCTGATCATCCTTCTCGGGCTTGGAATGGGTGCTCTCATCCTGGCCGGTGGCTACTGGCTCTACCGGTACCTGCTGCAGGCGGTGTACCCTGGTGAAGTAGGTGCACTGTCGGCCGTGATCAGTTACATCCTACTTCTGGCAGCTATCCTCTACGGGTTGCCGAAGGCATACCGCTACATCCAGGCGTATTTTGTCTCCCGTCCGGACATCACGCTGGTGATAGCTCCGGTAAGCGAAGGACCTCGCCGGCCATCCCTGAGAGACCCGACCGATGTCCTCATGACGTTGCAGCGCAGGACACCGGTTCCTT
>CAZHMV010000174.1:0-11822 GCA_964532665.1 uncultured Anaerolineales bacterium
CCCAGGCAGAGCACATCACTGTCTGCCTGGAGAAACGGGGCGCTGAAGCCATCGTGACGGTGGAAGATGACGGGCGAGGTTTCAACCCTGAAGTGCCATCGGTCGATGGGAACAGCCATTTCGGCCTGCGGATCATGCGCGCCCGCGCTGCTCGCGTCGGCGGTCGAATGATGATTGACTCGACACCCGGGCATGGTACGCGGGTAATCCTGACGTGGCCGGTCAAAGTTGGCAGGTTCACGAGACCGGAACCATCGCTGGAAAGGTAGGATCGAGATGGACCGGATTCGAGTGCTGTTGGCGGACGATCATGCCCTGTTCCGTGAGGGCCTGGCCGGCATCTTGAGCGCGCAGCCGGACTTCGAAGTGGTGGGGGAAGCCAGCGATGGTTTGGAGGCCCTGGTCAAGGCCCAGGAACTGGTGCCGGACCTCATCCTGATGGATGTGGGAATGCCAGGCTGTGATGGTCTGGAGGCCACCAGGCGGATCAAGCAGGAACTGCCGGCTGTGACCATCGTGATGCTCACCGTACGAGACGAAGAGGAGAAGCTATTCGAGGCCATCAAAAGCGGGGCACAGGGTTATCTGCTGAAGAATATCCGATCCCGAGAGATGTTAACGTTACTGCGGGGCGCTGTGCGAGGACAGGCGGCCATCACGCCGGCCCTGGCCGGGCGCATGCTGGAAGAGTTCCGGCGGCTGAGCCGACAGGCACCGTGGGACGCCGGCGAGGAGGTGTCGGGCCTCACCGGCCGGGAGCAGGAGGTACTCAGCCTGGTCGCTGAGGGAGCTACGGACCAGGAAATCGCAGATACACTATCCATCAGCCTGCACACGGCGAAGAGCCACATGCGCAACATCCTGGCCAAGCTGCACGTGAGCAGCCGGCGCGAGGCGGCGAAGTACGCGCGCCACAAAGGGCTGGTATGAAGAACCAACTGCCGACGGAAGGCCTCGCTACCGGCGGCCTTGTCACGTGGCTCATCGCGGTGAGTTCTTCATAGCCCTCTAAGTCAGGCACAGAGAAACACGGGCGACATGCCGGTTTACCAGATAACCTCTACAGGATATTGGGCGATCTGGGGATCGGCAGTCAAGATCGGCATATCTTCCAGTTGGCTCTGCGCCACAAGGATTCGGTCAAATGGATCCCGATGATGGGCTGGCAGTGTGTATACGTGCAGGGCATGGCTCAGTTGAATAGGTAGACTGTTGAACGTGTTAGCCACCAACTGGTCGGCGATGAAACGTTCCAGATCGTCAGGCAACGTCAGCTTCCCCAACCGGGCTTTGATGGCTATTTCCCAACCACTGGCGGCACTGAGAAACAGCATGTTCCCGGCATCACTGATAATCTCGCGAGCACGTGGCGACAGTTTCGGGTTATCGTCAATCCACCAGAGAAATGCGTGAGTATCCAACAGCATATTCATTGCCCGTCTTGCCCTTCAAATGCATGGAGAATGTCGTCTGGCAAAGGCGCGTCGAAATCGGCAGCCATCCAGACCTTGCCGCGAGCACTTCCCGGTGTGCGTGTTGACAGGCCCGTGACTAAAGGCACCAGGCGGGCAACTGGCTTGCCCGCTTTAGCAATAATGATTTCTTCGCCGGTTGCCACACGGGAGAGAAGCTTTGAAAAATGCGTTTTTGCCTCGTGAACATTTACCATGATCGTCATCCGATTTGCCTCCCTTTGACTGTGGTTGACGTGGAGTACGCCCAGATCAATAGTAGACTAAGTCACGGACTAAGTCAAATGAATCCCGTTCGGAGAACTAATCCGCCGCCGGCGAGAACTAATTCTTTCGCCCGAAAGAGCAATCGCAAGATCGCTCTTTTTTCATGCGTGTTGAATGATAGGGAGGGATTGAATTCGGCCGGCCTCTATGGTACTCTGAATGCGTTGAGGAAGAAAGGTGGAAGGTCTGACATGGAGAAGCGGCGCGTCCTGCTGCTATGCGTTGAATCACTGTTGAGTGAAAGCCTCGAACGGATCCTCGGCCAGTTGGAGGATGTGGAACTGGTTGGTCCGTGGAGGCTGGACGCAGACGTGCTGACCCGACTGCCTGAAGACATGCCGGACATTGCCCTCATTGTTCAGGAGGCAGAAGAATCGGAGAGCGTGGCTTCCCTTACCAGCCAGATTCTGGAGCGTTACCCTGACCTTCCAATTGTCCGGATAGGGTTGACGGAAAATGTGATTCGTGTTTATGCCTCGCAGACACTGCCGGCGCGCAGTGCAGACCTGATTGAGGTCATTCGCAGCCTGCCGGTCTACCAACCCGAGACAGACCCTAAAGGTTTCTGAAACCTTTAGGGTCTGCTAGCCAAACAAAGGAGGTGGAGCCTATGCGATTCAGTGGGAAGTTTGGACATCGTCGCGGTGTTGCCGGGCGGCTGCCGGCCTTGCTGCTGGCCGGTCTGTTGCTGGCAGCAGCCATCTCGTTGGCCCAGGCGGCCCCGCCGGCCCAGTCGCCTGAGGAAGGCCATGCTATCTTTGAGCAGAAATGTGCTGCCTGTCATACCATTGGCAGTGGCAACCTTGTGGGGCCGGATCTCCAGGGCGTGACCACTCAGCGAGACGAGGATTGGCTGATACGCTGGCTGATCGCTCCTGACAAGATGCTGGCCGAAAAAGACCCCATCGCTACCCAACTGCTCCAGAAGTACAACGGCGTGCCGATGCCCAACCTGGGCCTTTCAGAGGCGGATGCCAGGCTGATCGTGGCTTTCCTTGAGCACGAAGGCGGCGGGCCAGAAGCTGAAACGGAACAACAGCCGGCCCAGGCCCCCGCGCCGGCGCCAGTCGCCATTGCCGCGGGCGACCCCGCGATGGGTCAAGCCCTGTTCGCCGGCAGCACGCACTTCCAGAACGGCGCGCCCGCCTGTACGAGCTGCCACACCGTGGCCGGCGTCGGTGCCCTGGGCGGCGGAGCCATGGGTCCCGACCTGACCCAGGTGTTCAACAACTACGGCGACGCCGGCATGGCATCTGTACTGGCCGCGCCGCCCTTCCCCACCATGAAACCCATCTTCGACAACCAACCTCTAACCCCCGAGGAGCAGGCGGACCTCGCGGCCTTCTTGAAGACGGCAGCAGCCCGACAACCCACCCAGGCGACCGGGCAACTCGGCCTGCTGGCTCTGGTGGTTTTCGTAGTGCTGATGGTACTGGCTCAGGTGGTGTGGCGACGCCGGCTGCAGGCGGTCCGCCGTCCCCTGGTGGGAAAGGCATAACAGCAGGAGGATAACAAGATGAGTTGGATCCAAGACATCGTCAATCCCAAAGCCCGTCAGTGGGAAGAGTTCTACCGAAACCGCTGGCAGCACGACAAGGCAGTGCGCAGCACCCATGGCGTCAACTGCACCGGCGGCTGTTCCTGGATGGTCTACGTCAAGGACGGCATCATCACCTGGGAGATGCAGGCCACCGACTATCCCGCCCTGGAACAGGGCCTGCCCCCCTATGAGCCTCGCGGCTGTCAGCGTGGCATCTCCTTCTCCTGGTACATCTACAGCCCCATTCGTGTGAAGTACCCCTACATTCGGGGCGCGTTGGTGGACCTATGGCGCCAGGCCAGGAGCCAGCACGCCGATCCGGTGGCTGCCTGGACGTCCATCGTGGAGAACGAAGCCAGCCGCCGGCGCTTCCAGCAGGCGCGTGGGAAGGGCGGCTTTCGGCGCGCATCCTGGGATGAGGTGCTGGAAATCATTGCCGCCTCCACCATCTACACGGTGAAGAAATATGGCCCGGACCGGGTCATCGGCTTTTCCCCTATCCCGGCCATGTCCATGCTGAGTTATGCTTGTGGCGCCCGTTTTCTGGAACTGCTGGGCGGCGTGGCCCTCAGCTTCTATGACTGGTACAGCGACCTGCCGCCGGCCTCGCCCGAAATCTGGGGCGAACAGACCGACGTCTGCGAGAGCGCGGATTGGTATAACAGCAAATACATCGCGGTCATGGGCGCCAACCTGAGCATGACCCGCACCCCCGACGTCCACTTCGTGGCCGAGGCGCGCCACGGCGGCTCCAAGCTGGTCGTCCTCTCCCCTGACTTCAGCCAGGTCTCCAAGTATTCCGACTGGTGGATTCCGGTCAACGCCGGCCAGGATGGCGCCTTTTGGATGGCCGTCAACCACGTCATTCTGAAGGAATACCATGCCGACCGCGCGGCACCGTACTTCACGGACTACGTGAAGCGTTACACCGATTCCCCCTTCCTGGTCGTGCTGGACAAGCAGGGCGATGCCTACGCCCCGGGACGTATGCTGCGCGCCGGCCGGCTGGCCCGCTACCAGGATGTGGAGAACGGTGAGTGGAAGTACGTGGTGATGGACAAGACCAGCGGGGAGTTGCGCATGCCCCAGGGCACCCTTGGCTTCCGCTGGCAGCAGCAGAAGGGGCAGTGGAACCTGGAGATGAAGGACGGCCTGGACGGAGCGGAGATCGATCCGGTACTCACACTCCTCGACAACCACGATGAGGTCGTTCAGGCCGAATTCACCGAGTTCGCCAGCGGCCGGACATTCCGGCGAGGTGTGCCGGTCAAGTACATCGACACGGCCGATGGCAAGGTGGCTGTGGCCACCATCTACGACCTGCTGATGGCCCAGTTCGGCGTGGGGCGCGGGCTGGACGGCGAGTATCCGTCCGACTACGACGACGAAGAGTCCCCCTACACGCCGGCCTGGCAGGAGCGGTTCAGCGGTATCGACCGCCAGACGGTCATTCAGTTCGCCCGGGAGTGGGCCTCCACCGCCGAGAAGACTGAAGGTCAGTGCATGATCATCATCGGCGCTGGCATCAACCACTGGTACCATAACAACCTGATCTACCGCGCCGGCATCGTGGCGCTCATGCTCACCGGCTGTGTGGGGCGCAACGGCGGCGGTCTGAACCACTACGTGGGCCAGGAGAAGCTCGCCCCGGTCGCTGCATGGGCACCCATCGCCTTCGCCCTCGATTGGGTGAAACCACCCCGCTTGCAGAACACCCCGTCTTTCCACTACGTTCACACCGACCAGTGGCGCTACGAGCGCAACTTCACCGAGTACCACCCCGTGCCCGAGGACAACAACCTGACTCAGGGGCACACGATGGACTTGCAGGTCAAGGCGGTGCGCATGGGTTGGCTGCCTTTCTACCCCCAGTTCAACCGCAACACCATCGAACTGGTGCGCGAGGCAGAGCAGGCGGGGGCAACAGACAACCAGGAGATCTCGCAGTGGATCGTGGAGCAACTGAAGCAGAAGAAATTGCGCTTCTCGGTGGAAGACCCGGATGCCCCGGAGAACTGGCCGCGCGTGTGGTTCATCTGGCGCGGGAACGCGCTGATGTCCAGTGCCAAGGGACACGAGTACTTTCTGAAGCACTACCTGGGCACCCACACCAACGCCATCGCCGATGAGATTGCCGGCGACTCGGTCAGCGAGGTGGTCTGGCGCGAGGAAGCACCGCAGGGAAAATTCGACCTGGTGGTGGACATCAACTTCCGCATGGACACCTCTGCGCTCTACTCCGACATCGTGCTGCCCACGGCCACCTGGTACGAGAAGAACGACCTGAACAGCACCGACCTGCACTCCTACATACACCCGCTGTCCGAGGCTGTGCCGCCTTGCTGGGAATCCAAGAGCGACTGGGAGATCTTCAAGGCCGTTGCGGAGAAGGTGAGCGAGTTGGCTCGCGACCACTTGCCGGAGCCGGTGCGCGAGGTCGTGGCAGTGCCGCTGCAGCATGACACGCCGGCGGAGATGGCCCAGCCGGAGGTGAAGGATTGGGCCAAAGGCGAGTGCGAGCCCATTCCCGGCAAGACCATGCCCAACCTGGTCGTTGTGGAGCGAGACTACGTCAATCTCTACAACCGCTTCATCTCCCTGGGGCCGGGGGTGCGGGAGGGCGGCATCGGTGCCCACGGCAACCGCTGGTCCGTAGCCGATCTGTACGATGAACTGGCCGAGCGGCAGCCGGCAGCGTGGAACGGCCACGTGTACCCCTCGCTGGACGACGCTGTGGAGGCAGCCAACGCGATCCTCTACCTGGCTCCGGAGACCAACGGCGAGTCGGCCTACCGCGCCTTCAAAGCTGAGGAAGAGAAAGTCGGTTTGCCTCTGGCGGACCTGGCCGAGCCGTATCGGGGTACCAACTCCAGCTTCAAGGACCTGGTGCGGCAGCCTCGCCGGCTGCTGACCAGCCCCATCTGGACCGGCATCACGAACAACGGGCGCGCCTATTCTGCCTACTGTCTCAACGTGGAGCGGTTGGTTCCGTGGCGGACACTGACGGGCCGGCAGCATTTCTACCTGGACCACGAGGGCTACATCGCCTTTGGCGAACACCTGCCGACCTACAAGCCCAAGCCCGATCCGCGCAGCATCGGCGACATCGTCAAGAGCCAGCCCGAGGGCAAATCCATCATGCTGAACTACCTGACGCCGCACGGGAAGTGGCACATCCACTCCACCTATTCCGATAATCATCGCATGCTTACCCTGTCTCGCGGTGTGGACCCCTTCTGGATGAACGACCGTGACGCCGAGGAGATTGGCGTGGTGGACAATGACTGGGTGGAAGTGTACAACGACCATGGTGTGGTAGTGACGCGAGCCGTGGTTAGCGCCCGTGTGCCGCGAGGTGTGTGCATTTTCTACCACTCACCAGAGCGCACGATCTCGGTTCCCAAATCGCCGCTGCGGGGCAACCGGCGGGCCGGCGGGCACAACAGCCTGACCCGCACGCGGCTGAAGCCGGTGCTCATGATGGGCGGCTACGGCCAGTTCACCTACGGCTTCAACTACTGGGGCCCGACAGGAGTCAATCGCGACACGTACATTTTGGTGAAGAAGTTGGAAGGCAAGCCGCAGTGGTGATAGGAGTTCCCGCAGTTCCTCCGAGTTCCCATGAGTTCCTGGAAGTCCTACTGGGAACATGAGGAACTCGGGGGAACTCAGCGAAACTCGAAGGAGCAAGACTCATGGACATTCGCGCACAAGTATCAATGGTTTTCCACCTGGACAAATGTATCGGCTGCCACACCTGTAGCATCGCCTGCAAGAACATCTGGACCGACCGGCAGGGCACCGAGTACATGTGGTGGAACAACGTGGAGACCAAACCGGGCACCGGCTATCCCACGTTGTGGGAGGATCAGGAGAAGTACCGGGGTGGTTGGGAGAAGCAAGGGGAGAGCCTGCGCCTGAAGCTGCAAGGCCGGCTGGGTGCGCTGGGCAACATCTTCTTCAACCCCTACCTGCCCACCGTGGATGATTACTACGAACCCTGGACCTATCAGTATGACGAACTCTTCAACGCTCCCGAAGGGGACGACCAGCCCACGGCCCGCCCCATCTCCATGATCAGCGGTGAGCCGATTGAGATCGAGGCCGGCCCAAACTGGGACGATGACCTGAGCGGATCGACGGTTTACGCAGCCAACGACCCCAACCTGGAGGGCATCAGCGAGGCAGAACGACAGATGCTCTTCGAGATTGAGCGGCTGGTCTTCTTCTACCTGCCGCGCATCTGCAACCACTGCGTGAACCCGGGGTGCGTGGCTGCCTGTCCCGCTGGCGCAATCTACAAGCGAGGCGAGGATGGGATCGTGCTCATCAGCCAGGAGAAGTGCCGCGCCTGGCGTATGTGCATCTCCGGCTGCCCGTACAAGAAGGTATACTACAACTGGTCCACCGGCAAGTCGGAAAAGTGCATCCTGTGTTACCCTCGGTTGGAGACCGGCCAGGCGCCGGCCTGCTTCCATTCCTGTGTGGGCCGCATCCGCTACCTGGGCGTGTTGCTCTACGACGCCGACCGCATCGAGGGAGTCGCCACCAACCCGGATGAGCGACTGGTGGAGGCTCAGCGGGAGATGATCCTGAATCCTAACGATCCAGAGGTTGTGGCCCAGGCGCGGCAGGCCGGCATCGGTGAGGCGGTGATTGAAGCCGCCCAGAAGTCGCCCGTGTATAAGTTCGTCAAAGAGTGGCAACTGGCCTTGCCGCTGCACCCCGAGTTTCGCACCATTCCCATGCTGTACTACGTTCCGCCGATGCTGCCGGTGATGGCGTCCGCCCAGAACGGGGGGGCCTACCGCCTGGCCGGCGACTTCTTCAGTTCGCTGGAGAGCGCGCGGGTGCCGGTGCGCTACATGGCCAGCCTCTTCGCGGCGGGCAACGAGGCGGAGGTAACTGCTGCGTACAAGAAACTGATCGCCGTTCGGGTCTACAAGCGTGCCGAAGGCGTCGGCGATATCTCCGCCGGGGAACTCAACGCGGCCCTGGCCGAGGCCGGTATGACAGCAGAGGAGGCCGAAGCCATCTATCGGCTGACGGCTCTCCCGACGTTCGAGGATCGCTTCGTCATCCCGCCAATGGCGCGCGAGATGGCCATCGAGGAGACGATGGACCCCTTCGCCCACAAGCCGGCGGCCGGCTTTGGCTTCCGCCAGCCGCCAGAGAGGGGGTGGTGAGCGATGCCACAGAACCAGGCTACCCGCCGGCTGTATCGACTCTTTGCCGACATCCTGGAGTATCCCACGCCGGACCTGCGCGAGCGGGCACACGAGTGTGCGGCACAGCTCCTGCCTGTCAATTCGGAGGCTGCCGGCCACGTCGAGGCGTTCGCTGCCTGGGTGGAGGAGACCCCGCCTGGCCGGCTGGAGGAGATCTACACCGGCACCTTCGACTTGCAGGTGGTGTGCTATCCCTACGTGGGCTACCACCTGTTTGGCGAGAGCTACAAACGAGGCGCCTTTCTTGCGAAGTTGAACGAGGAGTATCGCTCTTGCGGCTTCTCGGCCGAGGGCGAGCTGCCGGACCATCTCGCTGTGATCTTGCGCTTTCTGGCCATGCTGCAGAACGAGGATTTGGAGCGCGATCTCATCGCAGAATGCGTTGTGCCGGCCCTGAATCGGATGCAGCAGGCATTTGAAGGCAAGACCGATCCCTACGGCGAGGTCATCCGGGCCCTGTCGCTGGTTTTTCAGGGCGGCACGCTGCGGGATGCATCCGATGTGGAACGGGTGAATGGCCGGCAGTTGACTCCTGTGTCAGCCTGATGGCGAGCTTGGCCTGCCGTGAAAAGAAACCTGGTTTCTTTCCCGTGGTTGACAAGATCTTGGCCGGCGAGGATGACTGAAGCAGCCATCTCTCTCCGTTGCAGGACCCAGAAACCTGGTTTCTGATTGGCGTACGAGGAGGAATGAATCATGACCGATATGGTGCTTTTTGTGGCCTTTCCCTATGTGGCCGTCATTCTGGCGGTAATCGTGGGGGTGTATCGCTATTTCAGCGATCGCTTCTCCTACTCCAGCCTGTCTTCCCAGTTCCTGGAGAACCGCCAGTTGTTCTGGGGCTCCGTGCCCTGGCACTATGGAATCCTGTTCATCTTGGGTGCCCACCTGCTGGCAGCCATTTTCCCCAGTGCATGGGGGGCGTTGATTGGATCTCCGGCCCGCCTGTACGTGCTGGAAGTCACGGGATGGGCGCTGGCGTTGATGACCATCGTCGGGGCCGTGCTGTTCATTGTGCGCCGGCTTGGAAACCCGCGCCTGATGGCTGTTACGTCGGGGGTGGACTGGCTGCTGTTGCTGGTCCTGCTGGCGCAGGTGGTGTTGGGTTTCTGGGTGGCCTTTTTCTATCGCTGGGGGGCGGCATGGTATCTGCACACAGCCGTGCCCTGGTTGGTCTCGCTGTTCACGCTCAGTCCACAGCCGGCGTATGTGGCAGCACTACCGCTGATACCTAAGCTGCATATTTTGGGCGGCTTCTTTGTCATTGCGCTGTTTCCCTTCACCCGCCTGGTGCACCTGGTAACGGTCCCCGTCACCTACCTGTGGCGGCCCTACCAGGTGGTGATCTGGAACCGCCGGGCGCGGCAGGCGTAGCAGATGGGGTTCGGTTCGTAGTGGGAGGTTTGTAGTGAGCTACACAGCGGAGTGGCATTGGAACGGGCGCTCCACGTCAGTTCCTTCGTTTATCATTCAGGCCATCTGACTACGAATGGATCAATCACAGGAGGAGGTTCTTGCTATGGATCGACTGAAAGGTAACCCGACTGAAGGGCTCTTTGGAGCGACGCTGGGGTTCTTCATTGGCTTTGCGGCCGTTTCTCTCTTTGGACCAACGGCGCACAAGTTCAAGGACGTGATGCACCTTAGCCCGGTGCTGGTGGGACTGCTGGTAGCGATGCCCATGCTGTCAGGCTCGCTGCTGCGCATTCCCTTCTCGGCCTGGGTGGACACCACCGGAGGCCGGAAGCCGTTTCTGGTGTTGTTGGTACTCTCTATCGTGGGGATGGCGGGGGTGACTGTGGTGCTCTACACCCTCTACCCCGATCACCTGAATGCCAGCTACTATCCCCTGGTTCTGCTGTTGGGGTTGTTAAGTGGCTGCGGGATCGCCACTTTCTCTGTGGGGATCAGTCAGGTCTCGTACTGGTTCCCCCAGGCACGCCAGGGGTGGGCGTTGGGGACCTATGCAGGGGTCGGGAATATCGCGCCTGGCCTGTTCGCATTCCTGCTGCCTCTCGCTCTGGGGACGTGGGGGTTGGCCGGCTCCTACCTGGCGTGGCTCATTTTCCTGATCGTGGGCACAGGGTTGTACTGGATGACCGGACGCAATGCCTGGTTCTTCCAACTGCGCGACCAGGGCATAGCGGCCGATGAAGCAAAGAACGTTGCGAGCCAACAGGGCCAGGAGCTTTTCCCGGCCGGCAGTCTGGTGGATAGCCTGAAGATCTCGGCCCGGGCGTGGAAGAACTGGGTGCTGGTAATCCTCTACTTTACTTCCTTCGGGGGATTTATTGCCCTGACGGCCTGGTTGCCCACCTACTGGAAGTCCTTCTTTGCCGTCGGCGCGGTCACCGCCGGTTCGCTCACGGCTCTGTACTCCATCTTGACCTCGGTCATCCGGGTGGCCGGAGGATCGGTCTCGGACCGGATCGGTGGGGAGAATACGGCCATCATATCGTTCCTTATCTTGCTGGTCGGCGCTGTAGGGATGACCATCTCCCACGCGTATGGTCTTTCCGTGATCAGCGAGATCGTGATGGCCGTGGGCATGGGCGTCGCCAACGCCGCCGTGTTCAAGCTGGTGCCGCAGGAAATCCCAGAGGCGGTCGGCGGTGCTGCCGGCTGGGTAGGTGGCCTGGGGGCCTTCGGCGGCTTTGCCATCCCCCCGGTGATGGGGGCCTTTGTGCGCAGTCAGGGATCTGCCGGCTATGCAACAGGCTTTGTAGTCTTCATCGCCCTGGCCATTCTCACCGCGGTGCTGTCCTACGTGCTGAAGCGGACGCACGTCAGGCGATCTGAAGCAGCAGTCGTCAGTGCAAATCCATGAGGGGGCATCATCTAGTTCGCCGAAAATAAGGGCATGCTTGTACCGTCTCCCTCCTCGGCCAGAGCCTGTAGTGGCCAAAAGGCTCCTGCATAGTGCAGGAGCCTTTTGGCTATTCTCCCGGTTAGGGTCAGGGGGAGTGCGCCGATATTTCTGGTGGGCAGTGAGGAGCAGAGGCAGACGTACTTCATGCCGGCCATTGCCGGCGAGAAGATCGCCGCCGCCGGCCTCACTGAGCCCAACGTCGGCTCCATCGCTCTGGACAATGTCTGGGTTCCAGAGGACGCGCTCCTGGGTGAGAGGGGAAGGGCTTCTACTACCTGATGGGAGCCCTGGATGCTACCAGGATTGCCCTGGGGGCCGGCGCTGTGGGACTGGCCACTGCTGCATTCGAGCACGCCCTGGACTATGCCAACGAGAGGGAGCAATTCGGCCAGGTGCTTCGCCCGAAGACCTCTGAGAGCCTCTCTAAGTATCTTCTCAAAACGTAG
>CAZHMV010000175.1:0-11628 GCA_964532665.1 uncultured Anaerolineales bacterium
CCTGAACACCTACGCCGATGCGATTGCTCTGCCGGCCGGCGAGTTTGCAAACGCGGGAGAGAACGCGACGTGAGCCAGGAACTGGCCGACCTGACCGGGCAGGAGCTCCTCCGGCGCTATCAGCGACTTCTCCAGGAGACGCGGGCGCTATCCACCCGGCTGGCCGTCGTCAACGAAGTGTCGCATGCTGTCACTGCTGCCCTGGATCTCGATGCGATCCTGGAGGTCCTTGTCGAGCAGACCAAGTGGGTGCTGGACTATGACCGTTGCCGAATTGCGCTACGGAACCAGGATGGCGCAACCTATCGTCAGTGGTGGCTGTACCATCCGGCACACCCGCCGGCAGGTACGCCCGAGGCCCGAGCGCGCACCAGGGCGCAGAGCCGTGCTCTCAGCGAGGGGCTGGCCGGCTGGGTCATTCGCCATTCCCAGGTACTTCGTCTGAACGGCGATGGGGATTTGTCCGCGGTTGATGATGAACTCAAAGAAGCCCTCGCCCATACAGATGGGGCAACTTCGGTGCTGGCACTTCCCCTTACCGTCGATGGTGAAACAAACGGCGCTCTGATTTTCAAGAGCCGGCAGCCCCACGCGTACGGCGGTGCGGACGTGCGCCTGGGCACCACCCTGGCCGCTCAGATCGCTATCGCTATACGAAACGCGCAACTGCTTGAGGAAAGCCGGCGCCGGGCAGAGCATATCGAAGCACTGAACGCCATCACCCGTGCCATCACCGCCAGCCTGAACATCGACGAGGTCTTTCAGACCTTCGCCGTTCAAACCAGACGCCTCATTGAGCACAACCGCATGAGCATCAGTCTGCTTGACAACGATGGCAAGACACTCCACGTGTATGCAGTGACTGCTGATGCCGACACCAGGCCAACCCCAGGCATGAAACTCCCCCTGGATGGAAGTGCCGTTGGATGGGTTTTGAGGAACTGTAGACCGCTCATTCAGCCCGACACACAGGATGCTCGCTTCCTGGAAGACGAGGCGTTGTGCCAGAACGGGATCCGGTCTTATCTGGACGTGCCACTCAGCGTGAAAGGTGATGTGATTGGCACCCTCAATGTGGGATGTCACCAGCCTGGCGCTTTTGGACCGACCGACGTCGAAACGCTGACCGAGATCGCCAATCCGGTCGCCATCGCTATCCAGAACCAGCGGCTGCACGCTGGGACGCAGCGCTTTGCCGAAAAGCTCGAGCGGCGGGTCAAAGAACGAACCCGCAAGCTCGAAGAGGTCCAGGCACAACTGATTGAGACGGAGCGGTTCGCGGCCGCAGGCCGGCTGGCAGCCGCCATCGCCCACGAGATCAACAACCCCATGCAATCCATCCGCAGCGGCCTGGAACTCCTGGCCCGCAGAGTGCCGACCCACGACGACGTCTCGCAGCAGTATATCGACATTCTCCTGGAAGAGCAGGCACGGGTGAGTGGAATCATCCAGCAGATGCTGGATTTCTACCGCCCACCACGAGGTGATCGCGAGCCGACCGACGTGAACGATGTCATCCGGGGGGTCCTACGCCTCATTGAGATTGACCACCACGGGCTTCGGGTCGAGACGGACCTCGATCCGAAACCACCCCTCATTCACGCCAACGCCGACCAGTTGAAGCAGGTGTTCCTGAACCTGGGCCTGAACGCCATCGAATCGATGTCGAAAAGCGGGCATCTGACGATCACGACAGCCGGCCATGCGGATGGCGTGGTGATCCGTTTCACCGACGAAGGCCCCGGTATTCCGGCCAGGGACATCGGGCACATCTTCGAACCCTTCTACACCACCAAACCTGATGGGCTCGGCATTGGACTGTCGGTCAGCCGGGGTCTCATCGAAGCCCACGGGGGCGAAATCGCCGTTCACAGCCGGGAGGGGGAGGGGGCCACGTTTGAGATTCGCCTGCCGGCCACACCGGAGGAACACAATGGCTAACCGCGCCCGGATTCTGGTAGCGGAGGATGAGAAGCACGTCGGTTTCTTCCTGCGGGAAACGCTGTCCCAGGCCGGCCACCAGGTTGTGTTGGTCCACGACGGCCGCGCAGCCGTGGAGCGGCTGGAGCAGGATAGGCCATTCGACCTGATGCTGCTCGACATTCGGATGCCCGGTAAAGACGGCGTCGAGGTCATGCGTGCGGCCCGAGATATCGATCCGGGCACGATCATTATCCTTCTGACCGGCCATGCGACGGTCGAATCGGCCATCGCTGCCGTGCGAGAGGGGGCGCACGACTACCTGTTGAAGCCGGCCTCCAGCGAGGAGCTATTGAACAGTGTTGCAGAAGGGCTTGCCAAGCGGCAGCGCGCCCTGCGCCAGCATGAGCTGGCCGCCAACATACAGGAAAGCCTCCGCCAGTTGCGCGAGACGATCCCGGTGTCGAGCCCCGCGCCGCCGTCCTCTGAGCCGGCGAGCGTCATCCGCGCCGGCCGACTCACTGTCGATCTCACTGCCCATGAAGTGACGTTGCACGGCGACGCGGTCCAGCTCACCCCGATAGAATTCGACCTGCTGACCTGCCTGGCGCGGGAGCCAGGTACGGTCCTGACCCCGGAGGAACTCGTGAAGGCCGTGTGGGGCTACGAGAGCGACTCGTGGGAGGCACGCTCCCTGCTCAACCCCCATCTCACCCATCTGCGTCAGAAGATCCAACCCACCCCTGACGACCACCAATTCGTCGTCAACGTGCGTGGCATCGGCTACAAGTTTACCACTCCAGAAAGCTGACGCCTCCTACTCCAAACAGGACGTAAGGCGGTTCCAGAACTTAAACTATCCCAACTGCTCCCGCCGGATTGCCAAATCCGGCGGACCTGGCCTGGATTTGGCAATCCAGGCCGAGCGAAGTAGGGCAATTATTTTCCTGGAAACGCCTAACTGCTCAGACGCCCGGGCCGGTGAACGAGTGCGGGCACTGACTGGCGCTCCGTTTGGAATGACATGGGCAGGCGGGAAGGGCGAGACGCAACGCCGAACTTGAAATGGAATGACCAACAGTATTACTTCATGCCCGTACGGTCGCCGGCCGAGGTGCATCGTACCTGTTACCCGACTATCTTCTCGAACTTCCGCTCACAAGTTCAATCATTCCTCAAGCAAGTCTTATGTCACAAACCGATCCATCTGCGCTATAGTATCTCTGCAAAGCAAATGCCTGGGAGGGGCGTGCTGTCGGATTTGCGACAGACAGATTGGGTAGCATTTGCTATACTGATTACGTTTCTGAGAGAGATTGACTCACCTGGAGGGTTATTCCGTGTCCGATCTGTGGAAACTGCCGGGGCTGCACCTGTTTGCCGACCTGGAACCTGCCGAGAGGGAGAAGGTGCTTCGCATCACCACAGTTGAACACTTCGAGCCAGGTGAGGTCCTCTTCCGCCCCGGTGATCCCGGCGATCGGCTTTACCTGCTCCATCGTGGCAGAGTCAAGACATTCGTGCTGTCGGAACAGGGGCAGGAGAAGATTATGCACATCTTTCATCCCGGCGATGCGTTCGGCAGTTTGCTGCATGGTCCATCCCCTCCAGATTTACCGTGGGCGCAGGCTCTCGACGACGTGACCGTCAGCTCCATGGACGAGGCGGCTTTCAAGCGCTTCATGCAAACATGTCCCGATCTTTGCATGAACCTATTCCGCTACATGACGGCACACCATATAGCCGACATGCACCGCATGGAAATCCTGATCCACACCCAAGCCAGTCATCGGCTGTTGCTAACCCTACTCGATCTGGGCGACCGGCTCGGCCATAGCGACGCAGAGCAGTTTGAGCTGGACCCATGTTTCACGCACGAGGACCTGGCGAACATGATTGGGGTGGCGCGCACCACTGTCTCAACATTAATCAGCCAACTGCGGCACAGCGGCGTGTTGAGCGGGCAGGGCCGCTGCCTGATTGTTCATCGCCAGGCGGTCGAGCGGTTCCTACTCGACAGCAAAGCAGCTCCGCCTGATATCTATTAATAACCTCAACACTTTCCCAACTATATCTTATGGTAGAAGGAGCCTGACTTATGTTATACTAAGTCCGTAGACTGATTCAACTGAGAAACCAGCACACCTCAGCCGGCCAATTCGCACAGTTCTGCTTGAGACGCCGAGGGGAAGGGCAACCACTTATGCCGCCACACATCTTGATCGTTGACGACGAACCCTGGGTGGCATTCTTCCTTTATCAGGTGCTGAAGTCCACAAAGCCCGATTATGTGGTCTCAACCGCTCAGAGCGCGGCTCAGGCGCTTGAACTGGCCGAAGGTAAGGAGCCCGACCTGATGATCATTGACTACCGGCTCAAAGATATGGATGGCCTGGCGCTTGTCGCAACCCTGAAACGCCTGGGTAGCACAGCGCCGGTCATCATGATCACAGCCGGCCCGCCGCCGGTAACGGTCAGTGCCACCGATTCAGAGATACTGCACTGTATCCAAAAGCCCTTTTCTACAGCTCAGTTGATTACAGTGATTGGTGAAGCGCTGGAGACGGGAGATTCCACCTCGGTTCCTGGGGATGGCAGAGCAACGGGCAGGAGCAGCTATGCCCAGGAACCGAATCGTACCCCGGCCCCCGGGGACGGCGGGACTGCGGGCAGGGACCGCCATCCCCGGGGGCCAAGCCACATGCGTCGGCCATCGGGATAGGGGAACGTTGCATGAGGAGGTTACCATGTTAAACGGAAGCAGTAACCAGGTGCTCAATGAACTCGTTTCCCGAATGAGGGAACGACACTACGACAGAGGACAGATTCTGTACATGCCCGGTGACCCCGGTGACGCGGTGTTTCTTATGAAGGCCGGCCGCGTCCAGCAATATCACCTATCACTTGGGGGGCGCAAGTTGGTGACCGCAATCCTCAAACCCGGCGATATCTTCGGTGCCACAGCCGTCATCAACGGATATCACCGCCATGTCTTTGCTGAAGCCCTCGACGATTGCGTAATTCATGCCCTCGATCGTTGCCAGGCGAAGGAGCTACTGCTTCGGGAACCCAAAGCGACGCTGCTATTGATCAGTAAGCTCGCTCGCCGGCTGAGTCGTGCTGAAGAGAAGCTCGAGGAACTGGTCTTTGAGCCCATCCCCGTGCGCCTGGCGCGCTGCCTGATTGAGACATCCGAGAACGGCATTGTCGAAGACTACAGCCACCAAGATCTCGCTGAGATGCTGGGCGCTTATCGTGAAACCGTCACGGTGACCCTCAATCACTTCAAAAACCAGGGGCTCATCGACATCGAACGCCGGCGAATCGCGATTCGTGACCTGGCCGGCCTGAACTGCGTTGCCACCCGTGGTGACATGAGCCAGCACGGCACACGTACGCGGGATCGAGCCGTACACGTTGCCAGTCACCCCATCAGGCAATCTGAGATTCGGCGGACGAGGTGAGCGATGGAGCTCCTCAAGAATAACACACACATCACCCAGAAGCGTACGAACCGAGAGTGGCTGTCAGACCTCCGTAGCAGCGGGCCGGCCCGCGAGCAAGCTCGGGCGGAGCTGCAGGCTCATCTCGTTCGGGCTGTGCTCGTATATCTCAGCCGGCACCGAGGCGATGTACAGGAGATGGACCGTGGCGAATTGACCCAACTCGTCGAAGATTGTGCAGTCGTAGCGCTTCGCGCCATCGAGGGCAAGCTGGATACGTTCCGTAACGATAGCCGCTTCACCACATGGGCCTACAGCGTTGCCGTCAAGCACGCAGCCGGTGAGCTGCGCTTCCGATCCTACCTGGCCACATCCACACAGTAGTCCCTCACACCGGGCCCGGACCGTCGCCTACGTAAGCCAGCGTCGTCTCAAGCTGTCTAAATCACCAGGCTGAATAGCAATTCGACGATCATGATCAAACAAGATCTCTCGCCTCACCCTGACAGAGTACGCGTGACATTCACGATCCCGTGCTCCATCTGGGCCGACAGCATCCACCTGGTGGGCGATTTCAACAACTGGAATCGGGAATCTCACCCGTTGGTCCAGCAGGAAAACGAGTGGAGCATCACGCTGGAACTGGAAAGGGATCGCGAGTATCGGTACCGTTACCTGTTCAACGGAGCCGACTGGTGCAACGACTCAAACGCCGACAAATACGTGCCCAATCGGTACGGCGGCGAAGACTCGGTCGTGATCACCTGAAGCTTTTAATGTAATATCTCCGCCCCCCACTTCATCAAACCCCAGTGACATGAAGACAGCACAGGAGTGTGATTCGTCGTGAGTAGGGCATTAGAACGTGACGTCTTGCTGGGGACGGTGGCTGGCCTGGTCGGCGGCCTCATCTTCGGCATCGCGATGCACAGTCTGGGCATGCTGGTGTCTATCGCCGGCCTGGTCGGTTCCTCGGTCCTGGGTGTTGGGTGGGGTATACACCTGCTCATCAGCGCCATCATTGGCGCCATCTTCGGCGGCCTTTTTCGCTATTTACCCGGTGGATACGCGGTCAGCCTCACTGGTGGCGTGATCTATGGCTTCCTCTGGTGGCTGATCGGCCCGCTCACGCTGATGCCCGTGTTCCTGGGCCGGCCGGTGGCCTGGTCGCTGGTGGAGGCCCAGGCGAGCTTCCCGTCGCTGGTGGGGCACCTGTACTACGGGGCCATGACAGGACTCACCTTCCACGTCCTGGCAACGGTGTACAGCACGCGACTGCGCCCCGGCTGGCTCGATGCCGTGCCGGGCCTGGGAATCAAGCCCCCCCGCCCCCCGCAGCGCATCGTCATTGTGGGCGGTGGCTTTGCAGGGCTGGCTGTGGCTCAACGGCTGGACCAGATTTTTTCCCGCGACAACAGCGTTGACGTTCTGCTGGTAAGCGAGAGCAATTATCTGCTATTCACCCCGATGCTTGCCGAAGTAGCCTCTAGCAGCGTGGAGGGACGACACATCAGCAGCCCGATGCGCGCCTTCTTCCCGTCAGCCCCTCCACAGGCCCCTCGACAGGCTCGGGAGGGACCTCGAGGCGGTGCCGGGCTGGGCCTCCGCCGGCGCGCCCGGTTCCAGCACGCCCGCGTTGTGGACATCGACCCGTCCCGCCAGACCGTCAGCGTCGTTGGCTGCGAGGGATGTGCGCGGCAGGAAATCCCCTACGACCACCTGGTGCTCGCCGTGGGCGGCCGGCCAAACTTCTTCGGGCTGCCCGGCATTGAGGAAAACGCCTTCACCCTCAAATCCCTGGAAGATGCCGAGTCACTCCGCGATCACGTCATCAGCCAATTCGAGCGCGCCGATGTGATCGATGACCGCGGAGAGCGCCGGCGCTTGCTGACCTTCGTGGTTGCCGGCGGCGGCTTCTCCGGCATCGAGACGATCGCCGAACTGGGAGACTTCGCCGGAAGCGTGCTGCGTTTTTATCCGACCATTCGCCCGGAGGAGCCGCGCTTTATCCTGGTGCACGGTCAGGAGCGTATCCTGCCAGAGATCAGCCCGGAGTTGGCCGCGTATGCCCTGACGAAGCTTCGGGCCCGGGGCATCCAATTTGAGCTGGATGTGCGTGTGAGCAGTGCCACGCCGGCTGCGGTGCACCTGAGTGACGGTCGAATCATTCCGACGCGCACGCTGGTTTGGACCGCCGGCAATCAGCCCAACCCTCTGCTGCGGGCGTTGCGCTGCGAGTTGGACCGGCACGGTGCTATCGTCGTGGACGAGACCTTGCGCGCGAAGGATACCACCAACGTATGGGCCGCCGGCGATTGCGCCCACGTTCCCGACCCTCATACAGGCCAGCCCTACCCAGCAACAGCGCAACACGCACTTCGTGAGGGAAGGGTCGCAGCGGACAACATCGCCGCTGTACTGCGCAACAAGCCGCTCAAACCGTTCCGTCTCCGCACGCTTGGCACTCTGGTCGCTCTAGGACATCGCACGGCCGTGGCCGAGATCCGAGGCTGGAAATTCTCCGGCCTGCTGGCGTGGCTCATGTGGCGAGCCATCTATTGGAGCAAGCTCCCGGGCACCGAAAAGAAGATTCGTGTTTTTCTCGACTGGACGATTGATCTCTTCTTCCCGCGCGACATCGTCCAAACCCAGGGGTTGGCAATTGAAACAGCGGCTCCCACTCTGTCTGAGGCTTCGTCCCAGGAGCCCGCCCTCGACCTCTCGATGCACTTAGGGCAGGCTCAAGCCGCAGAGCCCAGCCCGGGAGGGCCGGCCGGAAGTCCAACCGAGACTCAGGAGGTGATGCGATGATGCCGACAACCTCCCAGGAACACAGGTTTCTGGCAGACGCCGTTCGATCGGCCGTGGCCGGCGCCGTGGCGGGCATCATTGGCGGCCTGTTCTTTGGCGAGGCTCTGGCCTACCAGGGACAGTTGCCCCTGGTGGCCGGCCTGGTTCGCACCGGCAACCCCTGGGTCGGATTTACCGTGCACATGGTGGTCGCCGCCGTCGCGGGGGCGATCTTCGGTGTGTTCGTGGCCCGTTATCAACTGTCGTGTGGCGCCGGCCTGGCCTGGGGCACGGTCTACGGGCTCGTCTGGTGGTTTCTCGGTTGGTTGACGCTGTTGCCTCTGCTTTTGGGTCAGCCCCTGTGGTGGTCGGTCGGGGCAGCCCGGCAGGCGTTCCCTGACCTGATCGGTCATCTGGTGTATGGCGGTGTGCTGGGCGCGGCGCTGACGATGCTGCGCCCCGCCCTGGCCGGCACGCTGGTGCTCCCGGGGCGTGACCGCCTGATCGGACCGGCGATCAAAGGTGCGCTGGCCGGTCTCGTGGGGGGTGTGGCCTTCGGGGCCGGCATGAGTTCGCTGGGGATGACGACGATCATCGCCCGGCTGGTCGGTGCGGAATCGGCGACGGCTGGCCTGTGGGCACACCTGGGCTTTGGCGCGGCCATTGGCGCCGGCTACGGCTTGCTGTTTGGTCGGAGCGAGGGGAGCGCCGGCCGTGCCCTGGGGCAGGGTTTGAGTTACGGCTTCATCTGGTGGATTGTGGGGCCTTTGACCATCATGCCACTGGCGTTACACCAGGGCCTGCCGTGGTCGCTGTCAGCCGCCCATGACGCCTTCGCCCTGCTCATTGGCCACATCTTGTATGGTGGTTTCACCGCGCTGGCATATCATATACTCGACAATCTGCTGCGCACCCTGTTCTCAGACGACGTGGGGTTGCCATTTAGCGAAGAAGGAATCGGCACGCAAGGGCTACGGGCTGTCGCACGGGGCGTCCTGGGCAGCGTGGCCGGCGGTCTGGCCTTTACGGTCGTGATGCTGCAAGTCGGTATGCTCCCCCGCGTGGCTGAGCTGGCGGGCAGGGCCTCCCCGGCGGCCGGCTTTATCGTTCACATGACGATTAGTTCGATCATTGGCGCCGGGTATGGGCTGCTGTTCCGGCGGGAGAGCTACTCCTTTGGGGCGGCAGCCGGCTGGGGGGTGGTGTACGGGCTGTTCTGGTGGGCACTGGGCGGGCTGACGTTGTTCCCAGTGTTCCTGGGCAGCAAACCACAGTGGGAGCTGGCGTTGGCCGGCCAGACCTTCCCCTCACTGATCGGCCACATCGGTTACGGCGTTGCCACAGCACTCGTCTTCTACGCACTGGCCGAGCGTCACAGCCGCTGGTGGGCCGGCGAGGCTGGGCAGACGTCGGCGGAACGGGATGCCTGGCGGGGCGAGCAGGCGGCAACGCCGGGGCCGGCGCTGTGGGCGCTGTCGCTGGCGATGGTGATCACGCTGGTCGTACTGTTTGGCCAGTAGGCCGGCGGCTGCGCCACCAGGCCGGCGCGAACACCGGCTCGCCAGCCAGCCAGCAGTTCACGCCGCCGGGGGTTTCAAGCGCGATGCGGAGCGCTGTCGTCAGGTCCAGTTTCCTGCCGTCGAGTCCCGCCTCAATCAGACCTTCGCGCAGTCCCCTCCGGACAGACATGGCAGCCTGATAGCACAACGTGTGGGTCGGCACCGTGCCAGGCATAGACGTGTACCAGGCCGCTTTACAGGCATCGGCATCGAAGGAGTTCCACGCTATGCAGGCTAACGGACGTACTGGATAGACCGAGCACATCTCGTGGTCGAGCAAGGCGCAGGGTAAACGCGCAAGTGCCCGGGCATCTTCATCCATGTGCCGTGTGTGCTCGTCTAGTTCGGCGATCTCCTCCTGCATAGCACCGATTTCCTCGCGAGGGAGTGTCGCCTGCAGGTATTCCGCAATCCGGATCGCCTCGGCTGCTGTTATGCCAACTGGGAGGTAGCAACACCACGGGCATCCGGCTTTGCAGGCCACTGGTTGCGAAGCAGGCGGCGTGTGGCTGATGAGGTACAACGCCCACAATCTGGCAGTGTCGGCGAGCTCAATTGCTTTATCGGTTGTTCTGCCTTCGCTAAGGATCCCGACAACCGTGCATCGCACCGCGTAGACGGTCGCCGGATCGCGCTGCTTCAGCAGGTCAAAAGCTACTGTCTGGGGCCTGGTCGCCTTGCATGTAGTTGGACGTACCATAGCAGTTTCCTGCCGGCCACCCAGGGCCGGCGCAACCACAGACAAAAGTGGTGGCGAATTACACGCAGAGGAGCACGCCACTTTCAGCCGATACCGTTGGCTGCAGGCGCTGCTGCCGGCATTCACCTACCAGGTGAATTCATGCAAGGCCATGTACTGCCTGGGAACAATCGAGTTAGATGGCCCTTTGTGTATTCCCCAACGATGTTTGCTTTTCGTGAGTGAAACGAGAGTGTCGTCGATCTGGTCGGAGTCGGCGTGTGGGTGAGAGGTAGCCTGGTGTGATGATGTGGAGTAGCAGGGTAGGAATCAGACAACTCCGAGCTTATAATAATTATACGCACATCTGGGACCTGGGTCAAGATCAGGTTGTAATCCTAATCTGGCCCGAATACGAGTTCCCTGGCAGCACCCAGGTTGGTTAATAAGGGCCATCGCCCTCCGGAGCCCGGCCGCATGGCCGGGCTCCGGAGGCAGAAGTAGCTCCGTCAACTACCGACAGGCCACCGCTGCAGTGAAACGGCCCTGAAGAAGCTACAGCTTCTGGCTGCCTACTTCTTGCTCAGCCCCTGAATGTAGGCAACCAGGGCGTCCAGTTCGGCATCGGAGAACTGCCCCTTAAAGCCGGGCATGCTCACCGGTTCCCCACTCGCATTGGCAGCTTTCTCCGGTGTAGAACCGTTCAGGATCATCTCCTTGATCTGATCCGCCGTAGCAAACTCCTCGGCAAACTCAGCCGTGTTCAGCGCCGGAATCGTGCCCTCCGCCGCGTTCGCGTTGGGTACCCCACCGCTCCCCTCCGGCCCGTGGCAGAACACGCACTTGCCCGCGAAAGCACCCGCCGCGTCGAAGCCAGCCGCCGCCGGCTGCTCCTCCTCTTCCGTCGCCGCCGCCTGGGCGCCAGCTTCCAGGTTGAAGAAATCAGCCGGCACGCTGGGCGGCATCTGATACCGCACGTAGGGATGCCCCGTGCCCTGGTGGCAGGCGTTACAGCCGTCGATAGCCGCTTTGTAAGCCGACTCGAACGCACCTTTATCCTGAGCCTTGATGGCCTCGATGACCGGGTCCAGGTAGGTGTGCTCGAAGTTCTTCAGCAACTCCGCCTTGCCAGGCCGGGTTATTTCACCCACTTCCTGGATTTCGGTGGCCTCTTTGACCTGATACTGCGCCATCCCCCAGTTCCCGGCTTCAGCCGCGTACCACGCCAGCGCATAGC
>CAZHMV010000176.1:0-11498 GCA_964532665.1 uncultured Anaerolineales bacterium
TTCGATGAAATGGCCGATACCATCCAGACACAGGAGGCTGAGGCCAGCCGGCTGTACACGGAATTGAAGGCCAGGGATGCGGTTCGCCGCCAGTTGCTCGCCCGACTGATCACCGCCCGCGAGGAAGAACGCCGGCGCCTGGCCCGGGAAATCCACGATGAACTGGGCCAGTTGCTCACCGGCCTTAGCCTGAACCTGAAGCTCAGTCAGGAGGCTGTCCTGAATGACCCCCAAACGGCCCGCGATCACCTGGACAGGGCCAACGCTCTGGTGCGACACACCATCGAACAATCCCACCGCCTCATCACCGACCTGCGCCCCACTGTCCTGGACGACTACGGCCTGGTTCCGGCTCTCCGGGAGGAACTGAACCAGCGCCTGGCGCCGCTCTGCATTGAGGCACACCTGCACACTGAAGGAGATATAGAACGATTGCCCGCCGAAGTGGCCACCGCCGCCTTTCGCATCGCCCAGGAGGCCATCACCAACGTCATTCGCCATGCCGACGCGCATCAGGTCCATGTTCGGTTGCAGCAGACCGCCGGCGGGCTGACCGTCACCGTTGATGACGACGGTATCGGTCTCCCCAAGGAGGTCCTCAACAACCGCGACGGACGCCAGGCCCTGGGAATCCTTGGCATGCAGGAACGGGCTGGTGCGCTGGGCGGGCAACTGGCAGTTACCCCGCGGGAGCCTCACGGCACGCGAGTCCACCTGTGGCTGCCATTGCAGAAGAAGGCTTCATGAAGCTCACCTGGTATCGACTCTATGGTTGGCCAGATGGCTAATGGCTAGATGGCTGGGCGGTGACAATGTGAGCCATCCAGCCATCCAGCCATCCGGCAAGTCTCGTGCTTCATGGAGCCCCGTAGGGGCATGGCGACTACTCTAAGAAGCATCTCGCATCCCCTGCTTTTTTCCCTTTCCCCTTTCCCCTTTTCCCTCATCCCTCCGCGCAGCGCCCATCGCGCAAATTGCTACACGATTGGCGCTTTTACGATCCCCACAATCCTAATTCACACGATACCGCTCCACACTGCTATCGGCTAAAATACAAATAGATCAGAATTGGGTTTGCAATAGATGTTCAACATTCGGACTTTGTAGTGACGACTTCACACGATGCGAGACTGAAAACATCAGATACCTGGCCGGCCAGGCGCCAGCGCCAGCACCAACCGGGCCGGCGCTCCTGGCCTGCGCGTTGGCTGGGTGCCTATGGCCTGAACGTCGAGCACCAGATCCTCGTCGTGCAGTGGGCCCTTCCTCTGGTGCTGGCCGGCATCGTCTTCGCTTATGAGATAAACGAGCACCTTGTCACAAAGAACGAACCCTCCACCTCCCCCGACTTCCTTGGTGAGATCTTCTTCTTCGGCATTCTGGGCCCGGTGGCCGTGTGGCTGGTCCTGTGGTGGATTCGAGGGGAGTGGCGCGAACGGGAGCATGACAAGCAGGCCTTGCAGCGGATGTACAACGAATTGGCCGAAGCGCAAGAGCGCCTGAACACGCTGCATGCCCAGCGGGGCGATCTGGTGGACCGCCTGATGTCCGTCCAGGAAGCGGAACGCCGGCGCCTGGCCCGCGAAATTCACGACGAACTGGGCCAGTTGCTCACCGGCCTCAGCCTGAATCTGAGACTGTGTCAGGAGGCCGTGCCCGATAACCTTCCGACTGCCCATGACCGCCTGACCAAAGCCAGCTCCGTAGTGCGACACACCATCGAACAATCGCACCGTCTGATCGCAGACCTGCGTCCCACCGTCCTGGATGACTACGGCCTGGTGCCGGCACTGGAGGAAGAGATACACCAACGCCTTACCCCACTGGGCATTGAATCGAGACTGGACACAGAGGGAGATATGCAACGCCTGCCCGCCGACGTGGCCACTGCCGCTTTCCGGATTGTCCAGGAGGCCATCACCAACATCATTCGGCATGCCCATGCGCACCGGGTCCAGATTCGATTGCAACAGGCAGCCGATGGGATGACCGTGATAGTTGAGGATGACGGCATTGGGATTTCAGAGAATGACCTCTGCAGCCGTAATGGGCGCTCAGCCCTCGGTATTCTGGGCATGCAGGAACGTGCCCGGGCACTGGGCGGATGCTTAGAGGTCACGCCATGGGACCCGCGTGGCACGCGGGTTCGTCTATGGTTGCCGCTACGAACGGGAAAGATGTGAGCACCATCTGCGAGGTTGAGAAACTATGCCACGGGTGTACCTGGTTTTTCGCAACAAACTTTTCAGTGATGCCGTCCACGCCGTTTTGCAGACACATCCCGAGATTGAGCTGGTGGGAGCGACGAGCGAGCCAGAGCAGGTGGCCACCGACGTTGCTGCTTTGACCCCCGACGTCATCCTGTTGGAAGAGACAGGGGGCAGGCCGGTCATGAGCGAGGTGCACACGCTCCTGTCCAGCCCAATACCGTATCGACTGATCACACTTCGTCTCGATGAAGACGGTATGCACGTGTGGTCCCAGACGTGGCGCCGGACCGTACAGCCTGAAGACCTGGTACAGGCGATTGTGACGACGGACGCAGCCACGGCCAATGACCGCCAGGATCACCTGGAAGAAACGCCGGCGGTCGGCAGTCGCCCGCCTATCCTGAGCACTGCCGACGGGTCGGCGGTCGTATCTTCACAGTAGGAGAAGTCAAGCTATGATCAAACGTTCACTACGTTCCATCATCTGGATCGGCCTGGGCGTGCTGGTCGGACTGCTGGTCTTTGCGTCCCGGCCGACCGCTCATGCGTTGCCTGAGTATGCTGCCCGCACCGGGCAGCCGTGCGCTACCTGCCACATCAACCCGGCCGGCGGCGGCCCACGCACCATGCGCGGCCTGCTGTGGGTTGCCCAGGGCAAGCCCGACCAGGTGCCGCCTCTGCCTGGCAGCGAAAAGAAGGCCGGCGCAGCCGAACTGGACGGTCGGACACTTTTCGAGAAGTTCGGCTGCTCAGGTTGCCACGGACCCAACGGCGAGGGCGGTATCGGCCCGGCCCTGAACCAGGCCGAAGTACCCGCCGACGAGATCACCCAGGTCGTCCGCAACGGCCGGGGAGCCATGATGTCCTTCCAGCCAGACACCCTGTCAGATGCTGAGCTGGAGGCCATCGTCCAGTACGTGCAGGCCCTTGGGCGCGGAGAAGCCGCGGCCGGCCCGGTACTGGAGACACGACCGTTGCCGCCGGCTCAACTGGCCTGCGGAGGTCCGTCCGGGAACGTTGGGCGTGCAGACTGCGGTGGAAACTGAGGAGGACTGGTCGATGATTGAGATTACGCGACGTGACTTTCTGAAAGCGACGGGTGGCGTTACAGCTACTGCAGCCGTAGCGGCGGCACTCAGCCAACCAGGAAAAAGCCTGACCCAGATCCACGCTGCCGTTGCTGGCTATGACGCAGTACGCGAGGAACACACTGTCCCCTCTGTTTGCTTGCTGTGCCCCAGCGGCTGCGGCATGCGGGGCCGCATTGTAGACGGCCACCTGGTCAAGCTGGAAGGCAACCCGCTCCACCCCATCAACCTGGGCGCGCTGTGCCCCAAAGGGCAGGCCGCACCGGAACTGCTCTACAACCCCGACCGCATCCAGGGCCCCCTGCGTCGCATCGGTGAACGCGGAGAGGGGAAGTGGGAGCCCATCAACTGGGAGACCGCACTCTCGATGGTCACCGAGCGATTGCAAAAGCTGCGTGACCAGGGATATCCAGAACGCTTCGCTTTCCTGTATGGCGAGACGCGGGGCCAGATGCGCGACGTCATCACACGCTTCACCCAGGCCATCGGCTCGCCGAACGCGGTCTCCCACGATAGCCTGAACATCGAGGCGGCCAAACTGGCCCACCTGCTGACACAGGGCATCTACGACCTGATGGCCTATGACCTGGAGAATACGAACTACCTGCTCTCCTTCGGGGCCAGTCTGCTGGAGGCCGGCCGGCCTGTCCAGCGCTTCATCGCCGGCCAGTCGTACATGCGGCGTGGGCGACCGGAGCGCGGCAAGATCGTGGTCGTCGATCCACGGCAGGGTGTGAGCGGAGCCAAGGCCGATGAGTGGGTTCCCATCCGGCCTGGCACCGACGCCGCGCTGGCCCTGGGAATGGCCTACGTGATTATCTCGGCCGGGATGGTGGACCGCGATTTCGTGGAGAACTACGCCTACGGCTACAACGACTGGGAGGACGAGGCCGGCGCTCAGCACAAAGGCTTCAAGACCCTGGTATTGGAAAACTATGACCTGAAGACAGTCGCCGGGATCACCGGCGTGCCGGCCAGCACCATCGCCCGATTGGCCGGCGAGTTCGCCACCAATCGCCCGTCGGTCGCCCTGGTGCCGTGCAAGGGCGGGCTGCTGAACGGGAGCGCCAATGGCCTGTACACGGCCATGGCGATCCACGCCCTCAATGCCCTGGTGGGTAGCATCGAAACGCCGGGCGGTGTGTTGGTTCAGCGTTACCCTGCCTGTCCCGGCTGGCCTGACTTGCCCCCGGACCCCGGGGCCGAGCGAGGCCGGCAAGCCGAGCGTGTGGACGGTGCCGGCACTGAATACCCGCTGGCGCGCCACGCCTACCAGGCCGTTGCCGACCGCATCCGTCAGGGCTACCCGCTCGATGTACTTTTCCTGTACGATGCCAACCCGATATTCGAGTGCCCTAACGGCGGCGCCCGCTGGACGGACGCTTTCAGCCAGGTTGATTTCATTGTGTCATTCAGCAGCTTCCTGGATGAGACGGCCCAATTCGCCGACCTGATATTGCCGGATCACACTTTCCTGGAACGCTGGCAGGATGACTTCATCGAAGGGCTGGGCTATCCCGGCGTCGCACTGCGGCAACCGGTGGTAGAGCCAGTCTACAACACGCGCAACGCCGGCGATGTGCTCATCGATCTGGCTCACCGGGTGGGTGGGCCGGTGGCCGCCGCTTTCCCCTGGTCGGACTTCGTCGAGTTGCTCAAATGGCGGCTCAAGGACGTGGGTGCCGGCTGGGACACCCTGACCGAACTGGGGGTATGGGCTGTGCCACCCTACAAATTCGCCAACCGGGGCAGCGATCCGTGGATCAACGAGGTCGTGGGGCGCGACCGGCAGCACGCGGCGCAGGATGGCTACTTTGACTTCTTCAGCCGGGAGTTGCACTGCCTCCTGGGAGACGCCGACGAGGCCACCTTGCAGCGCCTGGGCATTCAGGCCCGGGGCGACGAGGTCTACCTGCCCCACTACGAACCGGCCTCCTTCCAGGGCGATGAGGAAGTGTACCCCTTCGTGCTGAACGTGATCACCCTGATGAGCCTGGGGCCATACACCACCAACGCCAACCTGCCCACCCTCCAGGAGATCAGCGGTATGACGGTTTGCGAAACCTGGGACAGTTGGCTGGAAATGAACCCGGAGCCGGCCCATCGGCTGGGTCTGCGGGACAAGGACACGGTGTGGGTGGAAAGCCCCTTCGGAAAGGCCCGTACCAGGGTCCGCCTGGTCCCCGGCCTGCGCCCCGATGTGGTAAACCTGCCGTACAATGAAGGGCACCGGGCCGTCGGACGCTGGGCACAAGATCGGGGTGTGAACGGCCTGGAACTTATGGGGCCGGACACGGAGCCGCTCACGGGTCTGGCGGCGTTCACGAACACACGAGTCAAAGTATATCGGGCGTGAAACGTGAAACGTAAAACGTGAGGATTTCTAGTCGAGAGTCATCACGTTTCGCGCAGTATGCAATACGCAATACCTAACAGGAGCTAATCCCATGACACAATGGGCCATGGCCATCGACCTTGACAAATGCGTTGCCTGCCAGGGTTGTAGCATTGCCTGTCGGCAGGAAAACAACACGCCGGTGGTCTCACCAGACCAGGCCGCCATGGGGCGCGCCATTCGCTGGAATGACGTCTTCCCCTTACCACAGAACGATCATGAAGAGGCCGGCGAGTACCCAAACGTGACGGTGCACTACTTGCCGCGGCCGTGCATGCACTGCCAAAATCCGCCGTGCATCAAAGTCTGCCCGGTGCAGGCAACCTACCGGGACGAAGAAGGCCTGGTACGACAGAACTACAACCGCTGCATTGGGTGTCGCTTTTGCACCGTTGCCTGCCCATACGGTGTGCGCTACTTCAACTGGGAAGCCCCGCCATGGAGCCCGGAACTGGCACGTCATATCAATCCCGATTCTGTGTCGGTGAATGGCAGCCTGGAAGGGCCGACGGTGCGCTTCAAGGGCATTGTTGAGAAGTGCACGTTCTGCATCCACCGCCTGCAGAAAGCGCGGGAGAAGGCGGAAGTGGAGGGGCGCGAGTTCCGCGCGGAAGACTACGTGCCAGCCTGCGTCCAGACCTGCACCGGCAAGGCCCGCTTCTTCGGCGACCTGGACGACCCGAACAGTACCGTGCACCGGATGTCAAAGAGTACACGTGCCTTCCGCCTGCTGGAAGAAGTGGGTACGTACCCGAAAGTCATCTATCTGCGGGAGGGATAACATCAGTGATCAGTAACCAGTAATCAGTGAACAGTAACCAGTAGTCAGATGTCGGGAATCAGACAGTCTGGCCCACTGATCACTGATCACTGATCACTGATTACTGTTCACTGGCATCACCAGGAAGGACGACAAATGCTAAAAGTAGACCAACAAGACCGCGATACACTGCTGGAGCCCCTGTTCCGGGCCGGACCAGGCTTCTATGCGCTGGCTATAGCCCTGCTGGCCGTCATTGGCTGGGGGGTCTTCGTCTACGCGCGTCAGGTCGTACTGGGCCTGTCGGTGACCGGCATGCAACGCCCGGCGTACTGGGGCATCTACATGGTCAACTTTATCTTCTTCATCGGCATCAGCCACGCCGGTACGCTGATCTCCGCGATCCTGCGCGTCACCCAGGCGGAGTGGCGTCGGCCCATCACCCGCATTGCCGAGGCGATTACCGTCTTCGCACTGCTCACCGGCACGTTCCAGATTCTATTCGACCTGGGCCGGCCCGATCGCCTGCTGTACGTCTTCCGCTTTGGACGACTGCAATCACCCCTGCTGTGGGATGCTGTGTCGGTAACAGCATACTTCATGGGGAGCGTCACGTATCTGTACCTGCCACTCATCCCGGACATGGCGATTCTGCGTGATAACCTGCCCTCCACCGCGCCGGCGTGGCGAGGCTGGCTCTACAGGCTGCTGGCCCTGGGGTGGCGTGGTAATCGAACGCAGTGGATACGGTTGGAGAAGGTCATCGCCGTTATGGCCGTCATCATCATCCCGATCGCGGTCTCGGTGCACACGATCATCTCCTGGATTCTGGCCACCACCGTTCAGCCGGGCTGGCACAGCACCGTCTTCGGTCCATACTTCGTGGTGGGGGCCATCTTCTCTGGCATTGGCGCCCTGTTCATTGCCATGACGGCCATGCGATGGGCCTTCCACCTGGAAGACTACATCACCGAGAAACAGTACAAGTACCTGGGCTATCTGCTCATCACCATGACCGCCGTCTGGTTCTACTTCACCTATGCCGAGCACCTGACCCTGGCTGCAGGCCAACAGGAAGCGGAGTTCCCGGTCCTGGCCAGCAAACTCTGGGGCGCATACGCGCCCGGCTTCTGGATCATGGTCAGCCTGATGGTCACAGCGTTCTGGGTCCTGGTCTTCCCCCGCCTGATTCCCGAGCAGTGGGGAGAAGCACCGGTCTTCCAGCCCCGTTTCGCCCTGGCAACGGCTGCCGCCGGCACGCTTGCCCTCTCGATGGCCTTCCTGCCGCAGACCCAGCCGGTCACGGCAGGGATCGGGAATATCAGCGGGCGCTCTGTGCTCTTCATTGTGGCTATCGCCTTTGCCGTCGTGACCGGCGTGAGCGCTCTGCCGTGGCTGAAGCGTCATATCGTGGCCAGCACGGTCATCGCGTCCTTCTGCGTGGTGGTGGGCATGTGGCTGGAGCGTTGGAATATCGTCGTGCCAACCATGACACACCCGCGCCTCATCCTATGGGGTGGCTACTGGCCGTCGGCCACAGAGTGGTCGCTGACGGCAGCGTCGTTTGCTCTATTCATCTTCCTGTTCCTGATCTTCTTCAAGATCTTCCCACCCGTATCCGTCTGGGAAGTGGCCGAGGGGCGTGCCATCGAGCAGGCACGGGCGCAGGTTGAGATGCCCATGCCGGAGCCGTCCACACCAACTCGCCCACGCTGGGGGATCGCCCGGAGGTAGTCGATGGCAGTTGCGCAACCCGAGGCCGCCCGAGCGCGGGCGATGGTCTATCACGCTCTGGCAGAAGCCCTGGCTCCCCCGGCGTTGGGGATCGAGGACCTTCTGCTGGATGCGGTGACGACCGGGGCGCGGGACCTCGGCTCAGTTGCCTGCCAAAGAGCGGCGCTGGCTCTGGCGCAGCTTCCCAGGCCCAGTCTCCAGGCACTGCGTGACAGGTACGCTCGCCTGACCGCCGGCCCTGACCACCGGCCGGTGGTGCTGTACGAATCGCTCTACCGCTATGGGCGATTGGCAGGGCCGGCCACATGGGAGGTGGAAGAGTACTACCAGGCGCTGGGGTTGGCTCCGATTGAGGGAGAGTTGCCCGATCACGCCAGTGTGGAACTGGCCTTCCTGGGCTACCTGGCCGCTGCTGAGGCAGAGGCCAGGGCGGCGGGCGACGGCCGGCTTGTGGCGCGTCTGAGAGCAGAGCAGCGTACCTTCCTGCGCGCCCACGCAGGCACCTGGCTGCCGCAGGTGGGAGCGGCGTTGGCTGATGCCGGGGACTCGCTCTATGCCGTCGTCGGGCGATTGTTGAGTGACTTTCTCGCCGAGGAACGGGGCGGCCGGAAGCGAGCGAGGCGAGCAGGCACCTGGCTCCCGACCCTGCATGACCCCGCTGCCTGTACCCTGTGTGGGTTGTGTGTTGGCAGTTGCCCACTGGGAGCACTGGGGGTGGTTGAAAGTGCTACCGAGACAGCGCTCACGCTCGACCCACAACGATGTATCGGCTGCGACCGCTGCGTGCGTATCTGTCCAGAGGAGGTACTGACCCTGGCACCGGACACTCAGGCCAGGTCGGCGAACGAGAATGGCCACCAGGTCATGCGGCAGTCGCCTCGGGCTATCTGTCCCAACTGTGGCCGGCCAACCGTCAGTCAGGCCGAACTGGACGCCGTCGTCACGCGGTTGCAGCCCGACCCGGTCACACAGCAACGGCTGAGCCTGTGTGTTGAATGTAAATCATGGAACGTGTAGGAGGGCATTTGTGATGGGCGAAGGTCTCCTGACCGAGCCCTATTCGCCTCGGTCAGAGACCTTCGGCGATCGTGGTAAATCATGGAATGTGTAGGAGGAAACCATGAACTTTCCGCTGCAGAATCCTATCTTTCAATTCTTTTACTTGTTGGTGAACACAGCCGGCGTGGGCGGTATCACCGTGGGCCTCATCGTCATCATTGCGGTGACCTCCGCCGGCAGTGCCCTGCGCTGGATCGCTCGCGGGACCCAGAGCGATGATCTGGAAACGTACGCCTATCCGACACCCGCACTGCATGAACACACATAAGGAGGGAAAAACATGGAACAACTGGTCAACGCACTGCCGATTTTTTTCGGAATCCTGCTATTCCTTATCGTCATCGTCTGGCCGGCGGTCAAGATTGTGAAACAATGGGAGCGCGGCGTCGTGCTGCGCTTCGGCCGCTATGTCAGCACCCGGTCACCTGGCCTGAACTTCATTATCCCCTACGTCGATCGGATGTTTAAGGTAGACACCCGGGTGGAGACCATGGTCGTTGAACCACAAGAGGTGATCACCAGAGACAACGTGACGGTTCAGGTGGACGCTGTAGCGTACTTCCAGGTGATCAACCCGGAAGATGCCGTCATGAAGGTGATCGATTACGAGAAGGCCACCACCCAGATTTCTCTGACGACCCTGCGGAGCGTCTTGGGCCAGTCAGAGCTGGATGAGTTGCTGGCCCACCGCGACCGGATCAACGAGCTGCTGCGGCAGATCATCGACGAGCACACTGAGCCGTGGGGGGTGCAGGTTACCGTTGTAGAAGTGAAGGACGTTGTTTTACCCCAAAACCTCCAGCGCGCCATGGCCCGCCAGGCCGAGGCCGAACGCGAGCGCCGTGCCAAGGTCGTACACGCCCAGGGTGAATTCCAGGCTGCGGAGAGGTTGGCTCAGGCCGCGCACATTATCGCCACCGAGCCGATCAGCTTGCAACTGCGCTACCTCCAGACGCTGGTGGAGATGGCCGGCGAGCGAACCAGCACCATCATTCCCCTGCCGTTGGAGATTATGGGATCGGTCCAGGAGGCGCTGACAACCCGCGCCCTCGGCGATGGCCATTAAGTGCCTATTCGAAAACTGTTTGTAGTGGCGGCTTTAGCCGCTTCAGGAACGGCTGAAGCTTGTCCTGAGCCAAGTCGAAGGATCGTTACTGCGGAATTTCCAGTTTGAACGCCGGCGTTGATGCGGAATATCCAGGCAAGTGACACATTGGAGGAGACAAATGAGTATCCGTACTTTGGTGCTATGTGGCACCGTGTTGGTAGTCCTTCTGATGCTATTGGGCTGCGGTACCTCTCAAGCACCGCCTGTGGCTGCCACTCCTATCCCGACCCTGATTCCGGCCACCTTGCCGCCCCAACCTACGGCGACTCTCTGGCCGGTTTCCCTGGAGGTGTCCTTCCCCTCGCGCCGGCCCTCGACGAACGCCGCCCGTGAACTGTATCAGCAGCACTGCGTCAACTGTCACGGCACGGACGGCAAGAGCATCGTACCCGGTGCCCGCAACTTCTCAGATGCCGACTACCTGCGTGGTCAAACGCCCGTCCGAATCTACCAGATCATCAGCCATGGCCGTAGAGCCATGCCGGGCTGGTCGGACAGGCTATCTGTGAATGAACGCTGGGACCTGGCATTCTACGTCTGGGGTTTCGCGACGTCTCGTGCCCGGTTGGAACTGGGCAAGACCATCTATCAGGAAAACTGCACCAACTGCCACGGCGCCGACGGCAAGGGCATTGTACCAGGTGTTCCCGATTTCACGAATGTGGAATGGATAGCCGGCCAGTCTCCGCAGAGCCTGTTCAGGGTCGTGACCGAAGGGAAGAACACTATGCCCTCATGGCAGCGCCGGCTGAGCCCAGATGAGCGCTGGGCGGCGATTGAATACCTGCGGTATTTTGCCTGCGAACCCCCCATCGTCGCTGTTACTGCGTCGAAGTAAGGGATAGTGTCAATTCTCCACACCAAGAAGGAGGAACGAATATGCGAAGAAACAGTATGAGGACCTGGACAAGGCTGATCCTGCTGCTGGGCCTTGGCCTCCTGTTGGCCGCCTGTGGCGGCGGGGCGACGCCACCGCCGCCGGCCGCCACCAACACCCCCCTGCCACCGCCGCCGACGGCGGTGCCGACCAACACGCCGCTGCCACCATCACCGACAGCAGCACCAACCAACACCCCGGTCCTTCCTCCAACGGAGACCCCGGTACCCGCGCCGGCCGGCGTGACGGCGCGGCAGGTGCAAGAAC
>CAZHMV010000177.1:0-11333 GCA_964532665.1 uncultured Anaerolineales bacterium
CCGGCCACAGAAACGCGAGTTGGCCGGCACAGTGACCTGGCACGTGAATCGCGCGGATGCCGCCGGCAATGGCCAACTCATCACCATCCTGGACCTCGTGCTCAATGTCGGCCGCGTCATACTCGGCCGGGCCAAAGCCGATAAAGATTCGGAACATGATGTTGTTGATCAGGCCAGGAGCTGGTTTGAGATGCGGCGGCACCTTACCCGTCCTGACGGTTGCTGCGTCGGCCGGGTGCATGTAGGCGGGAGCGCCGGTGAGTTGCTTCAACGCTGCTAGACTGCCGGCGTGATCCGGATGGCAATGCGTCACCAGAATGTGCTGTATGTCGCCGGGTTGTCGGCCGATAGACTGCACGGCCTCCAGTATCTGCTCGGCGTTCTTGGCATAACCGGTGTCAATGAGCGTTAGCCCATCTGAGTCGATCAGGAAAGCATTGACGGGACCGAGCGGGATTGTGTACAAGCCCTCCACCAGTTGTTTGACGGTCATATCTTACTCCTCTTGCTAGACGAACATCCCGGCTGAAGCACACCTACCTCGCCGGAGGGTTGTATCCAACTCCTTACAAGCATTTTAGCTTGGAAAGTGTCTTTTGTCAACCCTCCTCGCTTGTCATCATGTATCCCCGTTACTACACTCAGCCACTTCGCGCCTGGCGAATGAATTCGCGGCAACCCTTCGACAGGCCCCTCGACAGGCTCGGGAGGGGCCTCAGGACGTCGCCCATGCGAAACCGACCTTCGTCGGTTGGATTTCGAGTCGCCGAAGGGCGACCCTTCGGCCTTGCTCAGGGCAGGCTTCGCAATGGTAGGCGCGGTTTCAACCGCCGGCATCAAGGAAGGCTGAGTAGTAACATGCATAATTAGACCCAGACGTCAATCCCTTAAGGGGCCCGAAATGAAACGAAACATACGCATCTGTCTGCCCGTCATCTGGGCGTTGTTGCTCCTGTTAACCGCCAGCCTTCCCCCAGCCGAAGCCACCGACCCATCCGTCACCCTGGGGCGTTGGATCAACTACGGTCCGGGCACTTTCAACTTCCCCGCCGGCCAACGCATCACCGCCGTCGCGGTGGACAACCAGGAACGGTTGTGGATCGGCACCGCGGGCGGCGGCATTGCGGCCTTCGATGGCGCCTTCTGGACCCGCTACACCACCGCCGACGGCCTGGTCAACGACAATGTGCTGGCCGTGGCTCCCATCGGGAAGGGGGTGCTGCTCGGCACCCAGTCCGGCGTCAGCCTTTTCGATGCTGCGACCAACACCTGGACGACCTACACCGGCGGCCTGCCCAGCACCACGATCCATGCCATCGCCTTCGGCCGGCCGCTCGTCACCTGGATTTTCGCTACCCCCGCCGGCCTGGCTGAATGCTCCCCCATCTTTCCGGCCGGGCTCTCCTGCGCCGTGCGCACCACCGGCAACTCCGACCTGGCCGGCAACTGGGTGTGGGATGTGGCTGTGGGGGAGGACGGCACGCGTTGGATCGTCACCGATGGGGGCGTGAATCGCGTGGCCGGCAACACCTGGACGACTTACACGAATGCGAACACGCCTGGCTGCGGCGTCATCGAAAGCGCGCGCCGCGTGGTCATCGACGATACGCGAGGCCGAGTCTGGTTCGGCACCGATCGAAGTGGCATCGACTCGCTCCCTGGCCAGGGTGTTTGCATGTTCGACACCGCCTCCGGCGCGTGGCGCCGGTTCCACTCCGGCAACTCCGGCCTGACCGATGACACGGTGAAGGACCTTGCCGTGGACGGTGTGGGCCGCGCCTGGTTCGGCACCGTTGCCGGCGGAGTCTCCGTCTGCGCCTGGGTGGACGACACCTGCTACTGGCAAGCGTACCGCACCGCCGATGGGCTCTCCGTTGGGGTTCACGACAACGCTGTCGCCCACGTTGATCCACTCGGGCGCATCGGCGTTACTGGGCTTTGAACGCAAATCGGTCGGGGATGTCGTCCTTGCGCAGGGCAATGGAGCAACCCACCACGTACACCCGACCTTCCTTCGCAATGTGGCGCAGGGTGGAGATCGCAAGTCAACCAATCTCCAATCTCTATCCCCCGGTCTCTGTTCTGAGGTTCCGAGCCTGCTGACTAAAGGTGCTGATACCACTTCGCCAACTCCGCACCGATTCCGTGCGGATTGTCCTCCTGCAGGAAGTGAATTCCCTCACCGATGTCTACGCTCGTCAGATGCTTGAGGTTCTGTTGGCACCATTCCACCATCGGTGCGGTGATCAGAGCGCCTGGTGTGGCGTAGAACAGCAGTTTCGGCAACTCGGTCTGTTGCAGCCACTGATGGTAGGCTGCGACGGCCTCGGTGACATCGGCCGGTTCCCCCGCGATCGGAATCTCGTTGGGCCAGCGCCAGAGAGGTTTGCGGCTGGCCGGCTCGCTGAAGGGGGCCCGATAGCGGTTCATCTCCGCTTCCGTGAGCTCGCGCACCACCGCCCCGGGCAGCACCTGTTCGACAAACACGTTCTGGTTCACGATCAGGTCCCAGCCGACCTCGGGTGTCCGAAAGGCCTGGAACATCTCTCTGACGGATTCGGGGAGCATCTCCCAACCGGGCATCGGTGCCAGAATGGCTTCCAGGAAGGCGATGCCCTTGACGTTACTCTCGTGGCGCATGGCGTAGTAGAAACCGAGGGCCGAGCCCCAGTCGTGGATGACCAGGGTGATGTTCTTCAGCCCCAGCTTCTCGATGAAGCCCTCCACGTATTTCACGTGGTCGAAGAAGCGGTACTCGATGGCCGGCTTGTCCGATTTGCCCATGCCGATGAGGTCCAGCGCGATGGCGCGACCCAGGGGGGTGACGTGGGGGATGATGTTGCGCCACAGGTAGGATGAAGTCGGATTGCCGTGAAGGAACAGGATCGGATCTCCTGCGCCCTCATCGATGTAGTGCATGTTCGAACCGAGAACTTCCACACAGTTGGACTCGAATGGAAAGTCGGGTGAGATCTCTTGTCGTGCGGTCACTTTGTCTTTTCTCCTTTGCGACGGGCAACTACCCAGCCAAGCTTCGCCTCAAACCAACAAGAGAGCAGGAATGCCCACGGACGGAAAAGAACACGGACAAGACAGGAAGAATAGACAAACATGTCCGTGTTCCCTCCTGTCCGTGGGGAAATCCTGCTCTGTTTGTAACGTTCATCAACGGATTTTTCGTATCAGTCCGTGAATTCATTCATGGCCGACGGGCTTTCAGCAACGCCTCCTACGCGAAACTCGCCGGCTGAAGTGCACTCACCTCGCCGGAGGGCTGCATCTGGTCCACCTCGACGATCACGTCCGCCGGCAGGCCGGCTCGCCGCGCCGCCTCGCGGATCGCCTCAGCGCTGGACGCCTCGTACAGGCAGTACGTCTTCTTCTTGTCGGCGCTGAGGAAGGAAATGAGCCAGTTGACGCCCACGTCCGCGTTGATCTGGCTCATCGCCAGAGCGTCATCCGGCGTCATCTCTAGTTGCTCTGCGAAATTTCGTTCAATCAGAAAGTATGGCATTGGGTTTCCTTTCCAGTGGAGACCCTAAGGGTTTCTGAAACCCTTGGGGGCTTGTAACTTCTCAACCAGCGCCTGCATTCCCAGTTCGCCGGCGGTGGCCAGCGCCTGGTCCAGCAGAGACATGGCTCGGGCCCGGTCGCCGGCCTGGCCTCGAGCCAGGAGCATGGCGGCGTACTGGTGTTGGGTGTGAGCCAGCCAGGGTCTGGCTCCCATCCGGGCGTTCATCTCCAGGGCATCCTCGAAATGCCGCTCCGCCTCTTCCCAGCGCGACATGGTCGCAGCCAGGAGACCCAGGTAGCGTGAGGTGGCCCCGTAACAGGTGGCCGCGAAGCCGACCACGACGTTCAGTCCGTCGTAGGGCAGGAGGAGCTGGTACAACGTAGCTGCACGCTCCTCATCACCGAGGAAGGCGCACACCTCGGCCAGGTAGGTGACGGTGGCGACCCACAAAGCGTCCTGGGGCAGGCTGGCGAAGCCGTCGGCCGCCAGGTGCTCAAACTCGGCCCGCGCTTCCGGCTCCATACCCAGATCGCTGTAGATCAGCGCCAGCCCCGGTCGCCAGGTCGTCGCCTGGTCGTAGCGCTCGACGAAGTGCTTCACCACGGGCGCCATCTCAGGCAGGCGGCCCTGCTCTCGACGGATGGTGAACATCTGAACTCCGAAGGTCCCATCGGCGTTCTCGACCCCCATCCGCTGACCGATGTCCAGGGCCTGTTGAGCCAGCCGTTCCCCTTCTTCGAAATGGCCGTGCAACAGCGCCCGCGCTGTGCCAAACATCGCCGTGGTGTACAGGAAAAAGGGCTGCTGCAGCTTGTCTACGAACTGAGCATGGACTTGCAGGTCAGCCTCCATCGCCTGGATGTCTCCGCGCTCCAGGTGCTCGTGGATGCGGGAGCCGTAGGCCTCCGTGATTCGCTCCAGGTCTCCGATCTCTTCAGCCACCTGCAACATCTCGCTCACGGTGGCGATCCGCTCGTCGGACCTCCCCGGCTCTCGGCTGGCGAACAGGTAGATGCGCAGCGTATCGGAGAGGGCGAGCGGGTCGTTGATGCCGCGCGCTGCCTCCACCGCCCGGCGGGCCATTGGCTCTAAATCGCCCGGCGTGCCGCTGGCAATGAGGGCTCTGACCAGGCCGCCCAGGACCCGGACGCGGAGCACGCTGTCTTCCTCGCCCAGAGCCTGCAGCGCTTCCTCAAGGAGGTCTACCGAGGGGGCCGCCGGCAGGTTGAAGCGCCACCGCGCTTCTTCGAAGCCCATGGCGGCCCGTGCCAGGTGCTCTGCCGTGTCCGCTGTCCTGGCGATGCCGGCCGCCTGCTGGAACGTCTCCATCGCCGCCGAAATCTGACCGGCGTTCTTTTGCGCCTCGCCCAGCGAGATCCGCAGGTCCAGCTCCTGCCGGCTGCGCTCGGGGGTGACCGGCAACGTTCCGAGCAAGCTGAGCCCCCGCGTCAGGTGTGCAATCGCCTCGTCGTTGGCGGAGAGTCGGATGGCGCGGTTCCCTGCCTGGTACAGGTAGTGAATCGCCTTCTCTGGAATCCCCGCTGCCTGGAAGTGGCGCGCCAGCTCGACGGCAATCTCTTCCGCCTGGTCACCGTACAGCGCCTCCAGCGTGTTCCCCACGTCTTCGTGGAGGAACTCCCGCTCGGTCTCGCTCAAATCGCGGTACAGGTACCGCTGGAACAGGTTGTGTCGGAAGCGATAGATGGACAATCGCTGCCCGCCGATGCGTTTGATCCCCTGCTCCCAGACCAAACGGTGCTGTCGGTCCGCATCGCGGGCCAGCCGGCGCACCAAATCGCGCTCGCTCACACCGCACACGCGTGCAACCACCTGGGCGGTGAAGGTTTCGCCCTCCACGCTGGCCACGGTGAGAGCCTCCTGCAAGCTAGCCTCCAGCCGGCGGATGCGCTCCTCGATCACGCCCCGCACGCGGGCCGGCAGCGTCCCCCAGTCCAGCGCTGCTCCCTCGACCCACCGACCTTCCTTGTCCTGGACGAGATCACCCCGCTCGCGCATGTCGCGTAGCAACTCGACGGTGAACAGCGGGTGTCCGCTTGTGTGCCGGAGCAACGCCTGGCGGAAGTCTTCACCGAGCCGGTTCGGTTCGGCGTTCAGCAAGGCATCGACAAAAGCCCTGCCTTCGGCATCTGTGCTCTGGCTAACGTCCACCCAGATGTCGCCGTGGTAGCGCTTGAGCTCGCTGGCTATGCCTCCCAGTGGGTGGCGGTCACCGTTCCGGCCGAGGGCCACATCGTCGGGTCGGTACGTGCCCAGGATGAGGATGCGGTTCTCTCCGATGCGGCGGGCCAGGTGGAACAGCAGGCCGGCGGACGAAACGTCCACCCAGTGCAGGTCGTCCAGCACCAGGATAAGGGGCTGCTGGGCTGCCAGGGCCGTCAGCACGTCGGTGTATTGCTGGAAGATGCGGCTCTGATCAAGGCCGGCACCGCTCCCAGTGACCGACTTGCGCTCCGTCAACGCCTCCAGGCGATCGAGCCAACCGACCCGGCCGGCCAGGAAAGCGCCGGCGCGGGTCGCGACCCCGACGCCGGGCACCAGGATGTCGATCAGGTCTGGACCGAGATCGACCAGCGCCTGGCCGGAGATGCGCAAGAAGGCGCGCAGCCGGCCGGCGTTCTCCTGGGTGATAGCGCCCTGGGCCAGCCGAGACTCAACGTCGCCAGTGAGGAGCCCGAGCACCTCGCGGAAGGGCAGATAGGGATCGCCGATGCCCGTCTGGGCGTTGCACTCGCCGATAGCGACCAGGAGGTGGTCGTGCTGCGCCTGGGCGCGGCGGGCGAACTCGGTGACCAGGGCGGTCTTGCCGGCGCCGGCCTCGCCGGTGACGAAGCAGATTTGGCCGTGGCCGGCGAGGGCCTTGTCCAGAAAATAGTTCAACTGTGTGAGTTGGCGCTCGCGCGCCACAAAAACCTGGTCAACCATTAAATACCTGTTTCAATCGGGGCTGTCAGGCACGCTCCAATCCTGCGTACGTGCCCACTCCTCGAAGCGATGCCACTTCACCTCAGGGAAATCGCGGCGCAGGCCACTAGTATCGGCGGCGTAGCCCGTGCTGGCAAACCACTCGTACATCAGGGCCATATCTTCGCTCTGTGCGCGGAGGACATCGGGCGGGAACCCTTCATAGCGGATCTCTATCCCGCTCGCCCTCGACAAGATGGCTGCGGCTTCGTCGCCGGTTAGCTCATCCCCAGCGATGTCAAAGCGACGGCCGAAGATACTATCACGTCGCTCAATGACGGCTGCGGCAAAAGCTCCAATGTCGGCCACGGCGATTTGCTGCAGCAAGCGCGTGGCCAGCAGTGCCATGGCAAGCTTCCCCTGGCGCAGGTCTGGCAGTTGCCAGGGCTGCATCAAGTTATCCATGAAAAAGACCGGTGCGATAATCGTGTAGGGTACACCGGAGGACAGAATATGCTTTTCGACCCGCGATCTGAACCCCTTGCTCGGCCAGTCGCCTAGCTGCCGGCGAGGCAGGATTGCGTGTCAGAGCACGAACCTGGTGCCCTTGCTTCAATAACGCCCGAACGACAGCGCCGCCCTGGTTACCGGTGGCACCGGTGACGAGTACCTGCTTTGATGTGGACACAAAGATATTTCTCCTCTGGTGTTGGATATTGATAGTACCTAACAGATTGCTTGGAGAGAACCCGGCACAATAGCCTGCCAGGGAAGTAATGTGTGCTCAAGTTTGAAAACATTATAGCATAAAAAGCATGTTTGGTCAACTGAGCTTCGACGGGTGTCGTGCCGGCTGTATGATGAGAGTCAGACACCCGCACAACAACCAGTTGCCTGGGCCCTGTTCACGAACTCCGTACTGCGGCAATCTCCAATCTCTACTCTAAAAATGGGTTATCGTCAATTTTCATGCTGCATGGAGCCCCGTAGGGGCATGTTGACTACTCTCTAATCTCCAGACTCCAACCTCCAGAGTCGAATCTTTCTGTCAGCAGCACCGGCCGCCAGCCACTGTCCGTCGGGCGAAAAGGCCATCCCGTTCACGACCTTGGTGCTGACTGAAAGCTCCGCCTCCAGTGACCAGCCGTCCACCGAGCGGACCTGCACCTTGCTTTCCATGCTCAGGGCAACCGCAGACTCATCCGGCGAGAACACCAGGCCGCGAGCCCCGGCGTCGCCTGGTCCACGTGTCCGCACTTCTTGCCGGGTCTCGGTATCCCAGAACCGGACCGTGCCCCCGTAACCCATTGAGACCAGGTAGCGCCCGTCGCTGCTGAATGTGAGCGACCCCACAGCGATATCCTGGCTTGTGAGGGTGCCTGTGTGCTCGCCGGCCGGCAGCGACCACAGAGAGATGTCAGGCCCGAGGCCGGACGTGGCGAGCGTCTTCGAGTCCGGCGAGAACGCCACGGACGACAGGTTCTTCTTGCTGACCTTGATGCCGACCACTTCCTCGCCGGCCAGCGTCCAGACCACGGCCCGCCCACCGTAGGAGCCGGCGGCCACCCACCGGCCGTCAGGCGAGATGTCCACGGCAGCTACAGTTTTCTTGCGGTCCTGCAATGTGTGGAGCACCTGACCATTGGGAAACGACCACAGCTTCACCGTGTTGTCCGACGATCCGGTCGCCAGTGTTGTCTCGTCGGGGGAGAGGGAGAAGCTGTTGACACTGTTCGCGTGCCCCTCGAACGTGCGAATGAGTGCCCAGTCGGGCACGGACCAAAGCTTGACCACGTTGTCCATGCCGGCGGAGATCAACGTCTGGCTGTTGCTGGTGAAGCGCAGTCCCAATACATAGCTCGAATGGGCTTCGAAGATTGCGGGCTCTTGCATATTTCTGTCCATAGTTTAGTTCTCATTCCGTGCCCTACGTGGCTACTCTGGTATGATTGGTCCTCTATTGCCAAGATTGCAGCTCGATGATGTTGCCTTCTGGATCGGTGACGTAGCACCACGTGACGTGAGCGCCGCCGGCCACTTCCAACATGACCGCCTCACCCACGGCACGTCCGCCGGCTGCCAACACCTCTTCCCGCGCCGCGTGGACGTCGTCAACGGAGAAAGCGATGTGTCCGAAGCCTGGGCGGTTGATAGAGGTGGGGGACCGTCTTGCGAGTTGGTCGTAGTTGAAGATTTCCAGGGTCGGGCCGGCCTCGCCGTAGCCGGGCAGCCGCAGGTGGACGCCCTGGAGCCGCGTGCCCTGGAGTCCGGTGCCGGCATCGAGTGTCTCACCCTCGAAGTCGCGCTCTGGTGGCACCGGCACGCAGCCGAAGATGTCCTGGTAGAAGCCGGCAAGCGCCCGCCAGTCTTCGGCGATCAGGTTGGTGTGGACGAACTTCGCGTTGATGGTCATGATTGACTCGCAGTCATCGTGCGTATCGTGCTCACTCGGAGTGCCCCGGTTCGTTATGCGGCGAACCTTCGACGGCAAAAATCTCACTTGTAGCGGTTCAATGCGGCTCGATAACGACGTCCTTCCAGAACCAGCTTTTCATGGGTGACAGAGGGTATTTTTTGACCCAGGGTTTCAGCAGCAAGTGGGAGCGCACGTAGGCCAGTGGCAGAAACACGGCCTCCTCCACCAGCATGCGGTCCGCCTGGCGATAGAGCTTCATTCTCGCCGCTTGATCTGTGATCCGCCTGGCCTGCTCTACCAGCCGGCTGTACTTCTCGTTGCGCCATTCAGCTTGGTGGTGAAGAAATCCCACCCTCAAGAAGTTGTCAGGATCGGGGGAGTCGGCGCCCCAGGCCTGGAAGAACAGATGCGGAAGCCGTTCTTTCACCAACTCGAACGCACCCCACTCCATTGTCTCGCATGTGATCTCGACGCCCAAAGTAGCTTGCCAGTGCTGCTGTAATTGCGCGAAGGCATCAGTGGCACGCCCCGCGTCTGGCACTATCAGCGTTACAGATGGGAACCCGTCGCCGTCCGGATAACCGGCCTCCGCCAGCAGACGGCGCGCCTGTTCGGGATCGTGGGGCAAACCAATGTCAGGCGAGTGGCCCGGCATCCCCGGCGGCACAAAACCACCTGTGCCAGGGAAGAACTGGCCCCTGTGGACTTCGTCGGCCCACCACCTTCTGTCTACCGCCAGGGCGAAAGCCCGGCGCACCCGCCGGTCGTTGAAGGGCGGACGTGACACATCAAAACCGATACCCACAGTGGTCAATTCTGGCAGCGAGATGTAGTCCGCAGCATGTCGCCGGCGCGCAGCGTCAACTTCGTCGGGTGCAAGGACCATACCTGTAAGCGGCAAGAGGTCCAGCCTGTCCTTCTCATACAACGCCAACAGATCGGCTCCCTCCTGTCCGACGAGAATCTCGACCTGTTGTACGTTCCCTTCGCACTGACCATGGTATGCAGGGTTGCGCGTCAGGGACAGGGAAGCGCCCCGTTCCCAGGCCAACAGCCTGAAGGGACCGTTGGTGACGAGGTGCTGCGCGTCCGTCCACCGGTGGCCGTGGGACTCAACTACGTGTCGTGGCACCGGATAGGTGTAAGCATAGGTCAGCAGGTAGAGCAAATAGCCTGTCGGTCCTTCTAACTCGATCATCAACGTACTGTCGTCGAGACTCCGCACCCCGACACAGTCGGGATCGGGTATCTGCCCCTGGTGAAAGGCCCGAGCCCCCTTGACATCGTACAGGAGGCTGGCACTGGGCGACCCGGTCGCTGGGTCCAGACCCCGCTTCCACGCGAATTCGAAGTCGCCGGCGGTCACAGGGCGGCCATCGCTCCACACGACGTCATCCCGCAGGTGAAAGACATATCTCCGGCCCCCGTCAGCGACTTCCCAGCTTGCAGCAATATCAGGCATAACTTCCATCTCGGGTCCCATGCTGATCAGGCCGCTGAAGAGCTGGTCCAGGATGGCTAATGAACCGGTTTCAACCGTAAGTGCCGAATCCAAGGTGAATGGCTCAGAGCCGGGGATCCTGAGGGCATGTGGCGCCGGCGCTAGAACGGCCAGCCGGCCTGTCCCGGCGCGCTGCCGCAGGGCGAAGCCCTCCTCATAAGCTTCCCGCGCGCGGTCGAAGTCGAAGGCGGTGTGATAGGTCAGCCCCAGCTTCATCAGCGTCCGCGCCGCTCGTTCGTGCTCCCCCTGTTCTCGCAGAAACCCCAGCGCTCGCTGATAGGCGTCGATGGCTTCCTGGTGGGCGTACAGACCACGCGCCCGGTCGCCGGCCAGCAGCAGGTACTCGACGGCCTTGTCGGCCTCGCCGGCCTTGGTGAAGTGGCGCGCTAACTGGACGGTGATCTCGTCGGTGCGGCCGGCGTACAGCTCTTCGAGCACCTCCGCTATCTCGCCGTGCAACAGCCGGCGCTCGCCGGCGCTGAGGTCGTTGTACAGATAGCGCTGAAACAACGCATGGGCGAACCGGTAGCGCGACAGGAGCCGGCGATCGACCTGCACTTCACCCTGCTCGCGCACCAGGCTGTGCCGCTTCTGCAACTCGCGGGACAGCGTGCGCAGCAGACGTCGCTCCTGGAGCTCCTGCACCCGCGCCACCACCTGGGCGGTGAAATCCTCCCCCTCCACAGCCGCCACCGTCAGGATGTCGTGCAGCTCTTCCTCCAGCCGGCCAATTCGCTCCTCGATGACGCCTTCGACGCGCGCCGGCAGCATGTCCCAATCCAGCGTTGATGTCTCGACCCAGCACCCATCCTCATCCCGGACGATGTCGCCACGCTCTTGCAGGTCCCGCAGCAGTTCGATGGTGAAGAGAGGATGGCCGCCCGTGTGCTGGTACAGTGCCTGTCGAAACCCCTCCCCCAGCCGATTCCCCCCCCCCCCCCCCCCCCCCCCCCCCCCCCCCCCCCCCCCCCCCCCCCCCC
>CAZHMV010000178.1:0-6887 GCA_964532665.1 uncultured Anaerolineales bacterium
CTGGATCGACCGCCTGTGGGAAAAACACGAGTGCTTCCACTACACCCCACACTCGGAGACCGTGAGTCTGGATGGGCGAACCATCCGGCTGTTGCTGCCCGACTACCTGCCCGGGTTCACAGTGCGGGCATGGGCGGAACAGGGAGACCTGCTCTTCCTGCTTTTCCAACTGGACGAGCGCTACGGTGATGCCTTCCTGGGCGCCATGGTAGTCGCCCGGAAAACGGGGGAAAACACCTACACCACGACCATCTGGCACGAACTCTTCCCCTGGGCACTGAAGTATCTGGGGTTGGCTTAAGGGTCTCCCCAAAGTTTCACGCCACCTTCACCCACCAGAGCGTCAACACGTGCTATACTGTAATTCGAAGCGGTTGTTTCTCACACTCAGTAGATCTTCGATGACGGAGGGAGCGCGACATTGCGCGGAGAGCGCCCGGCTATCGCAGGACTTGCGTTGCTTGCCGGCCCGGCTTTGCTGGTCCTCTACACCCTGGTCTGGCCGCTGGGGCACGTCACCGCCTCTAAAGCGGGTCTGGCGACCCAGAACTTCTCCCAGGCTTCCGCCTACCTCCGCCTGAACCAGGCCGGCTACCACCCCGACGATGCGAAAGTCGCCATCGCAGCCGCTGCCAGCGTCCTCAACGGCGATTTCACCGTTGCGCGCGCGTCGGATGGGGCCACCGTCTTCACCGGGACCATCGGCCCAGACCAGGGCGCATGGGGTGCCTTCTCCCACCACCATCCGCTGGACTTCAGCACCCTGACCACCACGGGCACCTACCGCGTGCGCCTTCCAAGCGGGGCCACCTCGCCGACCTTCGCCATTGGCGATGCGGCCTACAACGGGCTGGCCGATTTGAGCCGGCGCTTCTTCGCCGTCCAGCGCTCCGGCGACACCCATCCGGACGGCCACGCGCCCTCTCACCTCAACGACGCACCCCTCAGCACCGACACGAACCAGCATCGGGACGTGACCGGCGGCTGGTACGATGCCGGCGACTACCTGAAGTTCACCCTCACTACGGCCTATGCCACCCTCTTCCAGCTCCTGGCCTACCGCGATGCCCCCTACGCCTTCCAGGACCTGGACACAACGGGCGTGCCCCAGGTGCTGAACGAGGCACCGATTGGGCTGGATTGGCTGGAGAAGATGTGGAACCCGAATGAGCCGATGCTCTACGTCCAGGTGGGTAGCGAGGCGGATCACAACCAGGGCTGGCGGCTGCCGGAGGACGACACCCTGGACGGCACGGCTCAACGCCCGGTCTACCCGGCCGATCCGGGCAAGGGGGCCAACCTGGCCGGCAAGACGGCGGCCGCCTTCGCCCTGGCCGCCCAGCTCTACGGCGAGCCGGCCACGCCCGTGTACGACAGCGCGCAGGCAAACCACTACCGGGCTCTGGCCGAGGCCATCTACGCCTGGGGCCAGAGCCGGCCGGACAGCCAGCCGTCCGTCCCCAGTTACTTCTACGACGAGACCACCTGGCAGGACGACATGGCCCTGGCCGCAGCGGAGCTGTACCGCCTGACCGACGACACGACCTATCGCGATCAGGCGCGCAACTACGCCCAGGCCGCCGGCCCGGCCTGGTGGTTCAGTTGGGGCGACCTCAACGGCCTGGCCCACGCGGAGCTGGCACGCACCGACGCCGGCTACGTAGCCACAGCGGCGGGATTCCTGGCCCAGGACCTGGCCGGCTTCCAGAGCAGTGCAGCAGCCAGCCCGTGGGGCATGGCCAGCGCGAACAACCTGGTGTGGGGTTCGCTCTTCCCCATCCTGGGCGCGGCGCTGGAGGCCCGGTGGTACGAGGAGCTGACGGGCAGCATCGCCTACCAGCCCCTGGCCCGGGCCCAGGTGGACTTTGTCCTGGGGCGCAACCCCTGGGGCGCCACCTTCCTCATTGGTGCCGGCAGCACCTGGCCGCATGACCCCCACCACCAGGTGGCCTACCTTGGGCTCAGGCCACAAGGCCGTGAGCTGGATGGGACGTGGATGGGCGGGCCGGCGGCAGCCTGGGTCTTCAACGGCCAGGGCATCACCCTGGCGGAGCCGGACGAGTACGCCGCCTTCCAGTCCAGCCAGGCCGTTTACCACGACGACCGCAACGACTACGTGACCAACGAGCCCAGCGTGGCCCTAAACGCCACGGGGCTGCTGCTCACATCGGACTTGGCGAGCTACTGCGGCTTGACGGGGGATGTGAACCGTGACGCACGTGTGACGCTGCCGGACGTGCGCGGCGTGGCAGCCCGCTGGCATCAGGCCGCAGGCCAGCCGTATGATCAGGACGGGGACGACTGGATCAGCGTTGTGGACGTTATGAGAGTGGCTGCGGTGTGGGGAAGCGTATGTGAGTGGCAATAGCGAATGCCCCTATGCGCTGAAGCAGCCGGGGCTCGCTGGGGAGGAGGAATGAGAGCAGCCGGCTCATTGGTTGAGGGACACCCGGTGCTGTGCAGCCACCCGGGAAGTGAGCTCGTGAAGTTCCGGCGTGAAGGCCGGGCATTGGTAGCTTGAGCCGAAGGATCAGCGCCGGGCCAGGTCGAAGCCCGCTGCCTCTTCGTCGTACGTCAGGGTGCGTACGCGGCCTGGTTTCACTTCCACAATACCGGAGAAGACCGGACGCCAGGTTGTCTCGTCATCCATCAGCCAGAGGCGGACTTGGTGTTCGCCGGGCGGCACGGACCACGATTCCAGTCCGTATACCTGCCCCTCCCGGCGCAGACCGCCGGGGCGGTAAACCCGTTCCACAACGGGCCGGCCATCGATCTCCACGCGCAGGCGCACCGGGAAGCGCTCTCCACCTAACACCTGCTCCGGGGATACACTCGCCGGCAGTTTGGTTTGCACCTCGGGCGGCAGATTGCTGGACGCGGCCTTGAACTTCCCCGGGTGGACAAGCACGACCCTCACCACGCCCCGTTCCATGGAGGTAGCCGTGGCCGGCCGTTCAACGGCCAGACTCACGCCAAACGCCAGAGCCAGGACAACCAGACCAGCCGCCAGAGAGCGAAGAGGCGGAAAAAAGAGAGAACGAGAAACAGGCGAAAAGGAAGGGAGAGGTGGGAACACGGAATCCTTCTCCCCTTTTCCACCTTTTTCCTTTTTCCCCTTTCCACCTTCCCCTTTCTCCTTTCCACCTTCCGCTTCCTGCAACAGCGCTGTAACGACACCCCGATCGCCGGGGGCTGCTTCCAGCCAGCGCACACCTCGCCGCACCAGGGAGCAATACCGGCCCAGACGCTGGGCCAGCCACCGGGGACCCTCCCGGAAGGCACAGTCATCGGCCGGGCAGCTCAGGATGGCCACGCTTTGAGCACCCTCAGCCAGGCTCTCCCGCACCCATTCAGACTGCACCATTCCCACGCACGGCACAGAGCAAGTGATGATCGAAGTGGTGGGGTGGGGATTGCTGCTACCCCAGAGTCCAAGAGCCACAGGTGCTGGGGTGTGGGGGAGATGGGGGGATGGGACGATCTCCCCTGCTCCTTTGCTCCTCTGCTCCTCTGCTCCCATGCTCCCAAGAGTACCCAGAGCCGCGTGCCGCTGGCAGGTAAAGACGACCACGGGCGACAGGTCCGCCGCGCGGGCGTCTGCCAGCGACCGCCGGAGCCCTTCCAGCACCACAGCCGTCGGCAGGCCGGCCAACTCGATACCCGCGGTCGAGCAGGTTCCAACGCACAGACCACAGCCGGTGCACAGGGCCGGATTGACCACAGCCTCGTACTCAAATCGGCCCTGATCGGCACGGGGGCGCATGTCGATGGCTTCGTAGGGACATTGCTGGAAGCACAGGGCACAGCCGGAGCACGCGGCTTGCGTGACCACCGCCGGCCCCAGATCCCGTCCTCGCGCCAGCCAGGGCAGGACTGTCAGCCCCCCCAGGAGGAATGTAGCCAGACCCCAGAAGGGCACGTTCCCCCACTGCGCTGCCAGCGGCAGGAACCCCAGATACCACCCGTCCAGGGTCACTGTGCCCACCAGTCGGCTCAGGTCCGCCGGCGGAGCGCTGGAGACAGGCCGCCAGAAGGCCAGCAACACCAGAGCCGCTCCGGCCTCCACCATGAGCCAGCGTGGCGACCAGTAGCGGGCCCGCGAGAGGCGCAACACGTGCACCAGCACGCCCAATACAATGAGGATACTCAAGAAGATGTGCAAGAAGAGGACAATCACGAAGAAGGAAAAAGTTCGGGCAGCGATCTCAGGATTGAGGAAAGGCATCGCCACAGGACCCTTCAACAGGCCAATCCCGTATTCCGTGAGCCATTGAGCCTGCTGATCCCACACCAGCCAGTAGCCCATCACACCGATGATCCAGACCAGGACCAGCAAGCCCCAGCCTGAACCCCAGGCCAGCCAGCGACTCCCCCAGAAGCGGTCGCCGAGGAGCATCTTGAGGGCGTGCAACAGGATCACCAGCACCAACGCGTCCGCGGCGTAGCGGTGGGCAGTGCGCATGAGGGAGCCCAACCAGGAAGCGCTCATTCCGGCCACAGTCGCATAAGCTCGCTCCGCGCCTGGCCGGTAGAAGATGGTCACGTACAGCCCTGTGACGGCGAGGACGATGAGGAGGAAGATCGAGAGAGTCCCCAGATGGTATAGTGGGTTGAACGTCGAGGTGGCCAGACGGTTCAGAAGTCCGTCGCCCCAGGTCCATCCCTTTTCCAGCCGCCGTAGCAGGCGGCGCTGCGTGTAAGAACGCCCCATGGTCTTCTTGCTCTGCACTGCGTTATGTGCTACACTTTCAATGGTCGGTCAAAGGCTTCGCGTCTACGACTTATACAGGCTATTGGTTGGATCGACAATTCGATACCTTGTGGAAGGTCTGAGAATGGACATGTTCGTATTCACCGGCATTGTTGTGCAGGAAGATAGCAACTACAGCGCAGTCTGCCCGGAACTCGACGTCGCCTCACAAGGCGATTCCCCCGAGGACGCCAAGAGCATGTTGCTGGAAGCGGCCACGCTTCATCTGGAAGGTGCCTTCGAGGATGGGTTGCCATATCTGCGCCCCATTCCCCCAGCAGAAGACCCTCGCCAGACCTCGCCGGAAAACGTTGCTGAAGTATTCCGGTTCAAAGTTGATGTAGAGATACGCGCGTATGCCTAAGCTACCCGCATTGAAACCCCGCGAAGTGGTGGCAGCGCTTGAAAGAGCCGGGTTTCGTCGGGTTCGTCAGCGTGGAAGCCATCTCCAGTTAAAACGCGGCAACCTGCTGGTCACCGTCCCCATTCATCCCGGCGATCTCAAGCCGCACGTCCTTCGTTCCATACTTCGTCAGGCGCAGATGACGGTAGACGAATTCTTCGAATTCCTCTGACATCCTCCCACACTTATGTGACAACTCCAGTATACCCAGACCGAGAGTGTCCGTCTTTGTGCCAGCGCAAAGAACACTGCCTGGTAGCTACCCCGAAAGTTACTACTCAGCCACCCTTGCGAAGGTTACGAATAGCATTATCAGTGAAGCGATTCTCGCCTTGTGAGGTCGCTGCCGGCACCGAATCGACTCGTGAACCTTCGCAAGGGTCCGTATGCCTGAGTAGTAACCCCCGAAAGTAGTTCGCCAGATGGCCGGATGGCTGGATCGTACGATGGGAGCCAACAAGTCGTCTAGTCATCCAGCAAACTAGCGAACCAGCCATCCGGCTGGAAAATGACGTAACCGCAAAGCGTTTCCCGTCACGATCAGGCTGCTGGCGACCATCGCTGCGGCGGCTAGCACCGGTTGCAGGTGCCCCGTCACCGCCAGGCCCAGGCCGATGAGGTTGTACACGAAGGCCCAGGCCAGGTTCTGATGCACCCGACGCATGGCGGCCTGCGCAAGCTCAATGATCCACGGCACCGCGCGCAGGTCGCCCCCCAACAGGATGACATCTGCTGCGGCCCGCGCCACGTCGGTGCCCTGGCCGAGGGCGATGCCTACCGTCGCCGCAGCCAGGGCCGGCCCATCGTTGATCCCATCCCCGACCATGGCCACCGGCCCCGGCGCGCCCCGCAGCCGCGCCAGCTTTTCCTCCGGCTGCTGCCCGGCGTAGACAGTCACCCCCAGCCGGCGCTGCCAGCGTTCCCCGGCCGCCACGTCGTCTCCCGTCAGAACAGCCACCTCCAGGCCCATATCCCGCAGGCGGTGCACTACCTCCACGGCCTCGGGACGAGCTTCCTCCCCCAGGCCCAGCAACCCGGCTACCCGACCTTCCCAGCCGGCATATACCACGCACAGCCCCTGTCGTTGCCAATCCTCCGTCACGGTCGCCAGATCGTCCGGGAGACCCAGACCCTGGGCTTCCATGAGGTGTCGGTTGCCCACCACGATGGTCGTGCCGTTCAGCCTGCCGCTCACCCCCCGGCCAGGCCAGACACGAAAATCGGAGACAGGGGGACAAGGGGACAAGGACGCCTGTTTTTCTTCTCCCTGTCCCCCCATCTCCCCCTCGCCTTGTCTCAGTTGGCGTGCCGCTTCCACCACCGCCTGGGCCAGCGGATGCTCCGAGAGAGACTCGACGGCGGCGACCCGGGTCAAGAAGTGCAGGGGAGCAGGGGAACAGAGGGGCAGAGGGGCAGAGGGGCGCAGGAACTCGGAGAAACTCGGAGAAACTCGGGGGAACTCAAAGGAACTCGGAGGAACGTGGGGGAATTTAGGGGAACTCGGAGGAACTGATGGGAACTCAGAGGAACTTGTAGGAACTCGGAGAAACTCGGAGAGACTCGGAGGAGCTTCCATGAGTTCCCCTGAGTTCCCCCAAATTCCCCTGAGTTCCCCCAAACGTCCCCGAGTTCCCTCAAATTCCCCTGAGTTCCCCCGAGTTCCCCCGAGTTCCTCCGAGTTCCCCTGAGTTCCCCTGAGTTCCCCTGAGTTCCTTCGAGTTCCTCCGAGTTCCC
>CAZHMV010000178.1:6987-9235 GCA_964532665.1 uncultured Anaerolineales bacterium
TTCCCCTGAGTTCCCCTGAGTTCCCCTGAGTTCCTTCGAGTTCCTCCGAGTTCCCCCGCTCCCCAATTCCCCACTTTCTCTTCTGCCAGGGCCACAGCCTGCAGTCGAAACGGTCGCTGCGTCAGAGTCCCCGTCTTGTCGAAGAAGATATGGCGCACGCGAGCCAGGCGCTCCAGTGCCCCGGCATGACGCACCAGAACGCCCGCTTCGGCTGCTCGCCCCAGAGCCAGCCACAACGTCAGGGGCGTGGCAAGCCCCAGAGCACAGGGACAGGCGATCAGAAGCACCGATAGGGCGTGGAGTAACCCCGTTTCCACGCCGGCCCGCGAGGTCCAGAAGGCGAAGGTGCCCCCGGCGACCAGCACGGCCGCCGGCACCATCAGCGCCGCCAGCCGATCCGCCAGCCGCTCCACCGGCGCTCGCTGCCACAGGGCCTGGTGCAACAGACGGCCAATCTGGCCGGCTACGGTTTCCGCCCCAACAGCGGTGGTAATGATCTCGAAGGCCCCGTCCAGGCTGATCGTGCCGGCCAGCACCCGGTCCCCGGTCTGCCGTGTTACCGGGGTGGGCTCCCCGGTGAGGAGACTCTCGTCCACATCCCCCTCGCCCGTCGCCACCAGGCCATCTACGGGGAGGCGCTCGCCGGGGCGCACCCGCACCCGGGCTCCCGGCGGGACCTGATCCGCCGGCACACATCGCTCCCCCCCGGAAGTGATCCATGTCGCCTCCTGAGGGATTCGCTCCCAGAGTCTTTCCACCGCTTCGTTGCCGGCCTTGTGTGCCTGCACCTCCAGCCAGTGTCCAATCGTCACCAGGAAGAGCAGCATGGATGCGGTGTCGAAGTAGACCCGATCCAGCCCCAGAAACAGATTGCGTACCGACAGGCCGAAGGCGGAGAAGGCCCCCAGGGCGATGAGGGTGTGCATATTGGGCCGACCGCGCAGAAGGCTGGCCAGTCCTGCACGCAGGATGGGCAACCCCAGAAGCAACACCACGGGTAGACTGGCCACCAGAAGCATGATCTGGAAAAAGTGGGCCAGCCAGGCCGTGTCCGGCGAGGCCCACCCCAGCCACTCCCGGGCGTAGAGCATCAGGCTGATGAGCATGACGTGCATTGCCAGGACTCCGCCGATGAGTAGTCGGTTGAGAAGCCCCTCCTCCTCATCGTACGGAGGATCGCCGGGCAACCAGGCCCGGTAGCCAAGGCGCCGAACCCGACGCAAGAGACGGCGAGGACCGGTCTGTTTGGGATCGAACGCAACCTGGGCCTCCCGCTGGACGAAACTCACCGCTACGTCCTGCACCCCAGGGGTGCGGCGCAGCGTCTCCTCAATCAACCAGGCACAGGAGGTGCACCACAACCCGCCCACGGATAGGGTGATTTCGGATTTCGCATTTCGGATTTCGCATTTCGGGATGTTTTCGCAATCCGAAATGCGAAATCCTGAATCCGCTTGCAGGAGCCGATCCACTTCCAGGCAGGCCGGGCAACAAAACGCCCGTCCCGTTTCGTCGGTGAGGGGATGGGCGGTGGGGAGACCACACAGCGTACAGGGGACGGGGGCCTGGTTCACCACAGCATCAAGCCTCCCATGCGAAAATGGTCTACCCATCCCCAGGCAGCCAGCCCACGCAGAGCCATCTGGGTGCCAAACAGAAGGACAGCCAGCGCGGCAACCTGGCGCGGCCAGGGGACAGCCTGGGGAAGACCGCGCCGGCTCACCCAACCCACACCCAGGAGGGCCGGCAAGGTTCCCAGCCCGAAGGCCAGCATAGTGAGCGCGCCGCGCCACGGCGAGCCGGCGACAGCCGCCGTCAGCAGCGCCGTCAACACCAGGCCACAGGGCAGCAACCCCCACAGCAGGCCGAGAACAACCGCTGGCTGCTGGCTGCCAAGCGCCGTCAGACGCTGCATGGCGCGTCCCCAGCGGCGGGTCAGGCCGGCCAGGTAGATTTCAGGAGAGGGCGCCCGGCCCACCAGGGCCAGCGCCAGATACACCGCCACGCCGGCCACCGCCAGGGCCAGCGCCCCCTGCAACTGGCGCAGGCCGGGGAACGCCAGCCCCAGGACCTGTCCCAGAACCCCCGCCCCGAGACCCAACAGGCCGTAGGTAGTGATGCGTCCCAGGTGAGCCAGCCACAGACGCCCGCCCGAAGTCACCCCCCGCCGGCTCAGCAACACCACCACCCCGCCGCACATGCCAACACAGTGCCCCAGGCTACCCATCAATCCCAACACAAACGCCAG
>CAZHMV010000178.1:9335-11295 GCA_964532665.1 uncultured Anaerolineales bacterium
ACCAACCCGACCCAGAACGTCGCTCCAACCGTCAGGTGCAGCGCCCGCGCCCACATGGGCAGGCGCAGCAGAACATTGCTGATACCCAGACCAAACTGGGCCAGCAGCACAAGAGCCAGAGCGTAAGCAAAGCGCCTCAGCCCACGATCCTTTTGCCGGGACAGGATCCAGACAAGCATCACTGCTGTCAGAAAAGCTACGCTGAAGGCTGTGTAGCGGTGCAGCATCTGGAGCTGAATGAGGGCGTGGATACCCGGCGCATTGGAGCCGCACCAGGGGAAGGAGGGGCAGGCCAGAGAGGCCCCCCGGCGGGTCACGTAGGAGCCGGTGAGCAACAACATATAGGTAGCAGCCGTTGTCCCGGATACCCAGCCGACAAAACGCGTGTCATGGAAAAGCTCTCCACCCGCACGCCGGAGACGTTGGGCAGCCGGCACCGCAACGGCCACCACCACGGCAATCAGACCCACAATCAACATTGCCACGCCGGTGTGCACCAGACCAGTGGCCGGCGGGATTTCCAGGATCACGTGCAGCCCACCCAGAACGATCTGCACCACCAGCAGAGCAACGGCGGCCGCGGCCGGTCGGAAGATCCACCGCTCTGTTCGATACCCACGCCAGGCCAGCCATCCCACCAGGACAATCTGGAGGCTCGTGGCCCCGCCGATCAGCCGATGGGTAAACTCCATCCAGGCACCGGTCAGGGCCGGGGGAATCGCCTGGCCGTAGCACAGGGGCCAGTCAGGACACCCCAGACCGTTGCCGGTGACACGCACGATGCTGCCCATCAGGATCAGCAGCACCGTGCTGACCAGTGCCGAGAGTGCCAGGCCCGGCAGTAGCCGGCGCTCCGACAAAGTGGATGTTCGAGTAGCAGTTGAAACAGCCATAAACCCCTCCCTTGAACGATGAATGCGGAATGATGAATGCTGAATTCATCGTTCATCGTTCATCATTCCGCGTTCCTAGAACCCAACCACCGCGCCCAACACCAGGCCCAGGAAGACCAGAAGCAAGTAGTAGTTGGAGACCTTGTACACCCGCCAGGCCCGGCGGGCCGTCGGTTCTCGCCACAGAGCCAGGCAGCTCAGCAGAAAGGCCAGTCCGCCGGCGCCGGCAACCACGGCGGCCAGGCCCGAGGTCGCCAGCACCGAAGCCAGGACCGCCAGCACAGCATGGGCCAGGATGTAGGGTGGCACGGCTCGCATCCCGACTACGTTGGGCAACATGGGCAGGTCGGCCCGTCGATAGCCCTCCTGATGCACCATGGCATAGGCCCAAAAGTGGGCCGGCGTCCAGAAGAACACCAGAGCCGCCAATGCCAGCGGGGCAAGCGGCCAATCCCCGCGCACCGCAGCCCAGCCGGCCAGCACCGGGCAACTGCCTGCCGCTCCGCCGATCACCACGTTCAGTAGTGTCCGACGCTTCAGCAGGCATGTGTAGACCGGGATGTAGATCACCAGACCCAGCAGGGTGAACGCTGTGGCTTCCAGAGAAAGGGTCTTGGCAGCCACAGTGAGCCCTACCGCACAGAGCAGCCCTCCCCACACCACGGCAATCTCCGGGACAGGAAGACGGCCAGCCGGCAACGGGCGATGGGCCGTGCGCGGCATGCGGGCATCCAGGTCCTGATCCAGATAGTGGTTGATGGCCGCTGCACCCCCGGCCGTCAGGCTGCCCACCAGGGCCAACAGCGCCAGCCTCACCGGTGAGACCCAGGGACCACTGGCCGCCCAGGCCGTCGTCACGGCTGTAAAGACAAGGAGCCCTGTGACGCCCGGCTTGGTCAGGCTGATCAGGTCGCGGAGCCCCTGCTGCCACTGCACACTGTCAAATGAAATGTGCTTGACGATTTTCGCTCCTCCCTTCGGCCAACCAGCCATCTTAGCCATCTAGCCATCCAGCCATCTAGCTATCCAGCTATCCAGCTTTCTAGCCGCCAGATGGCTGGTTGGCT
>CAZHMV010000179.1:0-10987 GCA_964532665.1 uncultured Anaerolineales bacterium
GGCGCCATTGTGGGTGTGGCCGGCACAGCCAGAATAACAGGCGGAGCAACCTGGACCCCGCCTGACGGGACAATCGTTGGGATTTCCGTTGTGGACACCCCCGGCGGTTCTACGCGATCTTCTTTCCGGTCGGGGCAGCGTGCCTCACTGACCACTCCTACCACATGTTGGAGATGGGTTTTTGAGACGACATCGTCGATGTTTACATCCACATCTGTGCGTAAATCGAAGTACGGACGTGATAGACCGCGCGCGAACCAGCCGTTGAAGATCAACAGAAAGATCAATGAGACGAACAGCACAGCCCCCCTGAAAGGCAGCCGGCCCAGGTGCAGTGCACCGTACCAGCGATCCTTGGCGCGCAGTGAGAAGTACGCGATGGCAGCGGCTATCAGCGCGTATCCGCCCAGCCACAGCCATATCGAAGCCAGGTGACCAATGCTGGGGAAGTCCTTGAACTGTGGGTTCGCCATCTCCCAGCAATACACCCCCAGGCTGGTGGATACCCCTTCCATCGCCCAGCGACTGGCCACCAGGGCCGACAGGCGATCGATCCACAGTCCAAACTCCTGGTCCGTTACCAGCCCGGACAGCAGAGCATGATAGACCACAGCGAAGGCCAGCAGTACCGTGGCGTGCTCACGAGTGCTGCCAATCGCAGAGATGGTCAGCCCAAGGCAAATCGCTGCAATCGAGGCGAGCACCAGTGTGATGGCGGCTTCGGTGAAAGAGGTCAACGCGACACCCTCTTGCGGGAAGGCCTGACTCCACCCCAGTTGACGCCACCGCAGGGTGAACAACAGCAAGACAGGCATGATCACTCCGAAAAGAGGCGCCAGCAACGCCACCTTCGCCAGCAGGTACGCAGCCGGCGTCAAACCTTTCAATCGTTCGTGCCGATAAATGTGTATCTCGTTGGCAATCTCCCGGAAGCTACTGGTCAGGCCCATCAGTGCTACGACAAGCGCCAGCAGGAAGACAGCCTGTCGCACATCGCTAATATCTGACATCCACGAATAGTCACGGCCATACAGCGAGGGCGACTCAATGTACGACTCGCGCTCCAATACCAGTGCGAGGAGCATGCCCACGACAGGCCCCAATCCCAGAATCACGAACAACCTGAGAGGCAGAACGAATCTCGCGAACGGAATCTGCCAGCCGTCGTTGAGCAGGATACGCCAGTTTCGGCGCACCAATACCCAGAACTGCCGCACGATGCTTGATTCTGGGATCTCGATAGCTCCAAGATTGGGTTGCCCATCACGCTCAACAGAACGTTGCTGGTCGTAGCCATTGCGCGAAAAAGACCCTGGGTGCCATTCTTTCAGGATGCTCCACAATGCCTCGGATTGCTCAGTCGTCTTGTGTCCCCTGAACGCTCCCGGCCAGTCCTCACACCCTAGCCTCTTCAGTATACCCTCCGACGAGTCCGGATCTGGCGAGCCCTGCTCCACGATTTCGCCATTTGCCATGAAGACAATGCGCGATCGAGGCAACCACCCGCTGCCTGCGCAACCAGGCACCTGATCCTCCTCTAGCAGGAGGTCCAGCGTATCCATGGTGTGGCTGGTGAATACGACGGCCCGACCAGGCTGGCGAGCCCGCCGGCGCAGCGCCGTTACCAGAACCTTGACGTGATGCGGATCAAGGCCGGTGGTTGGCTCGTCCAGTAACAACAGAGGAGGCTCTGCCAGCAGCTCGGCGCAGATATTCGCCAGCTTGCGTTCCCCATCGCTCAGCTTGCCTACCAGAGCATCCCAGCGACCCTCCGGCAGGTCAAATTCCTCAAGCCGATCTTCGACGCGCTCCTCAATCTCCTCCGCCGGCAGGGGTAAACGCAATTCGCCGGCGTAGATCAGGGCCTTCCGCACGCTCAAATTCTCATGGAGCACGCTACGGCTCGGGACTTGCCCGATGTAGTTTTTCAGCCAATGCTCCGGTGCAGCGTACAGGTTGTGCCCATTCAAGCGCACGGTGCCCGCGGAAGGCCTCTCGCCACCGATGGCTTTCAACAGCGTCGTCTTGCCGGCTCCATTCGGACCAAGAATGACCACAATGTCGCCTGGCTCCACGGTCAACGACACATCTCTCAGCAACAGCCGCCGGCCTTTCCGAACGCGGAGGCTGCTCACGTCCAGCCCCTGAAAAGATGCACGATTCGTCCACACCTGGGGCCGCGACAGGGTCCGAATCATGTCAGCTCCTTGCGAAACACTATTGTCCTGGACAAGATTGCGTCTGTAAGCCGACAACCTCGCAGACCATGCTCTCCCTGAAGCGGTAGCGTGCCTCCGGCTTGCTATCCACCTTGCCGATCTCTACAGTGCCCTCACGCCAGTTCTCTGTCCACTCTAGCTCGTAGATGTAATACGCGCTCGCCGGCACATTAACTGGGATGGAACAGATCGTCTCCGAAGTGAGATCTTCGACCTGATAGTAGTCGCGCACTGCCCCCTGAACCGCAGCAACGTTGATCTTGGCCCCACCCTGCGGGAATACGTTCACCTCATGCGTGAACTGCTTGCTGGCAGGGAGGTCAACGACCATGGCCGTCGTGCCTGGACAGTTGTTGGCCGGCAAGATCTCCTCAATGGTCTTGCCCTGAGACCCCTTCAGGTCCTCAACGGTAATCGTGTCGTCCGGTGGCGGAGCGCCACCGCACCCATCCGCCGCAATCGTTAGGACAGCGATTGCCAGTGCAACGGATAACCAGACGATGGATTTCATGGTTTTCATCTTCCCTTATCTCCTTCTTGGGCCTGCTGCCCAACATCGGATAGCACCTGGTCAAAGGCAACCAGACCTGCTCGCAGCCGCTCCACATACGGAGCCAACTCGGTTTCGTCCATCTTGACCACGATGGGCACGCTGAGACTCACAGGCACGGTCGTAGAGATGGGCACGGTCCGGTCAATCGACACCGGCACACTGAGATCAACCGGGATCTCCAGATCCAACGGAACCGTGACATCCACCGGGAGCCGGAGCCCGAACTGTGGGAGATCAACAGTTACCGTGGTATCGACCGCCTGTCTGATCGGGATCGTCGTGTGAATGGGTGCCTCCAGTGCATCACGGAAGGGGATCTCGGCCTGGATGGGAACAGCTTCGTTGACCTGGAAGTCAAACCGAAGGGTTGACTTCTGGAACGCTTCCAGCTCTGTGATGGCTTGAGACGTCGCTTCCCGAGCAGTCTGCCGCAGGCTACCCACCTGCCGCTGAAAGCTCCGCCATTGCCACAGGAGAAACCCGTTCAACCCCAACGACAGGAAGACCAGAACGACGAGGAGTCCCCATATTGCCTTTCTGGTTCTGGACACTGTACTCTCCTATCAATGATGTTTGCTCTCCATGCAACCATTCAGGTGGCCGGCACTTACGCCCTAACGCTGAGGATAATAAGGTCCGCGTTGCACCTACAGCAGTCCGTGAAGTGAAGTCAATCACGCGAGTGCCGGCCACCTTGGAGGTTATCCACTGCACTCGCCGGCCTACCACTCACCATCCTTGATGTCCAAAGGCTGCGCATCCGGCAACTGTTCAGGCGGACTCTGCCCGGCGACATCGGCGGACACCTCGCTGTCAGTGCTGCCGCTAGCACCGTACGTGGCATAGAAGGTGCAGCTCGGATTCATGAACCCGTCATACAGCGTAAGCGTGTGTGGACCAGCCGGCGAACCAACTCGCCCATTCAAGTAGTAAGTTCCGCGACCGAGGTAGCCACTCCAGGTGGTACGACTACCGTAGGCAGTGTTCACCACCAGACGGTAATAGCCACCGCCCTCTACCCTCATGTAGACCCGGATAAACCGACCGATACCGTAGTAGGCGCCACAGCCACGATCGACCCACACCCGGTTGTAGCCTGTCGCATACTCCTGCATCTGAACGGTATAGTAGGCCCCCGCACCTGCCCGGTACGGGTTGTACTGGCGGGCGAGAACATAGAAAGTGCCACCATAAGGTGTGGTCCACTCAACGCGAGAGGCCAAATTGCCTGCCTGCCAGTCATCATTCTGAGCAATCAAGCGCCAGCCGGCATCGTAGAGTTCCAACACAGTATCGGCGTCCCAGCCCAGGTTGAACGTCTCGATAACATAGCGCGTTCCTGGCCGGGCGGTGAACCGCATGACATCCCGATCCCAAGTGTAGCAGAAGGCGTGATACTGCGAATAGGCCGGGTATAGCGAGCCGGCCTGCCACATGCTGTCATCGGGCTCGTACTGATCGTAGCAGTACTGATCGGGCTGGGCGTCGGTGGCCGGCTCCTTGGCCTCTGGGAAATCCGTTGTGGCGACCATCGGCCCCTTGCCCTCAGGCCCTTGAGCTGCAACGGTCGTGACCAGGGCGAAAGCGCCGGCCAGCAGGATCATCAGGCACCCGACCAGTAAGATCAACCTGGCCATGTACTTTGGTTGAACAGAATCTTGACGAATCATCGTATCTTCTCCTCCATTGACTCTGTGAAATTTGAAAAGGCACTCCCTCCATGCCTTCGCTTACAGAAGATGCACCCGTCTCACGAGTCTTTCACCTTCGGCTGCAGCAGGGCCAACTGGTCAGGCCGGCGCACGGCCCGACCAGCTCGCCCCCCAACATCACAGCGGCCGCCGGCGCAACCGCCGGAACTTCCTGCGGATCACCTTCAACCCATCTCGATTGCGATACACCGTAATGACATCCGGACGATGGCGTGCGGTGAGAACCAACGTGCCCTCCAACCGTGCCAGATCGTCGTTGACCAGATCCTCCGTCGGGATGTCCCGCCGGCCCAGGAAATAGATCACCGCATTAGCGCAATGGTAGACCTGGCCATACCGCAACACGTACCGGACGTCCTCCTCCGACAGATTGCGGCGCGCCGAACGCTGGGCTGCATGGTCGCTCAACACGTAATCGCCGACCTCTTCGTCACTTCGCACCGGCCCCCATCTCGGACGACGCCGCACTCGCCTCCGCCGGCGAGTGGCCCTTTCGTACTCAGCGACTTGAATGTGGCTACTCATGAGTTCCCCTCTCTCAATCCACAAGCCGAAAATCACGATTCCCTCTGTAGCAAATGATGAGGGCAAGAGAGATATTCTGTCAGTAGTTGAAAGAACGGACAAACTGTGGTACAATCGCTGTAACTTTCCTCCCTGGATTCATTCATTAGATATATTGCTTCGTCAGGGGGATGCATGTCGCAACGCACCAATCAAGAGTGGCTCGACGAGCTTCGCGGCGACCGCGGCCAGCCCCAACAGCGCCTGGCTTATGAAGACCTGTCTCGCTACCTCTACGTGGTCGCCTACAACTACCTGCAGATGCGACAGGCAGACCTGGCCTCCCTCGCCAGGTTTGCCCTTGAGGAGTTGGCTGCTCTGTCCGAGGATTTCGTCCAGGAGACCCTCGAGAAGCTGGCTCGCGACGACCACGCATTGCTGAACCAGTTCGACGGAAGTGGGCGCTTCCTCTCCTGGACCGCCCAGATCGTCCGCCGCCAGGCCGGCCAGGAGCTCCGCCGCCCCTACTGGCAGCGCCGCGAACTCCTCCCCGAAGAAGAGCACCCCGAGTCAGACACCGCCGAATGGTCGCCTTCGTTCAAGCTCACAGCATTGACCGATCCGTCGAACCTAGAGAACACAGCGATACTCCAGCAGGTCGCGGAGACCCTACAGGCTTGCTTCAATCACCTCCCGGAACGCCGGCGGCTGGCCTTCTGGGGATGTATAGTTGAAGGGCGTAGTGCGGAATTCGTGGCACAAGCCCTGGATACAACGGAGAATGCTGTCTACCTGCTGGTGTACCGGGCCAAGCGCGGCCTGAGGAAGTGCCTTCGAGAAGCCGGCCTGGATCAAGATGTCCTGAAGCTATTCGCGGAGCAGTGAAAGAAAACCGGCCCGGATTGCATTATCATTATAGGGACAACAACCGTGCGAAACCCGTCAAACCAGGACCTGGGCATAAAATCGCACTCTGGTTTGACGAAGCGAGATGATCTACCATGAACCCAGAACTCAAATCCGTCCTACAGTCCATCCTGGATGCCGACGGGACCGAACAGCCCGCCTGCCGGCCATGCCAGGACGTGCTGTATGCCTACATTGGCACAGAGCTTGATGGGGAAGACCCGGCTGCCGCCCTCCCGACCGCCAGGCAGCACCTGGACGAGTGCGATGCATGCCGACAGGAGTACGAGGAGTTGAAGGCATTGCTGTTGATGGAACGGCGAGGGGAGTTTGCCCAGCCACCTGTCGAACCCGCTTTCGACTTCTCCTTCCTGGAAGCCGCGCCGCGCCGGCCCTCCATCTGGGAAACTGTGGAGTCCGCCGGCCAGGAGATCGCGCGATTGTTCACCGAACTGCGTGTCCTCATCGGTCGGGAACAAGCGTCCTTCGCACAGTTGCCAGGCTCCCTGTCGCCGGCGTGGGCCGCCGTGCCGGCCTTCCGCGAGAAAGGGGCACGGCCGGAGACCCAGACCCTTCCCTTGCCGGCCCCTGAGCACGACATCTCCCTCAGTCTGACGGTGGGACCAGTTTCAGGGGATGAGACCGCCTTCAGCGTCCAGGTCACTACCTCATCCGGGCAGTCATTGAGCCGGGCCAGGGTCACCGTGCGGGACGAAAACCGCCGGCTGTTGATCAGCGAACTAACTCACGAGGACGGTCGCGTGACCTTCCCGCACATCGGATCAGGCACTTATCTAGTCGAAGTCAAACACCAGGACAAAGTCTGGGAACTACCGATGACGTTTGAGTTGACGGATAGCGGATAGCTTGTAGCAGATAGCAGATGGCCAATGACTCATCCCCCCATCTGCCATCTGCCATTAGCTATCAGCTATCGGCTATACAGGGGGAGCCATGGAGCCCACCGCCACATTATCCATCCTCCGCACAGAGGACAAATATCTGTTTCACCTGGAGTTCCCAACCGACTCCCTGACCCTGCCTGGCCAGGACATGCACGCCCCCTCAGGTGTGGTCGACTCAACCACCCTCGAAGCCGGCCTGCGCTCTCAGCTCGAAGACGCGATTGACGCTGCAGCAGAGGTCCTGCGCATCCTGTACCTCTCGACCCAGCCGGCCTCCGCCCGAGACCCAACAGTGGACCAGCGCCTGAGACGCCTGGGGCAACTCATGTTCGGCCTCATCCTCCCCACTCCGCTCCAGGACATCCTCCGTGCTCTGCCCGACGACCTCCCTCTCATCCTGAGTACCAATGACACCCGGCTGCCGTGGGAACTGCTCCACGATGGCACCCAGTACCTGGCTTTGAAGCGCTCCGTGGGCCGACGGCTGCTGTCCACCGCCCCGGCGCGCCAGAACCCCATGCCGGACCGCAGCGCCCGCTCGTTTCTCTTCATCTCCAACCCGACCGAAGACCAGCCAGAAACCGATATAGAGGTCGAGCGGCTCATGGACGCCTTTGACACCGCGCCCGAGCGCATCGACGCCAAGTTCCTGTCCCGTGTTCAGGCGAGCCGGCTGGAGGTACTTGAGGCCCTGGCCAGCGGTCAATACGACCTCATCCACTATTCCGGCCATGCCCGGCCAGGGGCCCTGCTCCTGGCCGACGGCGAACTTGCGGCCGAGGACATCCAGAAGGCACTGCGTGGCCGGCCCTTCGTCTTCCTCAACGCCTGCTGGTCAGCGAGGGAAGAGACCACGCTGGCAAATACCGCTGAGATGTTGCCATATGTGGGCCTGGCGGCCCGGAACCTCGCTTCTGCTTTCATCCTGGGTGGGGCGACGGGCTTCATCGGTACTCTATGGAAGGTGTTCGACGCCAGCTCGCGGGAGTTCGCCGAGTGGTTTTACGCCATGGTCCTGGATGGTGTGCCCGTGGGTGAGGCGCTGCGACGGACGCGGGGGCGGATGCATCAAACTCGACCCGGAGACCTCTTCTGGGCGTCCTTCGCTCTCTATGGTGACCCAACCCTGCGGATCGCCGGCCTGGAGCGGCGCGAGGTTCGCCCGGCCACCGTGCTGGTAGCCCGCCTCTCCGGCTTGCCCCAACTGTTCGACGCGCTGGATCTTGAGGCCGCAGCCGAGATCGAAGACCAGATTCTCGACCGCCTTTCCCAGGTGGCGCGACGCTATGGCGGACAGGTTCGAGGCCCGCTGACGGACATCCTGGGCGTCCGCTTTGGCGTGCCAAACGCCCACGAGGACGATGCCGAACGCGCCATCCGCACCGCGTTGGACATGGCACGTAGTCTGGGGAAGTTCAATGAGAGTCTGGTTGAAAAGTGGGGTGAGATGGCATCTCGCCCTACGCTGGAGCTGCGGCTGGGAATCTGCACCGGCCAGGTAGTGGGCCGGCAGCTCATAACGCCCGAAGGGGCCGACTACCAGATCGCCGGCGACGTGGTGGATCTGGCGGCTGGGCTGGCCGCTCAGGCTGACGAAGGCCAGGTGTTGGTCGATGAGACGACCCAGGGCCTGACGCAGGCGGCTTTCGCTTTCGAGTCCCTGGGAGAGTTGCGTATTGCCGAGGGCATCCGCTCCATTGTAGCCTACCGGGTGCCGGGAGCAAGGGGGGAGCCGCCCCCGCCGCCTGAGATGGTAGGCCGCGAAGCCGAGATGGCCCAGCTACAGGGTTGGTGGCGCGAAGCGACTCTTGGACAGGGACGCCTGGTAAGCGTGGTCGGCGCGGCCGGCGTGGGCAAGACCCGCCTGGTACAGGCGTTCCGGGAATGGCTGGTCGGTGTAGGGGCGAGGCAAGCTCGCACTGAGTCCAATCGAAGTGCCGGAGAGCAAGTTCTTCCGACAGAGGCGCACCTTTCCGGCTTGTCTCGCCCCTACTGGATCGCTGCCACCTGCCAATCCTATGACCAGCACACATCCCACGCCCTGCTGGCCCAGATGATCCGTGGGCTGGCGGATATGGCCCCGGATGATGACGTGGCGGCGTGTCGGAGCAAGCTGGAGAAACTCGCCAGCGGGGTAGTCTGGGACACAGGGCGACGTACTGAGGCGCCGCCTCGATCCCTTCAACCAGCTCAGGACGAGGCCCGTCGAGAGGAACAACTCAACGAGGGGTTGGCTCTGTTGGGCCAGGCCGTGGGACTACACTTCCCCGCCCTGGCGGTGGACACCCTGGAGCCCGAACTGCGCCAGAAGAAGCTGGCCGGCGTGGTGCAGGCCGTGCTGGCCCACCAGGCCGCACAGCAACCCATTGTCCTGGCTCTGGAAGACCTGCAATGGGCTGATGAAGCCAGTCTGAAAGTGCTGGATCACGTGGCCGGCGCAGTGGGTACGATGCACGTGCTAATGCTGGTCATCTACCGCTCTGACTGGACTCACGCATGGCCCCGCCGGGCACGCTATCGCCCCCTGCCGCTCGACGAACTGGGCGAGAACGCACGACGGGCGCTGCTGGCGAACCTGCTCGGTGCCGAGTCCCTCTCCGAGGGGCTGGCCCAGACCATTCTGAGCCGCACCGGCGGCAATCCCTTCTTTATCGAAGAAGTCGTCAAGTCACTCCAGGACAGCGGAGTCCTGAGCTTGTCGAAGGGTGGCCTCTTGATCCGATCAGATGACACGTGGATGCCGGCAGCAGACCTGACCCGGGTGCCGTTGCCCGACCGGGTCGAGAACGCGATCCTGACACGCCTGGATCAGCTCGCTGAACCCAGCCGCGAGGTCCTGCAAAGGGCGTCCATCATCGGACAGGAGTTCGAGTACCGGGTACTGGAGAGGGTGCAGGACGAGGCCGCACGGGAGCAGCTCGACCAGAACCTGGGGGACCTGACCCAGCGCCAGCTCATCTTCGAGCTTGGCGGATGGTGGCCCGATGTGAACTATGCTTTCAGTCATGGCCTGATCCACCAGACAATCTACACCCACCTCCTGGAACGGTTCCGACGCACGATGCACCGCCTGGTAGCCCAGGTGCTGCGCCGGCTGTATGCCGAGGAGGAAATCGTGGAGCGGCTGGCCCATCACTATGCCCACAGCGATGATCGGGTGAACGCCATCCGCTACTGCCTGCGGGCCGCCCGGCGCGCCGCCGACGCCTGGGCCAACCGGACGGCGCTGAGTTGGTATGACCGCGCGCTTACGAAGATCCACAGCTTCGACGAGACGCCGCCGACCGAGGCGGAGCAACAACAAGGGGCTACCCAGACGCAAATTCTGCAGTGGCACGTGGAAGCGCTGGAGGGTCAGGCCGGGGTGCAGTCGGCCATCGGCCACAACGATCAGGCGATTGCCAGCTACACCGAGGCTCTGAAGCTAACAGCAGACTCCGAGGCTTTTCCCGCCACCCACCGCGCCGGCCTGTACCGCCAGATGGCCATCGCTCACCAGAACAAGGGGGCGTTCGATGCCGCCCAGCAGGCCCTGGATCGGGGGCTGAATGCCCTGGGTGGACTGGAGGCTACTTCGACTACGCTCAGTACAAGCCTGGAAGCCGGCCGGCTCCACGTGTGGACCGGCCTGATCCACTACCGGCATGGCCGGCTAAACGAGGGCCTGGCGTCGTGTGAGCGGGGGATCGCTATCATTGAGCAGACAGAGAACATCCAGGACCTCGCTCAGGCCTACAACCTCCAGGGGCTGATCCTCCACGAGCTGGGCCGCAGTGAGGAGGCAATGGCTGCCCACAAACGGAGCATCGCGCTGTACGAGAAAGCGGGGTACCTCCCGGGCAAGGAGCGAGCCTGCAGCCTTCTGGGATGCGTATACCAGGACCTGGGCCGCTGGGATGAGGCACTGCAATACTTCCAGGAGGCCGCTGAACTGAGCGGGCGGACGGGGGAGGAGTGGCGGCGGGCTGCGGCGGCCATCAACCTGGGCGAGATCTACCGCCGGCAGGGGGAGCTGGACCAGGCCATCGATGCCTACGAGCGGGCGCGGGAGATCGCCGAAACCCTTGACTTCGCCGAGCTGGTCGGAGTGGCCCGGAGGAACCTGGGGTCCGCCTACCTGAATAGATCGGTAGAGCGTCCGGGAGGTGAAGAGGGGGCGTCTGTGTGTAGAGGTCGAGAGCAGTCTTT
>CAZHMV010000180.1:0-10967 GCA_964532665.1 uncultured Anaerolineales bacterium
CTGGCGTCGCGTTGCCGGTCGATGCCGGCTTCCTGACCAAGTAGTACTCAGTGACCAGTGATCGGTAATCGGTGGTCAGTGATCCGTGGCAAGAGACTGATGACCGACTATTGATAACTGGCTGCTGGCTACTGACACCGATGGCCAAACGCTTGCAAGCACGAAATGATGGCCGGCCATGGATCTTAACCAGGTATACAGCCTTGCGCCTCAAGTCGCTATCCGCCCTGAGCGTTTCGGCGGCCTGATCTACCGTCACGACAATCGCAAGCTCTACTTTCTGAACTCACGGGTGCTTGTAGAGCTTTTGAACGAACTGGATGGCACACAGCCACTCAGTGCAATGCTGGAAGTCTTCGTCAAACGCAGAGGGTTGGGGCCGGATGACCGCCAGGCTCTGGAAACGGGGCTGGTACAACTGGAGGGTATTGGAATACTCCATGAACTATGATGTGCTTCGCCAGGGGCTCGACGCCCCCATCTGCCTGACGTGGGAGTTGACTTACGCCTGCAACTTGCGTTGCCTCCACTGCCTATCGTCATCCGGCCTGCGCCGGGAAAACGAACTGACCACCGCCGAGGCCAGGCAGTTGATTGACGAGTGGGCCGAGATGAAAGTCTTCTACGTCAACGTGGGCGGGGGCGAGCCGATGATCCGCCCGGACTTCTTTGAATTGATGGACTACACCCTCGACCGGGGCATCGGCGTCAAATTCAGCACCAACGGCACGCTGATAGACGAGGCGGCCGCCGATTGGGTCGCCTCGCGTAATTATTTGGACGTCCAAATCAGCCTCGACGGGGTGACGGCCGAGACCAACGACGCGGTACGCGGACCTGGGTCGTATGCCGGCGCCCGGCAGGCCATGGAGCGGCTGGCAGATCGAGGCTTCTCATTCAAAATCAATGCAGTCGTCACACGCCAGAATTCCCATCAACTGGACGACCTCTACGCCCTGGCCAGAAGTTACGGCGCGCAACTGCGCCTCACCCGTCTGCGTCCCTCCGGGCGCGCGCGGGACGTGTGGGAAGCCATGCGCCCGACCCACATCCAGAACCGTGGACTGTACGAGTGGCTGCTGGCCCATCCCGACGTGCTGACCGGCGACTCGTTCTTCCACCTCTCGGCCTACGGCCGGCCCCTCGACGGGCTGAACCTATGCGGTGCGGGGCGCATCGTGTGCTGCGTGGACCCGGCGGGCGAGGTGTACGCCTGCCCATTCGTGCTCGCGCCAGAGTTTTCCGCCGGCAATGTGCGCCAGGCCGGCGGCTTCGCGCGGGTATGGCGGGAATCTCCGCTTTTCGCCCATCTGCGCCAGTGGCAGGTGGGTGGCAGTTGCCAGACGTGCAACGCCTACGCGCTGTGTCACGGCGGCTGCCTGGCCGTCAAGTATTTCACCGGTCGCTCTCTCGACGATCCCGACCCGGATTGCGTTTTCGAGGATGGCAAGATCTCCCGAGCCATGGCCAGCTTCATTCCATTCCAAACAGTGACGGAGAATCACCAGCTTGTTTGAAGCACTCCTTGTTCCCCTTCGTCTGGGAGCCAAAACGGCACCCAACCGCATCGTCTTCGCTGCGCACCAGACGAACTTCGCCACGCACAACCGCTTTGAAGCGCGGCATGCGGCCTACTACGCGCGGCGGGCCGCCGCCGGCCTGATTGTGCTGGAGGGCAGCGTGGTGCACCCTTCGGATTGGCCCTACGAATATGCCATCTTCGGCTACGACGAGAAGGTGGTGAACGGCTACCGGCTGGTGGCGGAAGCGATTCACGCCCACGGGGCGTTGGCTCTGGCCCACCTGACGCACAGCGGCGGGCAGGGTAGCAGCCATTACTCGCAAGCGCCCTTGTGGGCCCCCTCACCGGTGCCGGAGGTCAACAGCCGCGAAGTGCCGAAGGAAATGGAGGTCGAAGACATCGCTGCCGTCGTCGAGGGGTTTGCCCGCGCCGCCGGCTATGCCCTGGCCGGCGGGCTGGACGGGGTGGAGATCAATGCCGGCCAGGACAGCCTCATCCGCCAGTTCATGTCACCGCTGACCAACATGCGCCAGGATGGCTATGGCGGCTCGCTGGAAAACAGATTGCGCTTTGCACGGGAAGTTATCCAGGCAGTGCGCCGGCAGGTCGGTGGTGAGGCCATTGTGGGCCTGCGCCTCTCCGGCGACGAATATGCCCCCTGGGCCGGCCTCAAACCCGAAGATGTCAGGGAGATCGCCCGCCGGCTGGCCGGCGACGGGCGGCTTGACTTCATCAGCGTCACCAGCGGCAGCATCTACACGCGGCATCTGACCCGGGCCGGCCTGTACATGCCGCCGGGCTACGCGGCACACCTGGCCGCCGGCATCAACGAGGTGGTGCAGATACCCGTCTTCGCTCAGGGCAGCATCGTTGACCCGGCGCTGGCTGCGTCCCTGCTGGGCGAAGGGAAAGCCAACGCCGTCGAAATGACCCGCGCCCTGATCGCCGACCCCGACCTGCCCCGCAAGTTGCGCGCAGACCGCCCGGGCGATGTGCTCCCATGCATTCTGTGCAACCAGGACTGCGTGGTCAGCACCGTCCAGAACCCACGCCTGAGCTGCGCGGTCAACCCGGCCGCCGGCTACGAGCGGGATGACGAATTTGCCCCCCTCACCTCTGCGCCTGTCGCTCGTCGGGTGATCGTCGTTGGTGGCGGGCCGGCCGGGCTGGAGGCGGCGCGCGTAGCTGCCTTGCGTGGTCATCAGGTGACGCTGTATGAGAAGAGTGGTCGGTTGGGAGGTGCACTGCGCCTGGCGGCCGCCGCACCTGGCCGGGAGCGGCTGGCCCTGGCGGTGGACTGGCTGGAAGCCCAGGTCCGGGCCTTGAACGTGCCCCTGCGGCTGGGCGTCACAGTCACACCAGAGCTGGTGCTGACCGAATCCCCCGATGCGGTGATCGTGGCTACCGGCGCGCGCCCGTCCGGGTTTTGGGCCCTTCAACCGGGCTCAGAGCAGGTTTCGGATTTTGGAATGGACTCCTGGTCTCAAGTCCGAAATCCGAAATCCGAAATCCGAAATCCGAAATTTCTTGACCCCCGCCAGGTGTTGAGCGGCGCGGTGCCGGAGACGCCCGGCAGGGCGGTGGTACTCGATGAGGCCGGCGATCACCCCGCCATGGCTGCCGCCGAGTGGCTGGCCGACCGGGGCTGGCAGGTCGAAATTCTCACCCACGACATGTTTGTGGGCCAGCGCCTGACGGCTACTCTGGAGCTGACGCCCTGGAATCAGCGCGCCCCCGCCAAAGACATCACCTTTCGCCCGCAAATCGAAGTCCAGCGGGTGGCCGAACGGACGGTGATTGGGGTGGATCGTTTCAGTCGGGATGAGGTCCGCATTGAGGACGTCGATCTGGTGGTGAGCGCCGCCCATGAAATTCCTGACGAAGACCTGTATCTTGCCCTCAAGGCGGCCGGCCAGCGAGTGTATCGCGCCGGCGATTGCGTCGCGCCGCGCCGCCTGAGCCAGGCGATCCTGGAAGGCTATCGCGCCGGGAGAGCCATCTGAGACTTGTACTGCGCCTCGAAGTATGAGCACCCATACGAAACTGCTGTTTACGCCGATCAAGATCGGCCACCTGACGCTCCGCAACCGGATCGTGTTTTCGGCGCACCTGACCAACTACGCCGAAAATTTCATGCCGTCCGAGCGGCACGCTTACTACTACCGCGAACGGGCGCGGGGCGGCGCCGGCCTGATTATCACCGAGGAACACTCGGTGCATCCGACCGACCACCCCTACGAGAAACTGATCCACGCCTTCAACCCGGACGTCATTCCGGGCTACCGGCGCATCACCGAGATGGTCCACGCCGAAGGGGCTAAGATTCTGGCCCAGATCAACCACAACGGCGGCCAGGCCAGCGGCATGTACACCCGCCTGCCTGCCTGGGCCCCCTCCTCCGTGGCCGATCCGCTGTTCCGCGAAGTACCCAAGGCGATGGAGCCGGAGGACATTCAGGACGTGGTGCAGGGTTATGCGAAAGTGGCGCGGCACACCCAACTGGGAGGCTTCGACGGGGTGGAACTGCAGTGTTCGCACTCGTCGCTGGTGCGCCAGTTTCTCTCCCGACACAACAACCTGCGCACCGACGAATACGGCGGCAGCCTGGAAAACCGCATGCGATTGTTGCGCGAGATCATTGCGGCCATTCGCCAGGCGGTGGGCCGGCAGTATGTAGTCGGCGTGCGCCTGTGCGGGGACGAACTGATCCGCAATGGCATTGTCCTCGACGAGGCGGTCGAAGCCGCTCGCATCCTGGAAGCCGACGGCTTGATCGACTACATCAACACCAGCATCGGGACCGCCACACACACCCTGTACATGATCGAAGCCTCCATGCACATCCCTCCCGGCTATGCTCTCTTTATCCCTTCCGCTATCCGAAAAGCGGTCAGCCTGCCGGTAATTGGGGTGGGGCGGATCAAGGACCCGGTGCAGGCCGAGCGGGTGCTGGCCGAAGGGCACGCTGACCTGGTTGGAATCGTGCGGGCGCAGATCGCCGATCCGGAGTTCGCCCGCAAAGCACGCGAGAATCGGGTGGAGGACATCCGGCTGTGTCTCTCATGCAACCAGGAATGTGTGGGCCGGATGGGCCTGAACCGCTGGATGGGGTGTGTTGAGACGCCCGGCACCGGCCGGGAGAAAACGCTGGGCCTCGATACGTTGCGGCCGGCCAGACCACCCAAGAAAGTGATCGTCGTGGGTGGCGGGCCGGCCGGCCTGAAAGCTGCCGTCGTCGCTGCGCAGCGAGGCCATTGCGTCACCCTGTTTGAGAAAAGCGACCGGTTGGGAGGACAGGTCAATCTGGCGGTGCGGGTGACCAATCGGGCCGAATTTGGTGACATTGTTCGCAACCTGATGCACGAGCTTTCTCAAGTTGAGGTGGACGTGCGGACAGGCGTGACCGCCACACCGGGACGGGTGCTGGCCGAAGTGCCCGATGCCGTTGTGATCGCCACCGGTTCCGTCCCCAACCGCGCTCCCTTCCCCGGCGCAGATGGGCCGCAGGTGGCCGATGTGACCGACATCCTCGCCGGCCAGGTAGAGCCAGGCCGGCGGGTCCTCATCGTGGACCAACTGGGCTTCCACGAAGCCACCAGCACAGCCGAGTACCTGGCCGAGCGCGGTTGCCAGGTCGAGGTCGTCTCCCCCACCCTGTACGTCGGCCAGGACCTGGGCGTTACCCTCGATCTGGAAAACTGGTATCGCCGGGCGCGCCGGCTGGGGATTGTGTGCACGCCGAACGTGTCGGTGTTGGGGATCGGGGATGGCAGGGTCGATGCGATCCACAACTACACTGGCGAGATGTTCACCTTCAACAACCTGGACACCATTGTCCTGGTCGTGCCTCGCCTGGCGGAGGCCGGCCTTTATCACGCTCTCAAGGGCCAGGTCCCGGAACTCCACCGTGTCGGCGACTGCGTGGCCCCGCGCCGTGCTCACGCTGCTATTATTGAGGGTGAGCGCGTGGGGAGGGCGATATAGGAGGGGCGCCTCCAGGAGTTTGCGTATCCCACCACTTTGTGTTACACTGTAGGTAGTCTAGACTAGCTTAGGCTACCCTACCTTGCTGATCCGAGGTGTACTGTTACTTCGACAATGCTCAGCACAAGGTTCATCAACCGTCAACGTGAGTTGGCTCTCCTGGAGCGGCGTTATGCCACTGATCAGGCCGAGTTGGTCGTGATCTATGGCCGCCGCCGGGTGGGCAAGACTGAGTTGCTACGCCAGTTCTGTGAAGGGAAGCGGCACTTCTTCTACATCGCCGACCTGGGCACCGAGGCCGGCACTTTGGCTGAACTGGGCCGGCGCTACGGCGAGTTGTTCCACGGAGATGCCGAGAGCACCCACTTCGCCACCTGGGACCAGGTCTTCAAAGCTCTGGCGCGGCAGGCCGAGGAGCAGCGTCTCATCGTTGTCCTGGATGAGTTCACTTACCTGTTGCAGGTCAACTCAGCCTTTCCATCTATCCTGCAACGCCTGTGGGATGAGATCTTGCAGCACACTCGCCTGATGCTGATTCTAATCGGCTCCTATGTCGGCATCATGGAGCGAGAAGTGCTGGCCTATCGGGCGCCGCTGTATGGACGACGCACCGCCCAGTGGCACCTGCAACCCCTGGCTTTTGCCGATGCCCGGCTGTTCCTGTCCGGCTATAGCCTGCCTGACCAGGTGCGTGCCTACGCCATGCTGGGCGGCGTGCCGGCGTACCTGCGCCAGTTCGATGACCGTCGTCCTTTGCTGACCAACATTGAGGAGGAGATCCTCAGTCAGGGTGCTTTCTTGTACGATGAGCCCCGCTTTGTCTTGCAAACGGAACTGCGCGAGCCTCGGATCTACTTCGCCATCCTGGAAGCGGTGGCTACCGGGCGAGTTCGCCAGCACGACATCCGTCGGGCCGTCGGCATCGAAGGCGCGTCCCTGGGCTATTACCTGAGCACCTTGCGGGACCTGGGCCTCCTGGAACGAGTGGTCCCGGTTACCGCAGAGAATCCCGCCCGTTCCCGTCAGGGCCGCTATCGACTGTTGGACCCCTTCTTCCGCTTCTGGTTCCGCTTCGTCTACCGGGAGCGAGTCCACCTGGAGCGGGGCAACACGGCTGTAGTGCGCCAGATGGTGGAAGCGCAATTGGACAGCCTGACTGCACTGGCCTTCGAGGAGATTTGCCGCGCCCGCGTCTGGGACCTGGCTACCGAGGGACGAATCCCTTTCCAACCACAGCGGGTTGGAATGTGGTGGGATGCCCAGACCCAGATCGATGTAGCTGCGGTCAGCGACGAGTACATTCTCCTGGGCGAATGCCGGTGGCGCTCACGGCCGATGGGACCCAGGGTGCTGGCTGATCTACGGCATAAGGCCGCCCGCGTCCGTGGGAATCGACGTCAGGTACTCGCCCTCTTCTCCCGGGCTGGCTTTACCAGGCCTTTGCAACAAGAAGCAGCCACCGAGGGCGTTATACTCCTGGACCTGGATGACATCCTGCAAACCGGGCAGCAGAGCAATGAATTGCCCGTCTGATACTGCGAAACCCGTTGAAACGGGTTAAGGTTTGAACACGTTTCGCCGCGTTTTTCGTATCAGCCCGTGAATTCATTCATGGCCGATGGGCAGGCTGAGTTGCCAGGCGGTGGAGAGCACCAAACATGACCGTTGCGGTAATCGCCGAAACTGAAGATAGAGCGCTGACAACATCGACCGCGGAATGTGTAGAAGAGGCACGGGAGATCGCTGACGCGCTGGGTGCGAGCGTCCGCGTGCTGCTCCCCGGTCACAACGTCGCCGGCCTGGCCGACCATCTGGCCGCCCACGGTGCGGATGCAGTGACCATCGTTCAACACCAGGCCCTGCGTCACTTCAGCGCCGACGGCTGGCTGGCTGCATTGGGACCTATCCTGAAAGAAGCGGGGCCGACGCTCGTCCTCGCCCCGGACACCAGCCATGCCCACGCCTGGCTTCCGCAACTGGCCGCGCGGTGGCGCATCCCGCTGGTGAGCGGTTGCCTTCAGGTGAGAGCCGGCGCGGACGGCCAAATCGAGATGATCCGGCCCACCCATGCCGGCGCGCGGCACGAGTGCCTGACCTGCTCGGGCACGGCGACGCTGCTCGCAACGCTCCTCCCCAGCGTGCGGGGTGTTGGCGCCCCTCGCTCAAACCGTCAGGCTGAGGCCACCCATTTCACACCGAACTTGAGTGCCGCCTCACTGCGTGACCGGACTCTCCGGCGACTTCCCCCCGACCCACGCACGGTGGACGTCAGCGAGGCCGAGCGGATTGTGGCCGGCGGTCTGGGCATCGGCGGGTCGGAAAGCGTGGACCTGCTGTGGCAACTGGCCGACCGGTTGGGGGCGGCCGTCGGCGGGACCCGCGTCATCTCGGACCGGGGCTGGTTGCCCCACGAGCGGTATATCGGCACGACGGGCAAGACGGTGGCCCCCAAACTGTATCTGGCGCTCGGCATCTCCGGGGCCAGCCAGCACACCGCCGGCATGGTCGATAGCGAAACCGTCATCGCCATCAACACCGACCGCAGCGCACCCATCTTCGGTCTGGCCGATCTCGGCATTGTGGGGGACTTGCATCAGATTGTGCCGGCATTGCTGGCGAAATTAGAGGAAAACAAAACGCAATCGTTTGGCGAAGCCACGCCTCAAACCAACAAGGGATCAATGGCTTCTCACGGACGGAAAAGGACACGGACAAAGGCAGGGAAATGAGGTGACATGACTGAACAGTTTGATGCCATTGTCGTCGGCGCCGGCCCGGCCGGCAGCGCGGCGGCGCTGGTGATGGCCCGCGCTGGCCTGAAGGTGCTGCTGCTGGAACGCGGCGAATACCCTGGTTCCAAGAACGTCTCCGGCGCGGTCTTCTACGGCAGCCCCATCCTCCACGAACTCATTCCCAACTGGTGGGAGGACGCGCCGGTCGAACGACACATCACCCGACGCTTGTTGACCTTTGTCTCGCCAGACGCTTCCTTCGCCCTCGACTTCCGCACAACGCGCTACGCTGAGCCGCCATACAACGGCTTCACCCTCCTACGGCCGAAATTCGACCGCTGGTTCGCCGCGCAGGCTGAGGCGGCCGGCGCATTTCTGCTCAACGCTGTCATCGCCGACGACGTGCTGCAGGAAGATGGCCGGGTGGTCGGCGTGCGCGTGCGGCGAGACGAGGGCGACCTTCGGGCAAACGTGGTTATCGCCTGCGACGGCGCGAATTCCCTCATTGCCAGGAAAGCCGGCCTCCAGCGCGAGTTTCGGACCGACGAATTGTCGCTGGGGGTGAAAGAAGTCATCGGGTTAGACGAACAAACTGTCCGGGAGCGCTTTCAACTCACCGGTGACGAAGGTATGGCCATCGAGTACATCGGCGCTGTCACCGGCGATGCCCATGGCGGTGCATTCCTGTATACCAACCGCGACTCGCTCTCCCTCGGTGTCATCGCCCAGATCGCATCGTTGGCTGAGCAGAAACAGCGCCCGGACGAATTGTTGGACCGCTTCAAGTCCCACCCTTCCGTCGAGCCACTGGTGCGCGGTGGCACGCTGCGCGAGTATTCCGCGCACCTGATTCCCGAGGCCGGCTGGGAGATGATGCCCAAACTGTACACCGACGGCCTGTTGGTGGCCGGTGATGCGGCGGCCTTCTGCTTCGCGGCCGGGCTGTACCTGGAAGGGATCAACTACGCCATGCAGTCCGGCCTGGCGGCTGGAGAAACGGCCGTGGCCGCGCACCAGGCCGGCGATTTCTCGGCCCGCAGCCTGGCCCGCTACCACGACTTTCTGGCAGCGCGGCACGTGACAACTGACTTCCGTCGCTACCGCCACGCGCCCGCATTCGTCAACAGCGAGCGACTGCAAAACCTCTACCCGGCGATCCTCACGCACGGTGCGGAGCAACTTTTCCGCGTGGATGGGAGTGGCAAGAAGAAAATCATCCCCGTCGCGCTCGAGTCGCTGCGGCACTTCAAGGTTTCGCCGCTGCATCTGCTGTGGGACCTGTTCGACGGAGGCAGGGCACTGGGATGGTAACCTTGACACTGGAAGAAAAGATGCGAACCGTGCGGTTCAGGGTGGACACCGAACCGCATATCAGAGTCCACGCCGAAATCTGCGACGATTGCACGGTCCGCAGTTGCATCTACGTCTGTCCGGCGAACCTGTTCACCCCGCTGGACGATGGTGGTATCCTGTTCAACTACGAGGAATGTTTCGAGTGTGGCGCCTGCTACATCGCCTGCAATCGAGAGGGAGCCATTGAGTGGTCCTATCCGAGGGGCGGTTATGGTGTTACCTTTCGGGAATCATGATGCGAATTGCAGTCTGTCTCAAGTACATCCCAGACCCCAACACCGTAGAAGTTGATCCACTGACCGGCGCGATTGACGCGAGCCGGTTGCTCTACGTCATCAACCCGGCCGACGAATCGGCGCTGGAGCTGGCTCTCGGTCTCCGGGCAGACGCCGGCACGGTGCTGGCCCTCACTGTCGGCCCGGCCCGCGCCGAGGGCGCGCTGCGCGAGGCCCTGGCCGCAGGCGCTGACCGCGTCCTCCGCCTGTGGGACGACGGATGGGCCGCGACCGAGCCTTTCCGCACTGCAACGCTGCTCGCCGCTGCCCTGCACACCGGGGATCTGCCTGACCTCATCCTGTGCGGCACACGGAGTGCCGACCGTGGCACAGCCCAGGTCCCGGCTCTCCTGGCCGAACACCTCGGCTGGCCGGTCGTCACCGGCGTGACCCAACTTAAACTGCGTCCCGGCCAGGCTGTGATCCAGCGCCGGCTCGACCGGGGTGCGCGTGAGGAGGTGGAAGTGGACCTCCCGACTGTCCTGGCCCTCGAACCCGGCCTCGCCCGCCTGCGCCACGCCAGCCTGCCGGGTCTCATGTCGGCGCAGCGGGCGGAGGTCCCCGTCCTCAGCCCGACTGACCTCGGCCTCTCCCCGGCCGATCTCGGCTTTCCGACGCCGGCCTTGCGCGCCACGCGGCCGCCTTGTCCCCGCCCCCGCACCATCTTCACCCCGGACAGTGACCGACCGCCTCACGAACGGATCGACCAGATTCTGTCAGCCGGCGTCACCCGCAAGTCCGGGCAGATCCTCGAAGGCCCGCCTGACGAAATGGCAGCCGCTATCATCGACTTCCTGCGCGAGCGTGGCTTCCTGGAGTCGCCGGGCGGCGGAGATTAGCCGGGTTGTTGACGCGAACAGGACCTGGGTTAAGCGGGTAGCAGGCCAATCGCTGGATGGCTGGATGGCTGGATGGTTAGATGGCTGGATGGCTGATGGCTGGATGGCTAGATGGCTGATGGCTGGATGGCTAGATGGCTGATGGCTGGATGGCTCGCATTGTTACCGTCCAGCCATCTAGCCATCTAGCTATCTAGCCATCTCTTTTCAGAGGAGGATTGCGTGAACCGTCACCTGGCAGAAATGACGTGGCCGGAAGTGG
>CAZHMV010000181.1:0-7227 GCA_964532665.1 uncultured Anaerolineales bacterium
ACTGGCAAGTGGGGGCGCATGGCCGACGACAAATCGCTGCGGGAACTTCAGCAGGAAGTGGACGAGTGGATACAGACGTGGGGCGGCGGCTACTGGTCGCCCATGTCGAATCTGGCGCGTATCGTTGAGGAGGTGGGCGAGGTCGCCCGGCTGCTGAACGACCAGTTTGGGGAGAAGCCCAAGAAGGCCGGCGAACCCGATCAGGACTTGGGCATGGAGCTGACCGACATCATGTATGCCATCATCTGCCTGGCGAACTCTCAGGGGATTGATCTGCAAGAGAGTTTCGAGCGCATGATGGAGAAGTATCGGACGCGAGATAAGTATCGCTACATTGAAAGGAGTCTGGGGAACCAATGACACCCGATCAAGTGATAGCACGATTTGCCTACATGGAACCATTTGTGGGGCTGACGGCCGACGGGGCCGTCTCAGTTGTGGACGAGGCCGGCCTGCGAGACGGAGCAATCGACCGGCTCATACGGGATGCCGTCTTCGGCCCGGTTGAGCAGCGCGCAGCGGCACGCTGGCTGATCTGGGAGATGGGCCAGGCGCTGGGAATCCGGCCGGCCTCCATTCAGGACTTCTACATGGCCCGTGGCCGGGGTGATGTGCCGGCGAATTTCACGGTGCCGGCCATGAACCTGCGTGGGATCGCCTATTACATGGCCCGGGCTGTCTTCCGGGCAGCTCTGAAGCTCGACGTCGGAGCCATGATCTTTGAAATTGCGCGCTCCGAGATTGGTTACACTGATCAGCGGCCGGGTGAGTATACCGCAGCCATGCTTGCAGCAGCCATCAAGGAGGGCTACCGTGGCCCGGTCTTCATCCAGGGTGACCACTTCCAGGTGAGCGCCAAGGGCTTTGCCCGCAATCCTGACAAAGAAGTGGGGGCCGTGAGAGATCTGATCACCGAAGCTATCAAGGCCGGTTTCTTCAACATTGACATAGACACGTCCACCCTGGTCGATCTGGGGCCGGCAGAGCTGACGGAGCAGCAGCGCCAGAACTACCAGGTGTCGTCTGCCCTCACAGCCTTCATCCGCTCCGTCGAGCCGGATGGCATCACCATTTCTGTCGGCGGTGAAATTGGCGAGGTGGGCGGCAAGAACTCCACCGAGCCGGAGTTACGCGCCTACATGGACGGCTACAACAAGTCACTGTCGCAATTCGACGGCGATTTGGTGGGCCTGAGCAAGATCAGCATCCAGACAGGGACCAGCCACGGCGGCGTCGTGTTACCCGACGGCACGCTGGCACAGGTCAAAATCGATTTTGACACGCTGAAGCGGCTGTCTATCGTGGCTCAGCAGGAATATGGAATGGCCGGCGCAGTCCAGCACGGCGCTTCCACACTGCCCGACTCGGCTTTCCGCAACTTCACCGAAGCGCGCGCCTGTGAGGTTCACCTGGCAACCGGCTTTCAGAACATCATCTATGAGCACGAGGCGCTGCCGGCGGAGGTGCGCGAAAAGGCTTATGCCTACATCAAAGAGCACCACGCCAGCGAATGGAAAGAGGGCCAGACCGAAGACCAGTTCATCTACAAGACGCGCAAGAAGGCCTTTGGCGGCGTCAAGTCCGACTGGTGGGCGCTGTCCGATGACGTCTTGCGACAAATCGGGGCGTCTTTGGAGAGCAAGTTCGCCTTCCTCTTCGAACAGCTCAATGTCCCCGGCACGCGTGACCTGGTCAACCAGTTCGTCGAAGCGCCAGAAGTCCACAAGGCGCCGGAGGACTTCGTGCCGCAGGCCGAGCTGGCCATGGTCAAGGACCTGGCGGACTGATAGAAAGGGGAGCTCGGAGGAACTTGGAGGAACTTGGGGAACTCGGGGGAACTAGTACTTCTTGGCGTTAGTCCTGCGCCGGTTATCTGTTCGAAGGGGATCGTCAGATCCCCGTCTGGAGCGCCGGTTTTCCTGCTTGTAGCGGGCTTTTGCCAGGGATCTGGCGATCCCCGGCGAGCACAAAACCGGCGGCGGATTTACGCCGTCGTGTACCAGGAGGAAGTCGGGGAGCTGAAGACTGGCTGAGTTCCCCCAAGTTCCCCCGAGTTCCCCCAAGTTCCCTTAGTTCCCCCAAGTTCCCGTGAGTTCCCTTCTCTCTGTTCTCCCTCCACCGATGCGTACCGTTCTTGCCCGAGAAACCACCCCCAATGGCGAGCTCCAGCTCCAGCGCCGTGGTGATGACGTGTACGAGATCATCTACAACGGCGTGTTTCTGATGGCGAGCTACAACGAGCCTTCGGCGCGCGCGCTGGCACGGCTGGCCCTGGCCCGGCTGCCGGCCACCCGAACGAACCTCCGCGTCCTCGTCGGTGGCCTGGGTATGGGCTACACCCTGGCAGAAGCGCTGGCCGACCCGCGAGTCGAGCGGGTGGACGTGGTTGAGATTGAACCGCTCATTGTCCGCTGGAATCGCGAGCACCTGGGTGAACTGGCCGGCCACCCGCTGGACGACCCCCGCACTCACCTCCTGGAGACCGATCTGGTGGCATTTCTGCTGGACACTGAGGCGATTTATGATGCTTTGCTGCTCGATGTAGACAATGGTCCCGCCTGGCTAGCCATCGACAGCAATGAACGGTTATATGGCCTGGCCGGCCTCACACGCCTGAAGTCTCGCCTGACTGCCGGCGGTGTGCTCGGCATCTGGTCGGCGGATAGGTCACCCGAGTTCGTGGAGAGACTCGCCACTCCGTTTGATGATGCTGCTGCAGAACAGGTCGTAGACCGCACCCCAGGAGGCCGTGAGATAACAGCGACCATCTACCTCGCCCAGAGTTGAATGGACCCTACGCTAACGTTCTAGCCGATTCCATCGTTGTACAACACAAGAAACCTGCCCGTGTTGGATTGGATGAGGGTCTATCCGTTCGTAGTGGCGGCTTTAGCCGCTTTGGAAACGAGCGAAGTCGTTGCTACGTGTTTTGGGGATAGACGCTGAGATACGAGCGGGGTGATCCATGCACGATCTCAAGCGAGTTGGCGCGCTGCTTGCCATGGCCGGCCTGCTCCTTGCTGCCATCGCGCTGCAATACGAACCAATCTCGGGCACGCCGATCACGTCCGGCCCAGGATATGACGACGGCGCTGTGCTGCTGTCTGTGGACGGGCGTCTGCTCGTGGTATTCGAGCGGCGCGAGGGTATGCACGATGACCTCTATGTGACGACTTCCGATGATGATGGCACCACCTGGAGCGCCCCATCACTGATCACTGCCGGCAGCACCGACGACCGTGTGGGGTCCCTCGTCAAACTCAGCGACGGGACCCTGGCGTTGTTCTACACATCCAACGCCGGCGGGTTCTATCGGATTCACCGCGCCACGTCTGCAGATGGAGTCGTCTGGACCACGCATGGGGCCATCGACCTGCACCAATTGCCGGCATCCCCCATCAACCCCCACGTGATCGTCGAGGGTGATGGCCGGCTGACGATGGTCTATCAGTTGCTGGGCGGCGGCCTCTATGTTGCCCAATCCTCTGATGGCGGGGGCACGTGGGACGAGCAACCGACCCAAATTGGCCCTCCTCTGGCCACTTCGCCGCGCCTCGCCCACACAGACGATGGGCGCTACTTCTTAACCTACCACACTGGCAGCGCTGAATTGGACCTCTATGCGCAACTGTCCGAAGATGCCTACACGTGGGACAATGAACCGATCCCCATCTCGGTCGGTCGTGACAGTCGTGATGGGTTCCCTGTGCTGTTGCACGATGGGACGCTGGCCATATTCTATGCGCTGTCCGAGGATGGCTTTCCGTCAAACATCTACTACCGGACCAGTAATGATGGTATCGAGTGGGATGTCCCGACTCAGGTGACGCAGGCAGACCTCGCCGAGACCATGCCTGTCGTTGCGCCGGCCGGTGATCGTCGCACTGTTTACCTGGTTTGGGGCCAGGAAACTGCGTCAGGTACCGACTTCGACGTCTACTTTCAAGCCAATCTTGAGGTGCGCCCCTTGCCCACACCAACCTGGACACCCGGGCCGCCCACCGCCACGCCGACCGCCACGGTTTTCCGGACACCGACCTTCACGCCAACCTGGACACCCCGGCCAACGCGCACGGTTCCGCCGACGCCATCCATGACGGCGACTCAGACGCTGACGCCAACACCGATTACTCCATCTGCAACACCGACCATTACACCATCGCCCACCACCACGCCGACTCCTACGCCAACCCTCACGCTGGTGCCGCGTCTCAGCCTGACGTACGGCAGCTACCCGACCGTTGTGTCAGCCGGCGATCCCATCACCATTACCTGGTCGGTGGCGACCAATCGGGGTGCAGATACGTGGCTGGAGTGGGGCGCCCGGCCCGACGATTACGATCAGCGCCACGATTTCCCGTGGATTCCCGGCGGCATCTACGCCTTCGAGTACGCCATCTCAGCACCAGATTGGCCGGATGTTTACTTCCGTGTGACAGCGGTCGATGACGTACACCCACCATTTCTGTGGCTGGGTCATGTGCGGGTCATCGACGCGATCCCCACAGCAACGCCGGCCCCGTCGTCTGCGCGTCGGCTATACGTACCTTTGATCACCCGGTGAAGAGGATGCGCTTCTGGATGTTGGCCGCGATGGGCTGCCGGTCGGTGAATTGCTGGAGATCGGCCGGCATGCCGCCCAGTACGGCCCCTCGTAGAGTTCCTCCAGGAACGGCATCCCCTACTTGCGACGAAAAGCATTCTGTACCAAATCCTGGCGGAAGTAGTCGCTGGTCTCGCCTGTCACAGCGTACTGGTACACCGCCGCCGTATAGATGCCGCTCAGGGTCGAATTGATCAGGCCCAGGAAGACCAGCACCAGCACAAAGGCCAGGATCGCCAACACGATGAGGACCACCGACTTCGACATGGCGGCCAACACGATGGTCGGCACGCCGACGAGCACCACGACCAGCGTAAGCAGGCCAAATATGAGGCCGATGCTCAGGTTGCCGGCAATCTGCTCGCCCCACGTCCGCTTCAGCAACTCCACGCTGCGCTTGATGGCATCCACCGGGCTGACGTCTTCCACCACCAACACCGGTACGACCAGAAACGTGGCGATGTTCCAGGCCAGCCCGAGCAGGGAGGCCGCAATTCGCCCCAGAGCGCCCCTGCGCTCCGACAGCCAGCGCAGGATCATGCCCACCGTGGCCGAGATCAGGGCGTAGCCCAGGATCGCCCGGAGATGGCCGACGGCGATGCGGAACCCGTCGCCGATAGTCGGGTCGCCGCCGCGCAGGCGAATCATGGCGGCGCCGACCAGGGCCGAGTTGGCGAAGAAGATGACCAGGTACTGCACCACGTAGAACAGAAAGGCCACCACAGCGCCGAGAACCCTGGATTCGCCGGCCAGCAGTGTGTCGAAAAGGCCGGCCAGCAGCATGGGGACGGCGAAGGTCGCCGTCACAATCAGCACGCCGATGGACGACACGATGGGGAACACGATCAACTCCTTGTCGGCGCGCAGCACCGCCGCGCTGGCCTTGACCAGTTCCCAGCTATTGGCTATTCGTGTGAACATTGGGTCTCCTCCTTTTTTATCACAGCAAATTCGTGTAAGAGCTCCCGATGGGCCGGCACATTCTCCAGGAACGATCGTCGCATCTCCTCATCGGTGATCTTGGCGGCCTGCTTCTGCAGGAGGCTATAGGCCTTGCCCAAGACCGCCTTAGCCCGAGGGTCGCCGCCGGCCTTCAAAACACGATAGCAGGTCAGATATACACGAAATGGTGTCATCAAGCCTTCCAGCGTCTGGGACTCCAGGTGACTCAGGATCTGTTCCACACAAGCCTGGGCCTGAATCAGATCGCCCTGGAGCATGTGTGCACGTGCTAGGCCGGCCAGCGGCTCCATGGCCAGGTTGGACTGACCCAGCCGCCGACGGATGGTCAAAGCCTGGTGGAACGCGTCTGCGCCTTCGTCCAGGTGCCCCACCGCTATCAGTGCGTCGCCCAAGGAGAGCAGGGCATGGGCCTGGTCTCGATGATTGCCGAGTTGCTCCGCGATGTGCAGTGCCTGCCGACCGTACTCGCGGGCAGATTCACCATCGCCTGAGTCGTGACTAAGCACGCCGAGCTGAGCAAGCACGTATCCCTCGGCCGCGCGGTCGCCGATCGTGCGGTATGTGTGCAGAGCCTGTTCGTAGCAGAGCCTGGCCTCACTGTAGTCCCCTACTTGATAGGCAGTATTGCCAAGCCCGACCAGCGCATTGGCCGCGAACTGCTGGCTTCCGACCTCGCGATGGATGTGTAAGGCTTGCTCGTGATACATCTGTGCGCCAGCGAAGTCGCCCTGTTCACGGGCAATGGAACCCAGGTTGCCAAGTACCAGTCCCTCCCCTTCGCGGTCTCCGATCTCACGGTATGTGCGGAGAGCTTGCTCGAGATAGTCTCTGGCTTCAATATAGTCCCCCTGATCGGCAGCCAGGTTGCTGAGGTTGTTTAGTGACGCGCTCTCACCCCGCCGGTCGTTTGTCTCGCGGTAGAGGCGTAGGGCCTGCTGGAACCAGGATCTGGAACTGGAATAATCTCCAAGGTGGTAAGAAACAATGCCCAGGACACGCAGGCTGTCAGCTTCTAGCCGATGCAATCCCTCGACAGGGTAAGGGCGTTGCGGTGCCGCTTGGACGAGGGTCAGGGCCTGCTCGAGGTGGGATTGCGCCAGCTCGTACTCCCCCTGATGCACCAGCGCCCGCCCCCAATAAAGGTGGCCCTGTACCACGCCTCGCACATCGCGGACTGCCTGGGCGATGTCGATGGCTGTCCGCGCTGCAACGATGGTCGCGGGATAGTCGTCGGTGACCAGGGCGTAGCCGGCCTGGCGCAGCGACACTGTAACCCGCCGTCGGTCATCGTCCAGGACTTCGGCCAGTTCCTGCAAGGTTGTCAAGTCCTGGAATTGTTCTTCGCGTGCGCCTTGCACATGGTACGCCTGCTCGCGCGCCAGGAGCAGGTCGTATCGCTCTGCATAATCGGTTTCCGGAGCCATCTCCAGCGCCCGGCTCAGGTATTTGACTGCCTCAGTGTTGGCATACTGCCGGCGTGCCCGCTCGCTGGCCTGTCGGAGATAGTGCCTCGCCTTGTCCTCGACGCCGGCTTCATCGAAGTGCCGTGCCAGTTGGACGGCGATTTCTTCGACCTGGTCGCCGTACAACTCCTCCAGCACATTCCCCACGTCCTCGTGCAAGAAGGAGCGCTCGATCTCGTCGAGGCTGTTGTACAGATA
>CAZHMV010000181.1:7327-10866 GCA_964532665.1 uncultured Anaerolineales bacterium
GTCGCCTTGCGTTGTTTCAGTTGCTGCAGTTGCTCAGTCCAGCCGAACTTGCCGGCGAGCAGTGTTGCGGCCCGTGCCGCCACGCCGGCGCCTGGGACGAAGACGTCGATCAGATCCGGCCCGAGTTCGACCAGCGCTTTGCCAGACTCGCGGAGGAAGCTTTGCAGCCGGCTGGCGTTCTCATCGGTGACGATGCCGGCCTCGACGTCGCCGGTCAGTTGGGCCAGGATCTCGCGGAAGGGCAGGTAGGGGTCGCCGATGCCGGTCTGGGCGTTGCAGTCGCCCATGGCGACGAGGAGATCGGCGTGGGCCTCCTGGGCACGCCGGGCGAACTCGGTGATGAGGGCGGTCTTGCCGGCGCCGGCTTCGCCGGTGACGAAGACAACCTGGCCCTGGCCGGCGAGGACACGGTCTAGGAACGTCTCGAGTTGAGACAGTTCTCGCTCGCGTGCAACGAATACTTGTTCAGCCATCGTGCACCCCCTTGCTTGCTTTTTCCTACCCATGTGGTGTACTACCCAGGTGGATAGCAAAACCGTAAAGGAGCGAAGCCATGGATCTGACCTTCTTTTATCGCCAAACGGAAAAAGTAACACACCATGGCGATTGAGGAACGGCCCTCACCCCCTAACCCCCCTCTCCCAAGCCTGGGCTTATCATTGCCCACAAGTCTCGGGGACGGGTTGGAGGAGTTGAGAGTAGGCCAGCGCAGGCCCCCTCCCCCGGCCCCTCCCCCAAAACCTGGGGGAGGGGAGCCTCGTTCCCCCCTCGCCCAGATTTGGGAGAGGGGGGTTAGGGGGGTGAGGGCCTCGTCCAGCTTACCCCTTCCCACTTGTGGGTAATGATAAGCCCAAGCCTGGGAGAGGGGGGAACCGGGCCCCTCCCCCAACATCTGGGGGAGGGGGCCATAGCGGTGTGCGCCTTTCTCCGTCTAGCGCAAAAACCAGATCCTACCAGGTCTTGTCTGGCGAGGTTCCCTGGGCCTGGGTGTCAATCGCAACCCCCAGCCTTTCCATATCTTCCAGCAGCCGGCAGGGTTCGACGACGTTGGCCTGCAGCCACAGCCCTGGTCTCTCTATCGAACCGTCAAGATACTGAAGCAGACAGGCAACCACCGGGACGGCGGTCATTACGTAGCCGTCCTCATGATGTACTCTGACACGCATGGTTGTGTGTTCCCCATCTTTCCATCCACTGGCCTCCAGGAGCAAGATGGTGCGGTAAGGCGGCTTGCTGAATCGATTCAATCCCCAGAGCAGCAGCTTCCCCACCGGCTTCACGGCCTTCTGTGGCCAGATTCTCAGGGCAGTCAGACCGGCGGGCAGGACGAGGTAGTCCACAAACCAGTTGAACCCGCCCACGAAGAACCCCGTCTCTTGCAGGGATGGGATCATCTCCGGCAGCGCTCGCATCTCTTCGAGCAGCATCGCCGCGCAGGGCTGCTCCCCGAACTCCAGGCCGAAATCGAACTTCTTCATGTCCGCCCAGCCCGTTTTGATCCATCTTCCATCCTGGTAATAGACCGTCTGGAAGTCTTGAAATTCCCTCACCATCTCCTCGACGGTTGCCGGCGAAAAAGAGAGTCTCGACCAGTCAATCTTGATGACGCTTGCCACATCGGCCTTTTCCAGGCGGTCGAAGTGCGTCGCAGCATAGCGCACCAGCGCGGCCGGCAGCCCCGGGTGAAATCCGCCGTCGGTGATGAAGCAGCAGCCGGCCTCCTCGATCTGAGCCTGCATCGATTTGAGAGCCTCAACCTTGGCGGTCGAATACTGGAGGTCCACGTAGTCGATCCGGGCCTCCAGCACGGCTCGTGCGACAGTTTCCACGTACTCGGCGGTGCTGGACGCAACCACCACGAGATCTACCCGATCAAATGCGGCCCGAAGGCTGAGGGGATCGGCAGCATCAACGTGCATAGCCGACACATGATCACCCCCATATTGGTCATTCAGCACGTTTGCAAGGGCTTCTGCTCTCTCGGGGTTCCTCCCCGCCAATATGAGCTGAACATCGGTCTCCCCCAGGATGTATCTGGCAAGCAGGGATCCCGCAGCGCCGTAGCCTCCCAGAATCAGAAAGGTCTTACCCATCTTTCGCTCCTTGTCTCTTCGGATCGTACATCCGCTTCCCCAGTTGGGTGCCAAGCACTCCGAAGTGACGGCGGTTGGTGGTGTAGAGAGCAGCGCCGGCGGGACATTCCAGGGTGATGATCAGGTCGCCCAGGTACCAGGTACAGTTGCGCCCCCGAACGGTCTCAGGTGTGTGGGGGAACTCCTCCAGCAGTTCGCCAATCCTGACCAGGGCCGGCTCGTCAGAGGCGTGTAGGTGGGGCACTATGCTGTCCAGTGTGGCGGAACGCGCCCCCAGCCATTCGTCCAGCCGGCACTCTTTGACCTCGCGCCGGCATTGTGCTCGCAGACGGTACGTTCCTTCAACGCGATGGGGGCGTTCCTGTGCCAGTCCACAGCCCGTGGCGTCACTCACCTGATCCACACCAGCCATAAACGCCTGCACCAGGCCGTATTCGATGTACGTGCGCAGGGTGTAGAGCACCTTTTCCCGCCCATAGGCCCGCGCTCGGTGCAGGCTGGCCCACAGCAACAGACAGCGGCCCGCTTCGCGTTTGTTGAAACGGTTGGCAATCTGCACCTCCACATCGTCCAGGTGGGCATTCTGTGAAACCAGTGTGTACAGGATGATGCAGTCTTTGACCAGCGTGCGCAGAAACTCACCCAGAACGTAGGTCGAGGTCATGACCTCTTTGCCCGCCAGTTGGTCGGCCAACTGAGCACGGCGCGCACGGGTGCCAGTCAGGCGCTCGATCTGGATGGTGGTGTCGAGAAAGACATGTGGACCATCGCTCATCACAGCGATTCCTCGTACAAGGTCACCAAGTCATCCTCCACCGGGAACACGGTGCGCAGTCCTGCCTCGACCAGCAGGTGGTGAGCTTGAGATGCATCGTCGGCTGTCAGTTCTGGACGGGGCAGGAAATCGGTCGCGATGCGTTTCAAGACGGAGAGGTGTTCCGGTTGCAGCGGGGCATCACCGTCCAGAACCATCAGCGTCACGTCGAGCAGCGTGGAGGTGATGAGGGCATGTTCGTCTGAGATTTCCAGGCTGGCCTGCCACAGTTCTTCGGCTAGCGGCTTGAAGTTGTGCCAGAAGAGGTACAGGTCGCTATCGCCGGCCTCGCGATTCCCCTCCAATGTCGTCTCAATCAACTCCTGAGCCGTGCTCAGCAGCTCTGCAAACTCGGCTTGTGCTTGACGCCGTTGACGTTCTCGCCAGCGTCGGTAGACCCGATAGCTCATCAGGACAGCCATCGGCTCATCACGGGTCGTGATGATGATCTCTCCACCCCGCTCGGCGACCTGTTGCACCAAACCGGTCAGCCGGCCCCGTGTCTCGCTGACACTCAGGGTGCGTTCCATATTGTCTTCTCCTTACCTTGTTGTACACTTGCTTGTACAATGCCAGTATATCACAGAAAAGCATGAAAGTCAACGGGCCCGCTGTCGGGCAATTCGTTGCAG
>CAZHMV010000182.1:0-10814 GCA_964532665.1 uncultured Anaerolineales bacterium
ACCGAAGCCACGTTGGCTTTTGCCTCTGGCTTCGCCCTCTTCCTGATTCTGGCACAGTTTGTATGAAAGGCATCCGTTCCACGTCCCTCATCCCTTACCCATAGCACCGGGCAGAGAATTGTCATCCTCCAGAGATTCAGGGAGGTCTCCCGGCAAGTTTCAGACAAAGATCTAACGTTCGTCTAATGCTAATCTATCAGGAATCGGTTACAATAAATAAATCGAAAGGATAGATAGATGCTACAACAAGAAGAACCTCAAACGCCTCGAACGCCGCACTGGGCGTGGTGGTTGCTCTTACTGGCTCTGGTAGCCTGGAATGCCTGGTTGTTCCGACCTGTTGCGAGCCAGCCCCAGGCCAGCATTCCGTACAGCACCTTCCTGGTCCAGGTGCGCGCCGGCAACGTGGCGCGGGTGCGCATTGAGGGGGGCAAAATCACCGGTGCGTTTGTGAAACCGGTTCCCTGGCCCCAACCAACGCCTGGCCCCACCCCAACGGCGGCGACGTCTTCGCAACCTACGCCTGCACAACCAGCAACATACACCGCCTTCCGCACCACTTTCCCGGAGGCAGTAGGCGATCGCAATCTGATGCCTCTGTTAGAGACTCACGACGTTGTTGTGGACGTGGCCCCCCCACCTACCCCCTGGCTTGAGCTTTTATTGTCGAATGGGTTGCCGCTGTTGCTCCTGGTTCTGCTCATGGTGTGGATGGGCCGACAGATGACCCAGGGGCAGGCCGGCGTCTTCAGCTTCGGGCGAAGCAAAGCCCGCCGGTACACGGGTGACCGAACCGAGGTTACGTTTGAGGACGTGGCCGGCGCCGATGAGGCCAAGGCGGAATTGCAAGAAGTCGTAGACTTCCTGCGGCACCCGCAGAAGTACCACGACATCGGGGCGCGCATTCCCCGGGGAGTTCTGCTAGTCGGCCCTCCGGGGACGGGCAAGACGCTGATGGCTCGGGCTGTGGCTGGCGAGGCCGGCGTACCCTTCTTCAGCATTAGCGCCTCGGAGTTCGTGGAGATGTTCGTCGGCGTGGGAGCCAGCCGCGTGCGGGACCTGTTTGAGCAGGCCAAAGCGGCTGCGCCGGCCATCATCTTCATCGACGAGCTGGATGCCGTGGGACGCCGGCGCGGAGCCGGCGTGGGGACGGTCAATGACGAACGGGAGCAGACGCTCAACCAGTTGCTGGTGGAAATGGATGGCTTCGACGAGCGGCACGAGGTAATCATCCTGGCGGCCACCAACCGGCCCGACGTGCTCGACCCGGCGCTGCTGCGACCGGGCCGCTTTGACCGCCAGGTGGCGGTGACGCTTCCCGACCGCCAGGGTCGGGAGGGGATCCTACGCATCCACACCCGCCATCTACCCCTGGCCCCCGACGTGGACCTGGGTCTCCTGGCACGTACCACCACGGGCTTCAGCGGAGCCGACCTGGCCAACCTGTGCAACGAGGCAGCACTCAACGCTGCCCGCCACAATCACAAACAGGTAACACTGGCCGACTTTGAGGAAGCCGTAGACAAGATCTTGCTGGGTGGGGTGCGTCCACTGCTGCTGGATTCCCACGAACGGCGCGTGGTCGCCTACCACGAGGCCGGCCACGCTCTGGTTGCCTGGCTCACACCTGCGGCTGACCCGGTGCACAAAGTGACCATCATCCCCCGTGGGCGAGCCCTGGGGGTCACTGAGCAACTGCCGGGCGAAGATCACTACAACTACAGCCGAGAGTACTTGCTGGCCCGCCTGGCGGTCATGCTGGGCGGCCGCACAGCCGAAGAGATCGCCCTGAGCGATGTGACCACCGGCGCAGAGAATGATTTGGTGGAAGCAACTCGCCTGGCCCGGCGCATGGTCACTCGCTGGGGCATGGGCAATTTGGGCCTGGTGGCCTTTCAGGCAGATGAGGAACAACCTTTCCTGGGGTACGAACTGGCTCAGGGACGGGATTACAGTGAGGCCACCGCCGCGCGCATCGATCAGGAGGTCCAGCGCTTGTTGGAGGAACGCCACGAGACTGTCCGCAGCTTGTTAACCGATGCGCGCGAGCAGTTGGACCGGTTGGTTGAGACGCTGTTGCAGGAAGAAACGGTTGATCGGGACACGCTGGTCCGGGTCCTTGGACCCCGTCCTGAAGAACCTGCTGAGGAGGTAGCAGATGGGACAAACGCATAAGAAGTCGGGATGGATTCAGCGCTTTTTGCGCTGGTTGTTCGGCTCACCCTTCGAGGAGTTGCCATCGGAGTTTGGCGATCCGGTACCGCCTGAGCTGCGCATCTTTGAAGCCGAAGCGGAAGAGGCTCAACGCCGCGCGCGGGGGAAGGTCCCGCCGCCGGCCCCTCCTCGCCACAAGCAAACCAAACCTGTCCGGAGAGACGAATCTCTCGAGAGAGAGTAAGGCAAGTGGCCTATTCATGCAATCACAAGGAAGGCAATGATGGGAAACACGCGCGACACGGCAACCCGTCTCAGCGTACTCCGGGAGACAGCTCACGCCTTGAGCAGCGCATTGGAGGAGCAGGAGGTCATTCAAGACTTGCTGGCCCAGACGGTCTCTGCCCTGAATGCTCATGGGGCCCTGGTGCGCCTGATCAGCCCGGATGGGGATGAGTTGCTCCCTGTGGGTGCTCTGGGGCTGAGCGAGACCTATCTCGAGAAAGGACCTGTCGGGATCGCTGAAAGCCAGGTGGACCAACGGGTCCTGGCCGGCGAGGTGGTGGTCATCCCCGATGTCACCCGTGAATCGGGATTTCAGTATCCGGAAGCGGCTGCCAGAGAGAGGCTGCGCGGCATGGTAGCCGTCGCCCTGTCGGTGCGAGGCCGCGCCATAGGAGTGCTCCGCGTCTACGTGGATGACGTGAACGATCTCCAGCCCGAGGACCTGCTGATGCTCAGCACCCTGGCCGACCTGGGGGCGCTGGCGCTGGAGAAAGTGCGCCTTCACCAGAGCCTCTACCGCATCGCCGAAGCTCTGAACACTTCCCTGGAACTGGAGCCGATGCTGCAGCGGGTGTTGGAAGCCACCGTGAAGGAGATGGGGTTGAAGGCGGCCTCCATTCGCCTGCTGGACCCCAGATCACAGATCCTGCGCCTGGTGGCAGCCCACGGCCTCAGCGAGGCATACCTGGCCAAAGGGGAGGTGCATGTGGCCAGAAGTCCGGTGGATCAGCGTGCGCTGCAGAGCGAGGTGGTCGTCCTGTACGATGTGGAACATCAGTCGGGGTTTGAGTATCCCGAGGAGGCAGCACGAGAGGGAATCCGATCCGTTTTGGCAGTACCTCTGAAGTTGAAGGATCGCACCCTGGGCGTGATGCGGGTCTATTCAGCCCGGCCGCGTCACTTTGGGCGTGTAGCCATTAACTTTCTGACGTCGGTGGCCGACCTCGTAGCCCTGGCCATCGAGAGTGCCGAGCTATACGCGGCCCTCCAGGCCCAATACGAAGACCTGAAACTGGATGTAGCTGAGTGGTATCGCTTCCTGGCTCTGGGTTAACGGAAGTCCCATGGCAATCATTCTAGCACTCTTCGCCACCGGACTTCTGGCAGGTATATTGGGCGCTCTACTGGGATTGGGAGGCGGCATTTTTCTTGTACCGGCGCTAACTCTGCTCTTTCACCTGCCCATCCGCGTTGCCGTGGGCACCAGCCTGGTCGGGGTAATTGCCACGTCGGCGGGCGTGGCGGCGGTTGCGCCACGCGGGCGCGGGGCGGACGTGGGGTTGGCTCTGCGCCTGGAAGTCGCGACAACCGCCGGCGCCATCGCGGGTGGTTTGGCTGCCGGCCGGGTAAGTCCCCAGGTGCTGAGCATCCTGTTCGCCGTGGTCGTTTTCTTCACGGCAGCGTACATGCTCTACAAGGCCCGGCGACAGGTGGGCAGCGGGATACCGGAGCGTCTCTTTCACCAGAATTATCGCCCGCGCCACTGGCCGGCCGGCCTGACAATCTCGTCCCTGGCCGGCATGATCTCGGGCTTGCTGGGTGTGGGGGGCGGGTTCATCAAGGTGCCGGTGATATACGCTATCATGGGAGTGCCCCTGGGCGTAGCCACGGCCACCAGCAACTTTATGGTGGGTATCACTGCGGCTGCCAGTATCTTTGTCTACTATGGGCGCGGTGACGTCCATCCACTGGTCGTGATACCGACCGCGCTGGGCGTGTTCACGGGGGCGATGCTAGGGGTGTATATCCTGCCGCGCCTGCGCGTGGCCTGGCTGCGGCTGGCATTGGTCGGGTTGTTGATCCTGATGGGTATACAGATGCTGCTACGAGGTTTACATCCCTGAAGCAGGTTACTACTCAGCCACCCTCCCGCAGGTTGCGATGCGCAATGGTTTTGCATCCGAAAAATGGTCTTGAAGCAGCGATTCTCGGACAGAGAGGCTTCAAACCTGCGGGACGGTGAATAGTTGCGAAGCAGGTGAGATTGATGTCTTCAAAACGCAAAGCACCGGACAATCTGGAAGCGGTGATGCAAAAGGTCTCCCTGGCCGTTTCGCTGGCCGCTCTGGGCTTGATGGGAGGGGGTTTTATCGATGCGTGGGTCAGCCATGCTTCACTGCGTCTGCCGGGGGATTCCACCCTGCCATTACCCGCTCTTGTTCAGCCACACGGAGCGCCGGCCGGCCTGGTGGCCATGAGCGCCGGCATCGTGCTGCTGGCCCTGCTGCCCACTGTGCGAGTGTTGCTGGCCCTGGCGCTCTACGCCCGCCAGCGGAGTGTCCTGGATGCCCTCGCTGGACTGGTCGTGCTCCTGGAGTTGCTGACGAGCATGCGAGCCGGAGGATGAGAAAGCGTCCTGGCATATCCGTTGCTGGTAGCTGCCTGAGAGACCTGAGACATGGGAGACAAATTAACACCACCCCCGTGGCGTATCAGCCTGCAAGCCTGGATCGGCCTCCTGGCGCTGGGTCTGGGTTTGTGGCTAACGATCACCTACGCCGGGTTGCTCCTGGAGGTAGCCTGGGTGCTCTTTGGCGCTCTTCTTCTTACGCTGGCCATTCGCCCTCTGGCAGACGCGCTGGTTCGCTGGCACATTCCCCGTGGGCTCACCGTACTCGGCGTCTACGCCGGATTGGGTGGGGCGCTGGTCCTGCTGGGAGACCTGCTGGAGCCTGTCATCAGCGCTGAAGTGGCCCGCCTGCAGGCCCAGGGGCCGGCTCTGCTACAAGAGGCCCTCTCCCGGGTGGCGACTACCCCTTTGTTGGGGCAGCGGTGCTTTTCGCCATACCAGTGGCTGTCGTGTTGGCAGCGCTTCTACAGGAAGTGCAGGCCGCTCTGATGTCGCCCAGAGGAGAAGAACACTATGATTGAAAAGCAACCATCTGTCAATCCGGGCAAGGTACTGGTCACCTTTCGCATAAGCCAGGAGACCTGGGCTGATCACATTACTCTGGTCGGTGACTTCAATGACTGGAATGAGACATCCCATCCGTTGATCCGAACCCGATCAGACCCAGACTGGCACATCACTATCGAACTGGACGCTGGCCGGCGGTATCAGTTCCGCTATCTGCGGGATGGGCGGGAGTGGAACTGCGATGATCATGCCGACGACTACGTGCTCAACCCCTACGGGGATGTGAACTGCGTGGTAGATACGGGGGAATGACCCAAACCAATAATCCAAGTAAAAGGGGGCAACATGACCTTCTTGTCCACGTATCTCCTGCCTCCCCTACCCGAAGGCCTCGAAGGGTTGGCCGAGTTGGCACTGGATCTGCGATGGTCCACCAGCCATGCCGCCGATGCCGTCTGGGAGCGCATTGACCCTGAGCGATGGGCCTTAACCCGCAATCCCTGGCTCATCTTGCAAACTATTTCCACGGATTACTTGAAGACGCTGGCTGCCGACGCCGGCTTCCAGGCCCTGGTGAAAGATCACGTTGAAGCCTATCGCGCAGCGATGAAAGCCCCCACCTGGTTTCAGCAGGCTTATCCCGCATCGAACTTTACCACTGCCTACTTTTGCATGGAGTTCGGCTTGAGTGAGGCGCTACCTATCTACTCAGGAGGGCTGGGGATACTGGCGGGAGACCATCTCAAAACTGTCAGTGACCTCGGTGTGCCCCTGGTGGGCGTAGGGCTCTTGTATCAGCAAGGGTACTTCCGTCAGGCCATTGACGCCACCGGCGCTCAGATCGAGTATTACCCCTTCAATGACCCCAGTCAGCTCTCTATCGTGCCCGCCCGTGACGCCAGCGGCGAATGGGTCACTGTGGATGTGAGCTTTCCGGGCCGCCTGGTGCGGTTGCGCGCCTGGAAGGCTACGGTGGGGCGGGCGATCCTCTACCTTCTGGATAGCAATCTTCCCATCAATAGCCCCGCCGACCGGGGAATCACCAGTGAGCTGTACGGCGGGGGTTCGGAACTGCGCCTGCAACAGGAAATCGCCCTCGGCATCGGTGGCTGGCGGCTCTTACGCAAGGTGGGCGTCACGCCGGAAGTGTGCCATCTCAACGAGGGCCACGCAGCACTGGCTGTGTTGGAAAGAGCACGGACCTTCATGATAGAGAACGATCAGCCTTTCGACGTCGCTCTGGCGGCCACGCGCGCCGGCAACATTTTCACCACTCACACGCCAGTGCCGGCGGGGTTTGACCGCTTTTCCCCTGTAATGGTTGGTCAATACCTGGGACCTTACGCCAACGATCTCGGCATCGGTCTTGATGGGCTCCTGGCCCTGGGGCGCCAGAAGCCAGATGACGCCGGGGAACCACTCAACATGGCCTATCTGGCGATTCGGGGGTCGGGTGCGGTCAATGCGGTGAGCCGTTTGCACGGCCAGGTGAGCCGGCGCCTCTTTCGGCCACTCTTCCCGCGCTGGCCACAACGCGAAATTCCTATCACCCATGTTACCAACGGCGTACACGTACCAACGTGGGAATCAGCACTGGCAGACGATCTATGGGAGGGAGCCTGTGGCAAGGGACGCTGGAGCGGAGAGTTGGAACACATCGAGGCGGCGCTCAGGCAACTGCCTGCGGAAGCTCTGTGGGCCTTCCGCAGTGCCGGGCGTCAGCAGCTCATTGGCTATGCACGGGAGAGGTTCGCCAGACAGCTTGAGGCCAGGGGGGCTTCTCAGGCAGAAATTCGCCAGGCCGGGCAGATCTTGGATCCTAACGCCCTCACCCTGGGCTTTGCCCGCCGCTTTGCCACCTACAAGCGCCCCACACTCCTGCTCCACGATCCTGATCGTCTGATCCGATTGCTCAGCGACACCGAACGGCCTGTGCAGTTGATCATCGCCGGCAAGGCCCATCCCCACGACCAGCCCGGCAAAGAGTTGGTGCAGGCATGGTTCGAATTCATGCGCCGACCGGATGTGCCTCCCAGGATCGTCTTCCTGGCAGACTATGATATCACTCTGGCCCACCAGATGGTGCAGGGCATAGACGTCTGGATCAACAATCCCCGCCGGCCCATGGAAGCCAGCGGAACCAGCGGGATGAAGGTTCTGGTGAACGGCGGCCTGAACCTCTCGGAGCTGGATGGCTGGTGGGCGGAGGCCTACGCGCCTGACGTGGGCTGGGCCCTGGGGGATGGGCAGGAACACGATGATGATCCAGGCTGGGATGCTTACGAAGCGGAGCAGCTCTACAACCTGTTGGAACAGGAAGTTATCCGCACTTTCTACGACCGGGATGCTCGCGGCGTCCCACAGGCGTGGGTGGCGCGGATGCGAGAGAGTATGGCCATGCTCACTGCTCGTTTCAGCACCAACCGCATGGTCAGAGAGTACGTAGAGCATCTTTATCTGCCGGCTGCTAAAGCCTTCCAGGATCGTAAGGCTGACAGAGCCCGCAAAGCGGTGCGGCTGTGCCAGTGGCACGAGTCCCTGCAGAAGCGTTGGTCGCAACTGCACTTCGGCACATTGGCGGTGCAGGAAGAAAATGGCCAACACAGCTTCAAGGTGCCGGTCTATTTTGGCGAACTTGAGCCGGACGCGGTACAGGTCCAACTCTACGCCGAGCCTCAGGCAGCAGATGAAGCCGAGATCCACCCCATGATCCGAGGCGAGGCGTTAAAAGGGGCGGTAAGCGGTTACCTCTATAGCGCTATCATCCCGGCAGAACGTCCAGCAGATGACTACACACCGCGTGTTATTCCCACTTTCGACGGCGCCGAAGTACCTCTCGAGAGCCAGCAGATACTTTGGTACAGATAACAGAATTATGGTAGATCGTCGTCGTTTGCACGAAGAAGAAGCGAAGGTAGCCACCCTGGCGCGCGGGGCGTTGCCGGCGCTCATCACCGGTGGAGCGGGAGATGATCCGGCCGGCGTGTTGACCTACACCATGGTGGGAGCTAGCACGGGCCTGAGCCAACTGTGGCTTCTGGTGCTCTCTACGCCCATGCTGGCCGCAGCGAATAGTATGGCCGCCCGGATCGCCCTGGCGGCCAACGATGGCCTGGCTGCCGTCATCGAGGAACGATATGGGCGCGCTGTCAGCTTCCTCATCGTACTGCTACTGGCTGTGGCCAACGTGGCGACCATCGCGGCGGATACAGCCGGCGTAGCCGCGGTGCTGGAAATGCTCACCGGTGTCCGCTGGGAGGTCTTTGTTCCCTTCATCTTGCTGATACTGGTCCTGATTTTGCACAAAGGGTATGCCCAGGTGAAGAAAATCCTGACGGTGCTGACCGCTGTGCTGTTAACCTACGTCGTGGCGGCTGTTGCGGCCCGGCCAGACTGGGGTGTGGTCGTGCTGGCCACCTTGTTGCCGCGCGTCGTGGCACAACGGGCCTGGCTCATCGCCGCGTTGGGGTTGCTGGGCACGACCATCTCGCCTTACCTGCTCTTTTGGCAGGCTGGTGAAGAGGTGGAGGAGTTGCATCAGGGGATAACGGTTCAGGCCGCCCACGAGGATGTGGACGTCTGGGTGGGCATGATCTACAGCAATTTGATTGCCTTCTTCATCATTGTGGCCGCTGCAGCGACCATTCATGCCGGCGGTGGGCAAATCGCGGACGTGGCCGACGCAGCGCGGGCGTTAGCCCCCCTGGGACGCCTGGGAGAGGCGGCGTTTATCGTGGGTCTGTTGGGCGCGGGGCTACTGGCTCTGCCAGTGCTGGCCGGATCCACCGCCTATGCTGTGGCTGAGCTGTTTGGTTGGCCGGAGGGCCTGGGTGCCCAGGCGGCGCATGCCCGCGGCTTCTACATCGTGCTGGCCGGCAGCCTGGTTGGCGGTGCGCTGATCTCCTTGTGGCCCAACTTCCGCCCGGCGGAGGCGCTCTTCTACAGCCAGGTTCTGGATGGCGTCCTCCTGCCCATCCTTATCCTCATGCTGTTAGTTCTTTCCAACGACCGGCGGATTGTCGGTGCGGCCCGAAACCCGCGCTGGGTTAATTGGATGGCGGTGCTGACCATTCTCGTCGCATTGGCGACGGATTTTGTCGCCCTGCTTGGTGGTTAAGGGATCCGTTCACGTGGCCGGCACTTGCGAGCCAGTTTTGGCCACACCGACACGTGAGCCGTGCTTGAGACGATGACTTTGCGGTCAATTTCGCAAGTGCCGGTCACGTGAGGGAATGTGGGGCCACGATCCGGCACGATCCTGGGGGCCTGTTCCCAGGGGCAAGCCGCACGGGGCCAGCAATGAATTGCCCGCCCCAATGCAGGTCATTCTTGCCAGCAATGCCTGGGGGTTGGGGCAGGCATTGCGCTTGTTATGCTCACGACGGATTGTCAAATCTGTCGCCCCGAGGCTGGATCTGGCGATCCAGGCGGAGCAAGGTGCGACTTTCACCCCTATTTGTTGTTGAGAAGATACCAGATGTGACCCATCCAAAGGAACCAGAAGACGTTTGAACTCGGTCATAGCTTGCATTCCCCCCCTTGTTCAACCTTTGTCCCCTTATGTATAGATGCAAGAATCGTCGAAAGGAAACATCTGACCTGCCGATAGCGCTGCCAGGCAGGCCGGCATCTTGCAGGCCCATTCGCATCCAGGGATGCTCACTGCTCAAATGGCCAAAGCCGTGGTCATAGGAGGTGATGGAACAATCTCCGATCATGCCGGCTTCAGGTCCAGTACCGGCGTGCCGTTGAGTGCATCCAGACCCCGTACCCGTAACACGTTGCCTTGAATCGCCACCAGGTCCACCACGGTTACGCCAATGGGGTTGGGGCGACGCGGGCTGCGCAGGGCGAAGACGCCACGCCGAGGCCGGCTCTCATCGCCTTGAGGATGCTGGTACAGGTCATAGCCCTGGGAACGGTGAAAGTGGAAAACGACCATGGCCTGCCGGCCCGGCTCCAGGCCCGTCAGCCCCTCCACCACAGCCGGATCGAGAACGATCCGAGATTCGGTGGCCCGCATCTCAGCCGGCGCTGCGGGTTCATCAAAATCGCTTTCGACGTGACCAATCGCACTGTAAGCGATGGACTCCTCCGTCTTACTCGGCACTGGACAGGCGTTGGAAAAGGTCACGATCATCACCACCTGGCCCTGCTCAGCAACACGACGAAAGGTCTCTTGCAAGGCAGCGAAGACGGCGGCATCGTCGCCGACGATCATGCTGCTCATGGCGCCCGGTTCCACGTCCAGGCCATGCTCCCGGAACACCCGCAGCGCCTCGTCAATCGCCGGCGACAGGGACACCTGTCGCAAAGGATACAGGCTAACCTGTGCAGCGATACCGATCATTTTCCTCCTCCTTCAGGTTGAGTAAGAGCCTATCTGGAAAGTGCCCGTAGTGGCGGCCCTTCGATCGGCGCCCGCCGGGGCATGAAGTGCCCGTGCTACACAGCAGCGCCCGATGAATCGGGCTTTCGGCACCTTTTCGAGCGGGAAGGCCCCATTCATGGGGCGCAG
>CAZHMV010000183.1:0-3591 GCA_964532665.1 uncultured Anaerolineales bacterium
CGTACCTGACGCTGGCGGAAGGGATCAAGCTGGCGGCCCAGACCTTCGAGAAAGATGTGGCGATGTTGAGTTGCTGCGCCGGCTGATTCGGGAAGGTTGACATGCCTGGCCCGACCGTGTCGTGTCGGGCCAGGCATGTCAACCCCCTCTCTTTTTTCGCGAAATTCAATCCCCTTGGGGGGCATGGGCATCATGCAATCGACGAGATTTCAGGGAGGATAACGTTGGAAGAGTGTTGTATCATCGAGAACGAGCATAGCCGGCCAACCCGGTCCGGAACCTGTCCCGAGTCGGGCCACCGGGGCAGGCGGGTTCGGCCTATCACGCTGCAGAGCTTCTTGAATACCGCCCCACATGAGTTGCGGGACGAGCGGCCTTACTTCTTCTGTGCAGCTTCGGACTGCAGCGTGGTCTACTTTGCCGAGGACGGAACCCAGGTCTACACCAAGGAACAAGTGCAGGTGCCCGTCTTCCAGAAAGAACCCTGGGATGGTGTGCCGGCGTGCTACTGCTTCGGGTTTACCCCCCACGACATCTGGGAAGAGATCGCACGTACCGGACGAAGTACTGTCGCCGATCTGATCACTCAGGGCGTTCGGGAGGGCAAGTGCGAGTGTGAGATCACCAACCCCCAGGGTTCCTGTTGCCTGGGCAACGTCCAACAGGTGGTTCAGGCAGCGGAAGGAAGGGGACGGGGTGACAAGGAGAAAGGGGGAAAAGGTGAGAAGGTGAAAAGGGAAAAGTGGGAGTAGGTGTATCTGTCGTCGATAAATGCGGGAGGTTCGATACCCAAACAGCCCCTGATGGGGCAGGAGGTAAAGCCAAATGGCAGTGAGTATGCGGGACATGGTAGCCAGCCTGGCCACCATGCCCGAAAGTCAACGCAAGACCATGATGGAAGATCGACTCAAGATGTTCAACGAGATGCCCGACGACACGCGGCGACAGGCGATGACGGGGATGGTCGAAGCTCTGCACAGATTGTCTGATGCGGACCTGCGCAAGCTGGTGAAAACGCGAACAGAGGTGCTCTGTGCCTTCACGCCGGAGCAGCGGAACACGCTGATGGGAACCCACATGCAAATCCTGCAGGGTTTGGGCCAGGAGCGGATGATGCGGGAGATGGGAGCGGTGGAGGCCATCATGCCCGAACTGAGCCCCGAGGATCGCAAAACCGTCCAGGCCATGATGTCCAGGATGAAGGGGGACATGCCGGCCAAGACCGCAGAACCGGCCAAAGCCGCAGCACCACCAGCCGGCATGAACATGGGCGACATGGTGGCCGCCCTGGCGAAGCAGCCCGAAGAGGGCCGGCGGGCCATGATGGAAGAGCGCCTCAACATGTTCTACGACATGGACGATGCCCAGCGTGAGAAGTCCATGCGCATGATGCTCCAGGCGCTGCAGGGCCTGCCAGAGAACGACTTCTACAAGATCGTACGCACGCGGACGCGCATCCTGGCCGACTTCCCGGCAGAGAAGCGCAAGACCTTGATGCAAACCCACATGGGCATCCTGCAGACCTTGCCGGAAAAGCAACGCATGCAGGAAATGCAGATTGTCCAGGAGGCGATTCAGGGATTGCCGGCGGCGCAGAAGCAGGTCATGATGAGCGCCATGCAAGGCATGACGGCCATGAAACCCCAGGCGGCACCCGCAGCCCAACCCGCGTCACGGCCGGCACCGACACCTCGGCCAGCAACCCGCGAAGCCGTCCCCGGATGGGTGAACCCGGTACGCTGGCTCACCGTGGCTCTGGGGGCCTGGGCCATTGTGATGGCGTTCATCTTCGACTTCGGTGGCACAGCCGGTGTGGTCGCCCAGCTCGCGGGTGGCCTGGTGGCCGGCGTCTTCCCGCTGATCGACAACCTCTACTGGCTGTCGGCGCTGGGCGGCGTGTGGCTGATCGTGGCCCCGTTCATCTTCGGGTATGGGGGCACGGCCCTGGTTCTGTCCATCATCACCGGCGCCGTGATCGCGATCCTGGCCGGCTCCCTGGCCGCACGAGGGAGCTCCTAACCCGTGAGCGTTCAGGTGACCGGCACTTCGAAGTGCCGGTCATCTTTCGACTGAGGAGGTATGAAGTGACATGAATTGGATTCTGTGGATTTTGGTTTTCGTCAGCCTGGGGGCGCCGGTGGGTATTCTCACCATCGACCGCACCCTGGGCATCCCGGCGCGGACGCTGTTCAAGTGGTGGGGCGTGCCGTCGCTGGCTGTGTTCCTTGCTGGGCTCATCGGCGCGCTGGTCACGGACAACCCGGTGGCCGGGCTGGTGCTGTGGGGGGTGGTGGCCGGCATCCTGGCTACCACAGCCCTGGACATCGTCCGTCTGATCGGGGTGGAACTGGGTGCCTTTCCCATGGACATGCCGCGGATGTTCGGGGCCATCGCCCTGGGGCTGGCACCGCAACTGCAGCGCAACATGATCGCCCAGTCCGTCTTCCACCTGGCGGAGCTTCCGGACGGGCAACGGCGCGAGATGATGCGCCAACGCCTCCAGGCCATGACCCGCCTGCCCGACCACGTCCGGCTGTTTGTCGTCGGCGCGATGCAACGCGGTCTGGGGGAGTTGCCCGAGGTCAAGCGTCAGGCGGTGATGGGAACGCAGATGGAACTGTTATCAAAGATGCCGGCTCAGGACCGCCGGACCATCATGGGGACCATGGACCGGGCCATGAGCGATGGCCACAACCTGACTTACGATCAACCCCGAGGTATGCCCAGAATACCCATGGCGGCTTTCCGAGGCTTCATGGAGCGGGCCTTTCCACGGACTCTGTCTGAGGCAGGTGTGTCGAAAGGGGCGGTGTTGACGCTGGGGTATCTGTGGCACTTCGCGATCGGTTCGACCTTTGCCATCAGCTACCTGCTGTTGTTTGGCCACGGCTCGTGGTGGCTGGCCATCGCCTGGGGCGTCTTCGTCTGGGCCGCCATGATGGTGGCTATGCCGCCCATGATGCCCATGATCAGGTTCCCGCGATGGTTCCCGGTGGTGCCGCTCATTGCCCACGTCGCCATGGTGATTCCCATCGCGCTGATCGCCCAGAACGTCATCTCGCCGGAAGCTGCAGCGGCCAGCCTGGTGGCTGCTCTGGGTGGACTGTGATGTGATGGACTGCGATCCTATTGAGTTCTCTCGGAAAGTGTTGCTCACGCCTGGCGAGCAACGAAGTACGCAATACGCAGTACGCACATATTTCGTACTGCGTATTGCGTACTCCACTTGGTGTTACAGGCTTTCCGAGAAAGCTCCTACTTCGAAGGAGGTGATGCTGCTTGTTTGGCTCAACCAAGGTAACGCTTCGTCACTGGATGCTACGACCTGTGGCGCGTTGCTGTAACGGATCCTGTCGCCTGTCCTGAGCAGGACGTGAAACGGCTCCGCTTCAGAGATCCTGAGTGACCGCGTCTCTGAGAGCGTATAGCAGCGGTCACAGCCGGGTGGCCGGGACAACGGCGTTCCGGCCACCTATCTGGACAGCGAGCAGCGAAAATGAAACGAGATGGCAACAAGAACGACGTCAATCTGGATGCCGCCGGCCCGGCCTTGACCATCGCGGCCCGGCTGTCGCGCCGGCAGATACTGGG
>CAZHMV010000183.1:3691-6168 GCA_964532665.1 uncultured Anaerolineales bacterium
GGCCGGCCTGGGACCAACGCCGGATTGGCTGGCCGGGCTGTCGGTGCGGGCGGCTGGCTATGCCGGCCTGGCGGTCCAGGGTGTGCTGGCCGGCCTGCTCGTTTTGCTCGTCGCCTTCTATCTGCTGCTGGATGGCCGGCACCTGTGACAGATGGCTTTGTGCCTGGTGCCAGACCAACACCGGGTGATGACGGATGTCCTGGGGCGAGAGGTGGCCGGCAAGCTGCGCGGCTATCTGCAGGGGGTGGCGCTAAGCGGCCTGGCGGTGGGGGTGCTGACGGGCGCAGGTCTGGCGATCTTGGGGGTTCCGTACGCGCTGCTCTTTGGGGTGCTGGCCGGCTTTCTGGAAGCGATTCCCTTCTTTGGCCCGCTGTTGGCGGCCATCGGCCCCTTCACGCTGGCCTTGTCCCAGAGTCCAACTCGGGCGTTGATTATCGCCGTGTTCTTCGTGGCGGTCCAGCAGATCGAGGACAAGGCCCTGGTGCCCCGGTTGCAGTCGCACACGACGGGGCTACATCCGCTGACCGTGATTCTGGCTTCGCTGGTTTTGGGCTCTCTGTTCGGTCTGCTGGGGGTCCTGTTGGCGGTGCCTCTGGCCGCGGTTGGACAGGCTCTGGCAGTATGCGTCATAAGCTGCTTCTATTATCCTGAAGGTACTTCTGCCTGGCTGGCCGAGCGCCGGCCAGAGCCGATGTCGGAGGAGGGGCAAGGAGCCTCAACGCCGGCTGACCCTCGGGTGGTAGAAGAACCTGTGTAAGATTCGGATCACCGGTTCTCTCTATGTGCTAGCTGTTCTCCTCCTTGCACCCGCGCGCAACCGGGTATCGGGTGTGGGCCGCCCGGTACCCGGCGCGCGCGGCTAACGACAGATCAGCTTTAACTTTTGGAAGTGAGGAAATGTAATGTCTCAATCAGAACAGAAACGTGTTGGACCAACCATCATTGTGTATGCCTGTGATCGATGCACAGAGATCCTGGCTTTTCTGGATACCTGCAAGATGCCCTACGCATTGATTGATGTTGAGGAAGAGCTGGAGGCCGGCATGCACGTTGCTGACGTCAACCAGGGCCAGTTCACGATGCCGGCGATCCAGATCGGCGACGATTTCTACAGCCTGCCGACGCCGGCCGAGCTGGCCGAGCGATTGGGTGTCGATTACGCTGGCGATTGAGCTGGTCGGTGTTGATGTTGAGGAGGGGGTATGGGCCGTCTGTCTTTGCTGGCCGTGTTCGCTCACCCCGATGATGAGACTTGCGGGCCAGCCGGCACGCTGGCAAAGTATGCCCATGCCGGCGTCGATGTCTCGCTGATCTGTGCCACTCGCGGTGAGGCGGCGGTCTCATGTTGCCTGCCCGAACCGGTACCCCCCGAAGAGATGGGCCGGCTTCGTGTGGCCGAGTTGCAATGCTCAGCTCGCATTCTGGGAATCAGGCAAACCATCGTGCTCGGATTTCCGGATAGTAAGCTCGGCGTGGGGGATCCGGAACCGTTGCAACAGGAACTGGTCCGATGGATGAGACAGATTCGTCCGCAGGTTGTGATTACCTTCGGCCCCCAGGGCCACACCGGCCACCCAGATCACGTAGCGGTCGGTTGGGCCACACTGGTGGCCTTCCGTCGCGCGCAGCGGGATGGAAATGGCAGCCTCTCACGATTGTTCTATGTGTGCATGCCTGGGACCCGGTTGGCTGAACACGCCCACGTGGTGATCGATGCTTCAGAGTATGTGAATTACCAACTTCAGGCCATGCGTTGTTACCAAAGTCAGCGCGGTTGTTGGGGATCACTGCTGGAGCAGGTGGGTGAAGAAGGCCTGAAACAGCAGCGCTTTTATCTGGCATGGTCAAGTCGTCCCTGGGACTATAACCAGAGGGATGACACTGATCTTTTCGCTGGATTGACGTAGGAGCGAAGAATACCATGATTGGATTCGTGTTGAGTGGTGGCGGCAATCGAGGGGCAATGCAGGAATGATTCGCCATATTCTCTTCGACCTGGACAACACTCTTTACGCGCCACAAGCGGGCCTGATGGAGGAGTTGGATCGGCGCATCATCCACTACTTCGCCCGGAAGATGGGGCTGCGGTTGCCGAAGGCTGAGCAGCTTCAGGCCGAATACTGCTGGCAGTATGGCTCCTGCACCGAGGGCGTCCTGCGCAATACTGACCTGGATCTGGGCCGCTTCCTGGCCGATGTCCACGACATTCCGGTGGAACGTTACTTGAAACCGAACCCGGCGCTGGACGCTTTGTTGCACCAGTTGCCGGCGGAGAAGTGGGTCTTCACCAATGCCCCCGTCGAGTATGCTGACCGCGTGCTGCGCATCCTGGGGGTGGCCGGCCACTTCCAGGACATTTTCGACATCCGCTTCATGGATTTCGTGGGCAAGCCGGAGCCGACGTCCTACCAGAGAGTTCTGGATGCCATCGGAGCGCGGGGGGAAGAGTGCGTGATGATCGAGGATTCGGCGGCCAA
>CAZHMV010000183.1:6268-10763 GCA_964532665.1 uncultured Anaerolineales bacterium
TGCAGGAGGTGCTGACTGAACGGCAACAGTTTGTTCTGATCAACACACTCTTTCAGCGGGTGCCAACCGACGTCATTGCAGAGGCTCTGGGAACCAATCGCAACAACGTCTACAAAATCGCCCACGATGCGCGAGCCAGGCTCCGTGATGCGCTGATTAAACAGGGAATTACCAGGGAATACGTGGCCCACGTCTTCACCGAAGGGCGGGTTGAGCTGGAGGTGTTCAACACGCCGGCATTGGAGAGGGAGGTGGCTTGATGACACAGCCGAAATCACCATGGTGGGTCGGTGCACTGTTCGCGCCTTCAGATGGCGGTATTGATTGTCCGCGCTGTCGCGAGTGGATGGCAGCCTACGTGGACGCTGAGCTCGGTGGCCAGGCCGGCAGCGAGCTTCTATCTCGGGTTCGGCAGCACCTGGATTGCTGCTGGGAGTGCAGCGAGCTGTATGAGGCGCTGAAGCATGTGGTTGTGATTGACGACGCCGGCGCTTTGCCGGCCCCCGATGCGCTGTTCCGCGATGACCTGTTCGAATTGGATCGGGGGCTATTCTCATGACATTCGAATCGTAATGATCAGAAAAGCGCCCTCTCCCCGAGAGGGGAAAATACTGGTCACGTTTGAGCTGCCGGCCAGCCTTTGGGCGAGCCAGGTCCACCTGGTGGGCGACTTCAACCAGTGGGATCGTACTGCCCACCCCCTGACCCAGCGACGGTCCGATGGAGCCTGGGTGATCACGCTGGAGCTGGATGCCGGCCAGGCATATCAATTTCGCTATCTCATCGACGGGCAACAGTGGTGCAACGACTGTCAGCCTGATGGCTATGTGCGCAACCCTCACGGTGGAGACAACTCGGTGGTGGTAGCTTCTCTGCCCCCTGCAGATGCGCCGCGACAAACGACGAACGACCAATGACCAACGCAAGGGCGATCATGTCCACGCTCGATCAGACACTCGGCACACGCTCCGTGCGGTCGCGACTGGGCCGGCATCACGTGGTCCGTGACATACTATCACGACGTGGTCTCGGGTTGTTGGTCGTGCTGCTCTCGGCGGCCAGCTTTGGGGCGGTGACCCCCTTCGCCCGGCTGGCCTACGACGGCGGTGTCAATGTGGTCGCGGTCATGGTGGTGCGCTATGCGCTGGCCGGCCTGGCGGTGATGGGCTATTTGACCTGGCGCCGCCAGCCGTGGCGGTTGGCCGGCCGGCGACTGTGGCAGACGCTGGGATTGGCATTGCTTCTGGGGGTGCTCTCATTCACCTACCTGGGCTCCATCCGCTACATCCCGGTTTCCCTGGCGGCTCTCATCTATTACACCTACCCGCTCATGGTCACCCTGCTGGCAACTATCACTGGCCAGGAAAAGCGGTGTCCTGAGCCCTTCGATAAACTCAGGACAGGCTTTGTCGAAGGGCTGGCCAGTGAGGATCGCAGGGCGCACGTTCTCACGTTCGGCGGCCAGGTTCTCTCGCTGGCCGGCCTGGTGCTGCTTCTCGGGCTGGCGGGAACAGCCCTCAACCCGGCCGGCGTTCTCCTGGCCGCGTTCTCAGCGGTGAGCTTCGCGGTCGCGATGGTGTTTGGCAGCCGGCTGATGCGCTCAGTCCCGCCCATGGTGCTGAACCTGTACGTGGCATTGGTCAATACGGCTTTGTTCGGTGTCGCCGGTGCGCTGGGTGTCGGTCTCACCTGGCCGGCGGTTGCCATGGGCTGGATCGGCCTGGCAGGTGCGGCGGTCTTTTTCGTCTTTGGTTTCCTCGGCCTGTTCGTCGGGGTGACAATGGTCGGCCCCAGCCGGGCGGCCTGTCTGACCAATGTCGAGCCGATAGTTACGATTGTGCTGGCCATCACGGTGCTGAGTGAGCCCTTTGGCGCGTGGCAATTCGTCGGTGCCGCGGCAGTGCTGACTGGCATCTTCACTATGTGCCGCAACATGTTAGCGGAAAGCGAGGAGGAGGGAGAACGATGAGTAGGCTTGGCCGGCAATGGCGCATACCCTTACTGGCCGCTGCAGAGGAGGCCCGTGAGTCAGCCTATACCCCCTATTCCAACTTTCGCGTCGGGGCGGCTGTGTTGACGAATGAAGGGAAAATTGTTACAGGGGCCAACGTTGAGAACGCCTCCTACAATCTGACGATGTGCGCCGAACGGGTGGCCGTGTTCACCGCGATTGCCAGGGGTGCGCGCGAAGTACGGGCGTTGGCGCTCGTCACGCCCACCGGCGCTCCGCCCTGCGGAGCCTGTTGGCAGGTGTTATCGGAGTTTGTGGATGAGGACTTTGAGGTCTACATGGCTGATGCGGAGGGTCACTGGCACAGCCGGCCCCCCGATGATCTCTGGCCACTTATGTTCACCAGGAACGATTTGGGTGTGGCCAGAACGTGCTATAATCTTTACGATAGCACCTCGGAAACCAGGCAGGAAAGGAGGAGAACATCATGACCATTACTACCGAATCGGCCCACTCAATCGCCTCAAGCGCCCAGAGCTCTGCTGTCAGCACAACGCGTGCGGTGTTAGCGCGACTCTTCGGGCCACACAACCGGCGCGATTTTGCCATTCGCCTGTGGGACGGGCAGACACTTTCCGCTGATGGGGGCGTAGAACCCCGCTTCACTCTTGTGCTCAACCATCCCGGCGCGCTGCGGCGCATGCTCATCCCACCGGGCGAACTCACCCTGGCCGAGGCATATCTGCGCGGTGACTTCGACATTGAAGGGGACATCATCGCCGCCATGAGCCTGACGGCAGAGTTCGACTCTCGCGCTCCGGGCGATTGGCTGCGTCTCGCGCGGCAGGTCATGACCTTGCCGGCCACCGATCCGCCCAAGGTCTTCCGGGCGGGGCGCCGGCCGGCCCGGCTGCGGGGCCTGCGCCACTCACGCCGGCGCGACCGTGCGGCGGTGACCTATCACTACGACGTCGGCAACGATTTCTACGCGCTTTTCCTGGGCCGGTGGATGGCGTACTCGTGCGCCTACTTTCAGGCCCTTGAGGCCGGCCTCGACGCTGCCCAGGCCGCCAAATTCGAGCACATCTGCCGCAAGCTGCGGCTGCGGCCCGGCGAGCGGCTGCTGGACATCGGCTGTGGCTGGGGTGGGTTGGTGGTGTATGCCGCCGAAAAGTATGGTGTGCAGGCCACCGGTATTACCCTCAGCCGGCCGCAGGCCGAGTACGGCCAGGACTGGATCGCGCGTGCGGGGCTGACCGGCCGCGTCCGCATTGAGGTGCGCGACTACCGCGACCTGGACCCGGCCGAGCCCTTCGACAAGATCGTGAGCGTGGGCATGTTTGAGCACGTCGGGCGCGCGAAGTTGCCGGCCTACTTCCAGCGTGCGTTCCGGCTCCTCCGTCCGGGTGGCCTGTTCCTCAACCACGGCATCGCCGCCCAGAAGGAACAGTCGCCTGGCTGGTTGGATCGCCGCCTGCTTCATCGCGGTCAGTTCATCCAGCGCTACGTGTTCCCGGATGGCGAGCTGGTACCCATCAGCGACGCGCTGGCTGTGGCCGAGAGGCCTGGCTTCGAGGTGCGGGACGTGGAAAGCCTGCGCGAACACTACGCCCTCACGCTGCGTCACTGGGTGCGCAATCTGGAAGCGCGTCACGCCGAGGCGGTGCGCCTCAAGGACGAGCGCACCTATCGCACCTGGCGGCTGTTCATGGCCGCCTCGGCCTACGGCTTTGAGGTGGGGCGGATCAACGTCTTCCAGGCGCTGCTGTCGAAAAGCCGGAGCGGTGGCGCTGAACTGCCGCTTACCCGCGCGGACGTGTACGTTGTTTGAACTGACATCAATGATCATCGTTGGCAGAAGTCATCAGCATTTGCAAGAGGAGCATATTGTGGCAAAGAAACGGCGGAAGGAAAAGCAGACGGGCGCAAAGACATCTCGTGCCCCCATCCGGGAAGCAACGGGGCGTACTCGGGCCGGCCGTGCCCCATTCTCCAGGCCTGTCATCGGCGCAGCGGCGGTGGTGCTCGTCGCCGCTCTGGCCGTGGCCGGCTGGTTGGCCTTCTCGAGCCGCTCATCAGCACTAGACACAGAGGGAACTGCGCCCGCTGATCAGACCGCTTTGAGCCAGGTGGAGACCTTTCCCTGTCCAAGCCGCGATCACGTACAGCCTGGCACTCAGGTCGATTACGCCACGGGCCCACCCGTCTGCGGGTCCCACCACGATGCATCGGTCAAGCCGGGCTTCTATACCACCGAGCAGGTGCCGGAAGAGTTGGTCCACTCGCTGGAACACGGGTATGTGGTGATCTACTACGACCAACCGGAGCCGACGGTCTTGCAGGCATTGCAGGACCTGGCGGAACGTTTCACTGGCGAGTGGGATGGCGTGGTCGTGGCGCCCAGGCCAGGTTTGGGTCAGGCGATCATCCTGACCGCCTGGGGGAAGATGTTGCGGCTGGATGCCTTTGGCAAAGATGTGACAATGAGTTTTATCGACGCATACCGCGGCCGGGGGCCTGAACACCCGGTTCGCTGAGCTAAGG
>CAZHMV010000184.1:0-10557 GCA_964532665.1 uncultured Anaerolineales bacterium
GCACAGCGACTCAAACGCCGACGGGAACACTCTTGCCGGCGGCGACCCCCACGCCGACTGCCACACCGACAGTCACATCCACCCCCACTCCGACGGCCACTCCCAGTAGTACACCCACGCAGATGCCAACAGTGGCGCCTGCCGAGTGCCACGACGTCGATGGAGATGGGAGGGTGGATATGTCAGACGTGCAGCTCGTCGCAGGCTGCTGGAGAGACCCGGCCGAGGCCTGTTTGCAGTACGACGTCGTGCCCGACCAGGCCATCAACATTCTGGATGTGATGGGTGTCGTTGCCCAGTACGGATGCTCTGCTGCAACGCCAACACCGACTCCCACACCGACCGCGACGATCACCGCAACACCCCCGCCGCCACCTCCCGGCCGATCCAGCCTGATAGCGCGCGTGTTTCTTGACTACCGGTGTGACGGTTTCTTCAAGAACGGCGTAGATGTGCCGTTGGAGAGTGTCCCGGTTACGATCAGCTTCCCCAACGGCTCGCGGGAGATACGCCAGACCACATCGTTCGGCCTGGTGTACTTCTCCGGCTTCGATTCCTCAGGGGGCCTCACTGTCAGCGTCGATCTTTCGATGGGGTATCAGGGTCGCCTGCTGACGAACTGCTTGAGTAGCCCTCGCACAATCGAGCTTACGCCGCGCGATTTCCAGTCCGGCACGAAGACCGTGCAGTTCGGGACAAAAGTGCTGGGCGAGGGGGCAGCGCCCTAGAGTCTGGCCGATGGGACATCACGTTTATGACTGGAGGCCAGGATCATCGCCGGGCCGGCTTTCCTGCACGCGCCGGATCTCGCCCAGTTCGTCCACGATCTCTCGCTCGAAGATGCCTGTCTTGCGGGGCCACTCCGTATCCCGAAGGCTCAGTTCGTACAGGAACTGGCGAACAGCCGTTTCGATAAGTTCCTGGGCGCTTCTGAAGTGGCCTCGCTTCACGTAGTTCTCGATCTTGTCCCGCGTCTCAAAATCCAGCGTGATGGAGATTTCGGTGCTCATGCAGCCCTCCCATTCTGACGCCCATCTGCCAAAGTAGTCACCATCGACGATTCATGGTCAGGGTGATGCTTTCAGCAAGGCCGCTACGTAGCGGTCAGCACTCTGGATGAGTTCGTCCAGGGCGTCCACCTGGCTTTCCGTATACATTGCTTCCCCGCACCGCCGGCACAGCCACAGGGGCAACTCATAGATCATCATGTGGTACTGAGACCGGCTGATGGTGTGGACTGAGGGCCGGCGCTCGAGCGGGCCGCAGCAGACGGAGCACGTCATGACCCACGCTCCTCATTGTCCTCACCCTCTTCGGGCGACCAGCGACGGCGTCCCGAGGTCCCTACCGAGCCCTGGGCCGGACCAGGCCTCGTCGAATAGTATACGCGGCGCTCCAGGCTGGCCACTGTCTCTTGAAGTTCCTGCAGGTGCAGCAGAATCTGCCCCACCACTTGCTCTACGGTCAACTCGCCCCGACCCCATTTCCGAACCAGCGTGCTGAGTGAATAGGCCCCCATACCAACCCCCTTGTTCATCAAATTGACACGTTTTCGTGTATCACAGGTCTGAATGCGAGCGCAGTTGCAGGCTGCGCTCGCAGGAACATTATAACACGATTCCGTGTAGATGTCAAGGTGCTGACAGCGGCAGAGTCAAAATTTTAAGGTTATACTACTCACCCTCCCGCAGGTTTGAGCCTTCTTTCGCCGAGAACCACGGCTACAGGCCTGGCCTCAGAGGCAGAAGCATCGTTCTCAGCAACCTGCGGGAGGGTGGCTGAGCAGTTACGTTTTAAGGCTTGTTTTCTGCACCAGCCGGGTCCTCCGCTACAGCCTCATAGAAGCCGGCGCGTTCGGCGATCAGGTTGAGCAAGGCGATGCTTCCACCGCGTGGCTTGTACAGGCCAGTTTCCCACTCGCTGATGGTTTGTTGTCGCATGTTGAGCCGGCTGGCCAGTTCCTGCTGAGTCAGGCCCATGTGTTGGCGCAAGGCTCTGACGGTCTGCGCATTCCACTCCAGCTCGCCTGGATCGCCTGCCAGCCGATAGGGACGTTCGGGGCGCGCGAACAACACACGCTCTTGCTCCAAATCAACGGATTTCACGTGATAGCCAGCCTCCATCCAGGCCGCTGCCTGCACCCGCGCCGGCCCCGCCGAGTTGGCCCACCACGAGCGCAGTCGCCGGGCGCTGGCCGGCAGCCGTGCCTCAAGAATGGCCTCAATCTGATCGAAGGTTAGCTCAATGGCTCCTTCGTGGCCCGGGTCTTGTTTCAGATATTCGTACAGAGGATAGTACTTCGTCCCTTGCTTCATGGGCCTGATCTGAGAATAGTTGGCTAGATGGGAAGCCGCTTTGATCTGGACCGGTTAGCCTGCCTCAGGATTCTGTGATCTGTGATGCGCTTCTGAACAAGCATACACGGGAGCGTGTCTGGTGTCAAGATGGACTTCTCATCCCCCCTCACCCCTGCCCGCGCCCAGCTTGCAATGTTATCGGAATGGTTAACGCAGGGCTCAACGTATCGCCGCCGGCCCGCGAGACCGTCATGCGGAAGCGGTAGTGGCCCGGCGGCAGATTGGCCGACAGCGGGAAATCGTGGGCATCGCGGATCACCTCTCCGGCTGACCAGCGCGATGCGGGGTACAGGCCGTCCGTGGGTGTCGCTTTGATTTGAGTCTGCACCTGGCTGCCTTTCAGCAAAGTGAGCGCCAGTTCCAGATCGAAGCCGGGTGCAGCCTGAGCCTGCCAGAACAGGGTGATGCGTAGTGTGTCGCCCGGGAACAGGGGCACGTCGGGCTGGCCTTCGGCACCGCGCTTGTCCAGCGAGTACCCCAGGAGCCGCACCGGCCCGTAATCCTGCTGCACCCGCTGAGATAGATTCAGCGCCTCGACGGGGGGTGGGACCCTGGGGGCGACCACGCGAATGATGCCCAGGTCGATGAAATCGCCGGACGGCCGCCTGTTGCGCGTCACAGGCAGCCGCTGACCTGTCTCCAGATGATACATGCCAGCAATGAGCCGGTAGTCAGCCGGCGGCGTGCCCGGCGGCACCCAGAGGCCATAGCGATCGATAATGGTCTCGTCGGGTTGCCAGGTTATGGTCAGCCGGGCACCGCCGCCCGGCTCGGAATCACGCTGGGCAATCAGTTGGTTCGTCGGGCTGAGCAACTGGACAAAGACCTTGTAGCGTGTTTCGATCGGCGCGCTCGCCTTCCAGCGCAGTGTGAGGGGCAGCACATCGCCGGCCTCGACCGTTCGGGTGAGCAGGGTCAGGTTCTGTAGCATGATCTTGCCCCCGAGCTGCGCCCCGATGTCCTCGGTCGTGCCCCGGTCGGCCGCCGGCGGCACATCGTACAACACTAGCCGCACATTGCCGTACCAGGCGTCCATGGCCTTGTAGGCATGGTCATTCAGCCAATTCTCGACAATCCCTTCGGGGTCGCTCTCGTCCGTGGCCCAGAAGATCCCGTAAATTCGGTTGTGCTGACTGACAATCTGTTCGAGCTCGGCTCGGACTTTGCCGGCGTCTGGCGGCCGTTCTCGGGGGAGAGGGTACTGTGGCAACGCACCGTCGTAGTAGTAGTCGAAGACCTCGATCTGGCTGGGGGCGTTGAGCAGCACCGCGTCATTGGGCCTGGCTGTGGCTTCCACAACGCGAGCGATGCCCCGGTAGTCGTCCCGCGCGTAGCGGGGGTCGAAGTAGTAGTTGTGGAGTGAGCGAGCGGTTGGGATCGAAAGGGTGATAAGCAGGGCGACAGGGATTGCGTATAGCGTGAAACGTGAAACGTGATGCATGATGCGCGATGCGCGATAGATGCCCAGGGCGATGAGGAGGTGGAAAGGCGGGGTGGCCAGGAGCAGAAATTTTGGGTTGTAGAGAGGCCGGCGCAGGGAGAGGAGGTACATCGTGGCGAGGGGAACCAGGAGGTACAGGGCGGCGAACAGCCAGCACAATCCTTCGGAATTGCGTATTCCGTATTGCGTATTGCGTATCCAGCCGATGGTCAGGCCCAGGAGGAGGAAAAGGCCGAAGATCCAGATGACCAGCGTGAGGTGCGGTTCGACGCTGAGGCCTAGACTGAAGACGCGCAACGTGTCCCGCAGCAGGAAAGCCAGGCTGAAGGGTTGGCTCACCGCCGGCCACGCCTGCACCTGTCGCCACGTCAACATCAGCCACGGCATGTAAAGCAACACCACCACGACCTGGGCGACCGCCCACCGGACGGCGAACCCCCGCCTGCGCCGCCACTCGAGCAACACGCACAGGCCGATCGTCAGATTCTCCGCCAGCAACACCGTGAAGCCAAAATAGTGAGTGTACAGCACCAGCGCTGATACGACGATGTAGACAGCCCACAAGATTAGCGATTGGAGATTGGAGATTGGGCTTTCAGATGCCAATCTCCAATCTCTAGTCCCTATTTCTCGCTTCACAAGTGCAAAAGCGAGGACCATCGATAGCGCTCCCAGCATCGCCACGAGAATGTACATTCGCGTTTCCTGGGAGTAGTAGACCTGGAAGGGGGACACAGCGGCCAGAAACGCGGCGGTCAGGCCGACCGTCGGGCCGAAGAGTTGCCGGCCCAGGACCCACGTCAGCGCCACTAGGGCGGTGCCGATGAGCGCCGACAGGCTGCGGACGGCGGTCGGGCTGAAGCCGGCCAGCGCCGTCCAGCCGTGGAGCAGATAGTAGTAGAACGGGGGGTGGATGTCGGCGGCCGCCGAGCGAGTGATGGTGCTCAGGCTGCGGCCGGCCAGCGCCACGCTGGTCCCCTCGTCATACCACAGGCTCTGGCCATCCAGGCGAAAGACGCGCAGCCCCAGGGCCAGCAGGAGTATTGCCAAAAGTAGCCAACGTTGGTGTCTGTTCATCATGTGTGAAGTTCAATCATTGAAGGTAGGGGCGAGGCGGAGAGTAGGTTCATCCGCCAATGAACCCTCGATCCGCTTTGCCTCGCCCCTACGTGATAACCAAATTGCAGCCAGAATCGTACCGATGAGCGCTGCCACGCTGATCACCACGCCGATCTTCCATGTGAGAGGTGCAAAGAACATCCGGACACGGTGGCTGCCGCCCGGCACGGGAACCGCACGAAAAGCATAATTAGCCCGCAGCAGCGGGGCCGCAACACCATCAACCTGCGCCTGCCAGCCGGGATACCACACGTCGCTCATCACCAGGTAGCCCGGTGTTTCCGTGGTCACATTGACGGCGACGCTGTTCAGGCCGTAGCCGGCAAAGGCCAGGCGGGGGGGAGTGGGTGGCTGGATGGCTGGGTGGCTGGATGGCTGGATGGCTTCGAGGACGACGGTCTGGGTCGGGTCAAATCCTTCGGCATGCACGGAGTGGAAGGCGGCCGTCTGATCGTCTACAAGCTGCGCGTCGTAGATCATCTGAATGCGGGGGAGAGCTTCCCGGTTCAGATACACGGTGATGTCGCCGTCGTCGAGCACGGGTGCGAACTTGTCCCACGGCAGCTCGAAGTCGGGCGGGGCAAGCAGGTACTTGACATTCAGGAAGTCGTAGAGTCGCGTGGCCCGGTCTGTGAGGCTCTCCCAATACAGTTGATAGTCGGAAAGGCGGAGAGGGTTGTAAATGCCGCCGGCATCCTGAATGTCGTGGATCAGCCCTGCATCAGGGCTCCACCAGCCCCAGACCTCTGACCGCACCTCGATGCGATAGAGTGATGCGTCGCTCTTCAGAAACTCCACGACGCGTGTACGATGGAAATTCGCCGTGGGGTCCTGGTGGCCCACATCCACACCCATCCCCAGGCCGATTACATCGAGCGCGACGAGGGCCACGCACAGGCTGCCGAACAGGGGGGCACTAAGCCGGCCCCGTGCCCGCAGCACGATCAGTCCCACGCCGGCCACCAACAGCAACCCGAAGACAACCAGGCCCCGCAGGGCAGCAGACACTCGCTCCGGCACCGGCTGATACCGGCCAAGGAGCAAATAGCCTGCAACGGCCACTGCCATGGCCAGGAGCAGGCCGGCCCACGGCACGGCCCGCGCGATGCGCCGCAGATTGGCCTCTGGCCTGAGCAGAGCATCCAGGCCCAACGCCGCCAGTGCGGCCAGTGCGAAATCCGTGAGGTAGACGAACCGCGCCGGCACTCGCAAGTTCTGGAACCCGGGCACCAGATCATACACCCAGCGGTGCAGCGGCGTGTGCTCACCCAGAGCCACCAGGAGGCTCAGCAGGGCCAGGCCGGCCAGGAACAGGGCCACACGCCTCTCGACAGGCTCGAGACGGCGCTCGCGCCAGCGCAGAGTGACGCCGACGGCCGCCAACAGCAGCGGCAGCACCCCAAGATAGCCCACCTCCACCCTGGGCCAGGGCGCCCAGAAGCCGGCCACCCCCCGCCCGAAGAAATCCGGCACCAGCAGGCCGATGAGAGCCTGCGGCGGCAGGGAGTACTGGGCGGCTTCGGCGTAGGTCAGGCCGGCGCGTCGCGTGTAGCGCACCATTTCCAGCGCCGGCAGCAGGCTCAGGGCTGCCAGCCCCAGGCCGACAACGCCGATCAGCCCCGCCAACCCAATCGTCTGTGACGCCCACCGCCAGCCCTGCCGCCACTCGGTGAGCAGATGATACAACGTGTACAGGCCGACCAGAAGCACGATGAACTGCAACGGCTGGGCGTGGCCGGCCAATGCCGCGATGCCCAGGAATACCCCACCTGAAAGCGCCCACCCGACACTCCGCTGATTCAGCGCCCGGTGTGTCCCGAGAAAGACCAGCGGTAGCCAGGCCGCGACAGCGATGAGATTCAGGTTGCCGAAATGGATGACGAAAAGATCAGAGAACATGAGGGCAATAGCGCCAAGTAGAGATGCTGGCCGCGTAATTGGCTCGTTGACGAAGGACGATTCAGTATTCATCCTTCGTCCTTCGTCCTTCGCCGTTGGTCGCAGAAAGCGCAAACACAGGTACATGGCAACGCCGGCCAGGAAGAAGTGGAACACCGACAGCAACTCCATCAGCCGGTAGGTCACTTCTCTACTCAGCCCAAACGCGAGCAGATTGATGGGGTAGAAGACCCCCGACTGGATGTCGGCCACGTGGGGGGCGCCGGCATAGAGGTAGGGGTTCCAGAGCGGAACCTGGCCGTGCTTCAGGCTCTCGGCGGCGAAGTGGTAGGTCGGGTAGAGGAAGCCGGCCAGATCACCGCCGCCGGCCGGCATCCACACGCCCTCGGTGAACAGCAAGCGCCAGAAGAAGGCCGCCGTCAGCAATGCCAGCAGCCCGATGGCCAGCAAGTCACGATGCCAATCGCGGCGAACGGCCCCCAGGGATTGTTGGCGGCGAAGTATCAGGGCGGCCAGGCAACATAGGCCGGCGATAACCAGAAGGGCCATGCACGTACCAGGTTAATGAAAAAGCTTCGGACATGGTGGGCTACGTACACTCCATGTCCTCATCCTTCGGCGTTTTTCGGGGAACTTCGATGACTGATGCCGTCAATTTTCTGCTCTAACTCAGCGCGACTGAGAGTCTTGTCTGTGCGCCGTTCCGTAATAAGTGCCCAGAACTTGTCGCTCCCCCCTAATTGCAGTTGTTCCTCGTCCAGGCCTTCAATGCCAATAATGAGCGCAACAGGCTTGCCATTCCGTGTGACGACCACGCGCTCGTGCTGGGCATCGTTGATGCAAGCATCCAAAGTCGCCTGTTCAAGACCGATCGTTTTCATAGTATTTCCTCCGTCGTCTTATGCGGCGGCTTGTGCCGAATTGCTCGAACACTCACAACAGACTCCACCTCATCTACGTCATAGAAAACGCGATACTCACCGACACGCAACTCCCAAACGGGTTCTACATGTTCCCACGGTGGCACCAAGCCCACAAGAATCTTCTTGTTTCGTGTCTGTTGTGTCGGCTCGTGTTCTAAGTGCGCTTCGATTCTATCCAGAATTCGTGCGCGTTCATAAGCACGCAGACTCGCCAAGTCGTCAGCGACGCTTTCGGCATATTGGATCTCGTACATCTATCATCAAAGCGCCTACGCACTCACGAACGGCTATCATAACCAGATTCAATTATACCCCTCGCCGCCGGAAATGGAAATCGCGACTTGTCAACAACAGGCTTGCGCAGCGGCCTGGGTCATGATGTCAGCCAGGTTATTGCGGACCTCGACCACGCTCAAGGTCTGATCAGCCATCTTCTTTCTCCTGTCCATGCGGTAATCCGTTCGTCAGCGTTCGACTTGAATAGCATGGGGCAGCAGAAGGCGGTCGTCTGTCAGAGGGCTCCCGCCGGCATCGTAGGCCGGCAGCCGGACGATGGTCGCCGCGTCGTACAGGCCGATTTCAATCTGGTATGACCCGGCCGGCGCGTCGGGCGGAAGCGGGATCTCGTATTTGTCGATGATGATTTCGCCTTTGGCCCAGCCGGCGGTGGGGCGAGTGCCGCTGGCCGGCACACTGTCTTTCTGTCCGCGAACCTGCCCCGTCGGGTCTAGCAGATGGGTGAACACCTTGTAGTCGCCTTCGACAGGGCGTAGGGCCTGCCAGTACAGGGTCAGCGAGACCGTCTCACCGGGCACAAAGATGGTCACCGGCAGATCGTAGCCCAGGAGCTGAATGCTGTCGCCGAAACGAGCTCGCAGTGGGGTCTGTATGTCCGGCACGGTGAACAGCCGGCCCTCAGTCTGAACGTCGATCTGTCCCAGTGTGAGTGTCGCATCCCCCAGGCGCAGGCGGATATTGCTCTGGCCGACGGGGGCATCCGCCGGCACTGTGACGGCGTACTGAGCGCGAACGACCTCGCCCACCTGCCACGCTGACGGCAGATGTTGGCCAGCGATGGGCTGCTCGACCACGAACCAGGGTCGACCGTCGCGGCCGACGAGCTCGATCTCTGCTTGCTGATCCGTCGCGGACGCAGCAGTCTTCTGCCACAGAACAGATGGTGTCAGCCGCGCGCCGGGCGTCACTGGTCCCCCCACCCGGCTGTGATCCAACACCTGCAACGACGCACTCATCGGTGTGCCCTGACCGATGGCCTCGAGGCGGCCGCCGGCCCCCGTTAGCGTGACGTGCCCCAGCCTGAGCCACACGCCGGTTGGCACACCATCCTCGCCGAGGACCGGCAGCGGGTGGGCAGCATCGTCGGTGAGGGCAAGCTGCAAGGTGTAGGAGCCGGCCGGCGTCGCGGGGTCCAGCGGCAACGTGAACCACTGCTCGACCAGATCGCCCGGGTGCCACTGCTCGGAGAGGTAACTCATCTCGTCCGTCTGCGCCCAGCGCAGCCCCTGATTATCGACCAGGTGCAGTGCGAACGTGCGAGCCTTGGAAATGGACTTCAGAACCTGCCAGCGGACAGTCACCGGAATCGGTGCGTCGCGGGCGACGGAAGCGGGCCACTCAGCGTCGATGAACCCCACCTCGCCGTTGAAGGTGGGTGCGGAGCCTGTCTCTTGCATCGCTGTTTCGCGCACCCGGTAGATGGTGAATGCGGGCCGGCCGGCGAAGTCATTGACCGTTTCCACGGCATAAGCTCGTTCTTTCAGCACCCGGTCAACGCGACCTCCCGGCGGGAAAGGCCCCCTCGGCACCAGGTAGACGCTTTCGTCTGTCCCACCCTGCGAAGGTCGCCGCCCACCGCGGGCCGGGAAGACCAGGCCGAGTTCGCCCAACGTCCACACGGCGTCGTCCATGGTTTCGGGAGCCAGGTAGGCCAGCGTGGGATGCTTGTAGTGCTCGGAGACGAAGACGACGGTGTGCCCGGCCGCCATCTCATGTCGGGCTACGCCGGCCATCTGGGCGTAGTCGCCGTTGAAGATTTCGTAGGTCTCGTAGCGCCGCACCCAGTCGCCGAAGTAGGTTCGCGTGGTGCTGAAGCCTTCCCAGATGAAGAGGAGGGCGAGGCCGGCCATTGCAAGTAGCACAAGTTGTGGCCGACGATCCTCGATCCAGCACCATGCTGCATCCAGGCCCAACGCCGGCAGCAGCACCAGCGCCGGGAAGACGCCGAACATACGCTGGCCGGCCGGCTGGAGGTCGGCCGTCAGGATGCCGGGCAGGCACATGACGGCCGTCCAGATCAGCGCGGCAGCGTAGGGCAGCTCTCGCCAGCGACGTAAGGCGATGAGGATGCCGGCCAGGAAGAAGATGGCAATGAGCGGGTCGAAGATGGGCTTACCGGGCAGGTTGTAGTGCCAGCGCGGGTCCCCCCGCACGAAGAAGGCGAGGGCGGTCCGCCCTACGTTGGCGAGGAACAGGCGCGCGCCCTGGGATACGCTCGATGCCCTGGTGAAAATCAGCACCTGGTCGGCACGTTCAACGAAGTCGTGTGGGTTGCGGATGAAATGCACAGCCAGTGGAGCAGCCACGGCGATCATCGCAAGGATCGATACTGCCAGGGCCGGCAGTTGTCGTGTGAGGCGTTGCCGGTCAACGATGAACGCGTAGGCCGCGATTGCCAGCAGGGTGATCGGGTAGAAACGGGCGGCCAGGTAGGTGTAGAGGACCAGGCCGGCGAAGAGACCTCCCGCGGCAGCGGATAGCAGCGGATAAGCGGATAGGCGGTCAGCGGATTGCCTGCGGC
>CAZHMV010000185.1:0-10533 GCA_964532665.1 uncultured Anaerolineales bacterium
CTACGTTTTGAGAAGATACTTAGAGAGGCTCTCAGAGGTCTTCGGGCGAAGCACCGGGCGGCAAATCTTCAGCGATAGCCACCAGTGTGTTCCCCCTATAGTCCCAACTGGCCGGCGATGATGACCCTGGAGATTTCCGACGTGCCCTGGAAGATCTCAAACAGCCGGGCATCCCTGTAGTACCGCTCCACGGGATACTCCCGGGTGTAGCCATAGCCGCCGTGGATCTGGAGGGCCTTGTGGGCCACCCGTGTCGCCATCTCGGAGGCGAAAAGCTTCGCCATGACCGCCTCTTTGATGTGCTTCTCTTTCTGTTCGAGGAGCCAGGCTGCCTTGTAGACCATCAGACGGGCCAGCTCGATTTCCAGAGCCATGTCTGCCAGTTTGAAGCTCACGCCCTGAAACCTGCCGATGGGCTGACCGAACTGCTCCCTCTCTTTGGCGTAGTCCAGGGCTTGCTCGAATGCAGCCGTAGCCAGTCCCACAGCGCCGGCGCCCAGGGCGATCCTGGTAGCGTTCAGGGCTTCCATCAAGTAGTAGAAGCCCTTCCCCTCCTCGCCCAGGAGCGCATCTTCTGGAACCCAGACATTGTCCAGCGCGATAGAGCCGATCTCTCCGCCCATGATGCCCAGTCTGGGGATGTTGGGATCCAGGGTGACACCTTCGGCATCGCTATCCACCAGGAAGAGGCTGATCCCTTTGTGCCGCTTGCTGCGGTCGGTGGAAGCCACCAGGGTGATAAAGTCACAGAATGGGCTGTTGGATGTGAAGGTCTTGGCACCCTTGATGACCCAGCCGCCGTCCGCCCTCGTCGCGGTCGTCTCAATGTCCGCTGCGCTGGAGCCGACGTTGGGCTCAGTGAGGCCGGCAGCAGCGATCTTCTCGCCGGCAATGGCTGGCACGAAGTACGTCTGCCTCTGCTCCTCACTCCCCACCAGGAATATCGGCGCACTCCCCATGAGGGTGTGAAGCAGGACGTTGACCCCAATCGCCGCCGAGACTTTGCATATCTCCTCCATGAAGATGCAGAAGGTCGTGAAGTCGGCGCCGCTGCCCCCGTACTCGGGGGGGAAATGGATGCCCATATAACCCAGGTCCCCCAACTTCTTGAAAACATCGACGGGGAATCGATCGGTCTCCTCCATCTGAGGGACATAGCGCTCGAGTTCCTCGCGTGCGAACCGGGCGACGGCCTCGCGAAACATCCGTTGTTCCACTGTGAAGCTGAAGTCCATGGTTGATCCTCCTGCTCAGTTCAAGTGCATCTGTTTTGACAAAAACTCCCTCATGCTATGGACGTTTAGGCGTTGACCTGCTGACCCCAGGCGGGAGATTAGCCAAAAAGCCCCTGCATAGTGCAGGAGCCTTTTGACTGCCACAGGCTCTGGCCGAGGAGGAAGATGGCCGAAGCGCGGCCTTGTTTTCGGCGAACCAGATGAGGCCCTCTATGGATTTACGCTGACAACTGCTGCTTCAGATCGCCTGACGTGCGTCCGCTTCAGCACATAGGACAGGACCACGGTGAGGATAGCCAGGCCAATGAAGACCACAAAGCCCGTTGCATAGCCGGCAGATCCCTGACTGCGCACAAAGGCCCCCATCACCGGGGGGATGGCAAAGCCGCCGAAGGCCCCCAGGCCACCTACCCAGCCGGCAGCACCGCCGACCGCCTCTGGGATTTCCTGCGGCACCAGCTTGAACACGGCGGCGTTGGCGACGCCCATGCCCACGGCCATCACGACCTCGCTGATCACGGAAAAGCCATAAGCATGAGAGATGGTCATCCCTGCAGCGCCGACCAGCAAGATAAGGAAGGACATGATGGCCGTGTTCTCCCCACCGATCCGGTCCGAGACCGATCCTCCGACCACCCGGATGACCGAGGTCAAGATGGAGTACAGGGCTGTCAGCGAGCCGGCGGTGACCGCGCTGACGGCAAAGAAAGACTTCCAGTAGGTGGGCAACCAGGCCGTCAGGGCGATAAACCCTCCGAAGGAAGTGAAGTAGAGAATGACCAGCACCCAGTTCTTCCAAGCCCGAGCCGAGATCTTCAGGCTATCAATCAGGCTGCCGGCCGGGAAAAGCTCCTGGCCGTGTTGGCGCGCAACGTTCTTTGCTTCATCGGCCGCAATGCCCTGGTCGCGCAGTTGGAAGAACCAGGCATTGCGTCCGGTCATCCAGTACAACCCTGTGCCCACGATCAGGAAAACGAGCCAGGCCAGGTAGGAGCCGGCCAACCCCCATGTCCCCAGGGCGAGGGGCAGCAGAAAGGCGAACAGCCCGGGTGCGATATTGCCAATCCCGGCATACGTCCCCAGAGCCCAACCCTGACGCGCCTGAGGGAACCAGTACGAGACCTGACTGATGCCCACAGAGAAAGTGGCGATCCCGCAGCCACTCAACAACCCTAACAGCAGGACCAGGGGGTAGTAGCCGGCATTCAGGCGCTCGGGGTAGAGCGTGTAAAGCACCCCTGTGATCCCCGCCATCCCCGCGATGGAGAGGAGCAACAACACCAGAAATGGCTTGCGGCCGCCGGTGGTATCCACCCAGGCCGAGAAGGGAATGCGCAGCAGTGAGCCCGACAGCATGGGCATGGCCACCAGTAGACCCACCAACACCGGGCTCAGGTGCATCACCTCGTTGAACTTGTGAGCTGTTGGCCCGTAGAGGGAAACAGCCGCAAAGCCGATGAAGAACCCCAACGTTGCTCCAAAGAGTCCTTCCGTAGGGCTACCTTTCAGTCGATCCATAACAAGAACCTCCTCCTATGATCCATTCTGCTCGTAGTCAGGCACGGAACAAAGTGGAGTGCCGTCCAACGCCACTCCGCTGCGTTGCGTGCCTGATACGAACCTTCCTCGGCTACGCCTGTCGCGTCCGGCGATTCCAGATCACCACCTGGTAGGGTCGCCACAAATAAGTGACGGGAACGGTCACCAGATGCACCAGACGAGTGAAGGGAAACAGGGCAATAATGAAGAAGCCCCATAGCATGTGGAGCTTAACCACCCAGGGCAGAGCAGTCACGTACTGGATCTGCGGGTTCAGTGTCACCAGGGAAACCAGCCAGGGAACGGCTGTATGCAGATACCAATCCGATCCCCACCGGTAGAAGAGCGCCACCCAGAACCCCAGTACGACCTGGACCAGCAGGGCCACCAGCAGCAACCAGTCGGGAGCTGAGGTGACAGTAAAAGCCCGTGTGTTGCTCAGGCGGCGCAGGATGAGTAGCGCCAACCCCACGAGGGCCATCAGCGCCAATGCCAGCCCGGTCACCTCAAGCACGTAGAGGCGCAACGGCACAGCGATGAGGCTTGCCCAGGCGCTGGGGAACAGCGCCGCCAGCACATGGGCCAGCAGAATGATCAGGATACCATAGTGCCAGGGCACCGAACCCCAGAACAAGGTTCGGTTCTCCAGGAACTGGGAAGAGAAGCTGGAGTAGGAAAAGCGATCGTTGAAGTAGCGGTAGATCCCCACCAGAACGGCCAGGATGATGGCCACGTAGGGGAAGGCGATGAACAAGACAAAATCAGACATTCCAAGAGCCTCCTTCGATATCTCACACGACCGTGATCACTGAGCCTTAGACCATACTCAGGACAGGGGACCGACAGCCACAGAGGTTGCAGCGGTCGGCCGTTGGCCATTGGCGGTCATTAGCCGTTGATCGTTCGTCGAGAGCGATTGCAATACCAACTGCAGGGCCTGTAGCACTTGTTGGTAAGGGTTACGGCTGCTACGACGGTGATTGGGCTGTCCCGCACCTTCGTCGGGGGATTCCGCCTCGTCACCCCCTTTGACCATCCGCGCCAGGGCCGGCAGCAGCGCCTCTTCGACGATATCTCCTACCATACCAGTGTCGTCGCACACTGCCAGGAACCGAAGCAGCACAACCAAATGGTCCGGCAACTCGTTCTCCGGAGCGGTGAACCCATGTGGCTTGAAGCGCTCTTTCAGCCCCAGCAGAAAGACGCTGCGCTTATAGGTCTCTCCGAACAGGTAGTAACCCACGTAGGGGTGACACGACGCGTCAAGATCAAACGTGACACTGTAGACTTCCTGCAAGCGCTCAACGGGCGTTGTCTCTGCAAAGGCCCTGAATTCGTCTAGCAGCGCGGTCGCTTCTGAATTCCGCAGCGAGACGAGGGACTGGCATTCCCGTGCGGCTTCGGTCAGGTCCGCGCGGGGGTAGTCCAGGAGTTCAGCAAAAAGGTGATACAGGTGTTGCTCACCAGGACTGTGGGCCATCATCGTTACCACCTCCGTGCGGGGGCTTCGCGGAAACCAAATCCAGCCTCCTGTTTTCGGGTTAGAGGATCCATCGTTGATTCAATGGCAACCTCACGCGCCATTGGCGGGATGACAAACCGCTCTTCGAAGGTAGGCAGTGAGGTCAGGCGGAAGATGGCTTCGGCCTCTTCGGGGGTGGTCTGTCCTTGAGTCAGGGCTTGCTGTACCTCTGCTTCGGACACGTCTTGCACTCGCTGCGAACGCATGTACACCCGCACCGCGATCAGTTTGCGGTAGACTGCGGCAACCACCTCCTCATTCCCAGCGGCAAACAGGCTGGCCATGTAGCGTAGCGGCATCCGCGCCTTTTCAAGCGAACTGAGCATGGGCGCCAGCCCATCACTATCCGGCCCGGCAACGTCATAGTGCCCATCTTTCACCTTTGCCAACACCGGCAACATGGGCGGCACGTAAAAGAGCATCGGCAAGGTGCGGAAGTCTGGATGAAGCGGCAACGCCACCTGCCATTGCTTGACAAAGCGATATGCCGGCGAGTTTTGGGCAGCCACAATCGCTGCATCTGATATGCCATTCTTCCTGGCCGAGGTGATCACCTCGGGGCTGAAGGGGTCCTGGATGATGGACCGCTGCGCATTCACCAACTCCGCATCGGGTGCAGAGGCTACTTCATGGATGCGGTCGGCGTCGTAGAGCAACAAGCCCAGGTAGCGGATACGACCGACGCAGGCATGGAAACAGGCCGGCGCGTGGCCGCTCTCCAGGCGCGGGTAGCACAGGATGCACTTCTCGGATTTGCCCGTTGACCAGTTGAAGTAGGTCTTCTTGTATGGGCAGCCAGAGATGCACATACGCCACGCGCGGCACTTCTCCTGACTGATAAGCACGATGCCATCCTCGCCGCGCTTGTAGATAGCGCCGGCCGGACAGGCCGCCACGCAGCCGGGGTTCAGGCAGTGGTTGCAGATGCGTGGCAGGTAGTAGAAGACCATCCGCTCCAGCTCATTCATCTGCTGGCGTTCCTCAGCAGTGAGATCTTCCAGGTTTGGATCGTTGGCCGCGTAGACGGGCGAGCCGCCCAGATCGTCGTCCCAGTTGGGGCCGGCCTCAATGGTGTCCATCTGCTGGCCGGTGATCATCGAGACTGCGCGGGCCGTAGGCTGGTCGTCCCCTTCGGGCGCGTTGAAAAGATTGTCGTAGTCGTACGTCCAGGGCTCGTAGTAGTCGTCTACGGTGGGCAGATAGGGGTTGAAGAAAATGTTGGCCAGACCGCCCAACTTGCCGTGCAGCTTGAGACGCAGATCGTCGCCCTGTTTCTCCCAGCCGCCCCGGTACTTTTCCTGATCCTCCCACAGCGTGGGATAGCCGGTGCCCGGCTTGGTCTCCACATTGTTCCACCACATGTACTCGGCGCCCTTGCGGTCGGTCCAGATGTTCTTACAGGCAATGCTACAGGTGTGGCAACCGATGCACTTGTCCAGGTGGAAGACCATTGAGACTTGTGCTCGAACATCCATCGTTTCTCTCCTTTTGAGTTCCCCTGAGTTCCCCAAGTTCCCCCGAATTCCCCAGAGTACCGAGGAATTCTGGGGAACTCTATTTACCACTCCAACTTCTCCAGTTTCCGCACCACGCAGTACGTATCACGGGTGAAGACGCCGATGGGTCCCCAGTAGTTGAAACCGTAGGTGAACTGGGCGTAGCCGCCGGCCAGCTCCACCGGATTGATACGTGTGCGGGTCAGGCTATTGTGTCCGCCACCGCGCTGCCCACCCCGCACCTGGGACTTGGGGATGTAAACCGTGCGCTCCACAGCGTGGTAGTACAGGCAAATCCCTGGCTGAACGCGGGCGCTGACGTTGGCCCGGGTGACCACCACCCCATTGTCGTTGTAGACCTCCACCCAGTCATTGTCCTTTATCCCGATCTTCTCGGCATCCTTGTCGTTGATCCAGAGCGGGTCCATGCCGCGCGACAGGGTGAGCATGCGGTGGTTGTCCTTATAGGTTGAGTGGATGTTCCACTTGCCGTGCGGGGTGATGTAGTTCAGCACCAGGCACTCATCGTCCACCTGGCTGCGGACAACATCGCCGGTCTTTACCGGATCGAGCTTGGGCTTGTAGGTCGGCAGGTGCTCGCCAAAGTCCAGGTAGTGCGGGTGATCCTGGTAGAGGTGCTGGCGTCCCGTCAAGGTGCGCCAGGGCACCAGGCGCTCCACGTTCATGCACCAGGCAGCGTACGGTCGCCCCTCGTTCACCATTCCGGTCCAGCAGGGGCTGATGAGGGTGCGCCGTGGCTGGCGGGTGATGTCGCCAAAGTTCATGCGCACGCCGCGCACTTTCTCGGCCAGATCAGCCAGGGGCATGCCCACTCGCTCTTCCTCAGCCTTGAAGCCGGCGTAGGATATCTCACCGTTGGTCTCCGGGGCCAGGTGGAGCACCGCGTTGGCTGCATCCAGGGCATCTTCCAGGCAGGGGTACTTCTGGCCGTTCCATTCCACACAGCGCATGTGGCGGGGGTCCGGCGAGCCGCCCACAGGATTCTCCAACAGTTCATCGTAGAACTCAGCGATGGGGATGTGCACACCGTGACCGCTGATGCCGTCCTCTCGTATCCTCGGGCCGAGGGAGATAAACCGGTTGTACAGGTTCTTGTAGTCGCGCTCAACCAACCGTAGATGGGGCATGGTCACGCCCGGGATCGGGTCGCACTCGCCCTGAGCCCAGTCCAGGGGTTTCGGTTGGGCCATCTCGTCGGGGGTGTCGTGCGCGAGTGGATTGGCCACCAGGTCTCGAACCGGCTCCGGGAATGCCGATGGCGCCAGTTCGCTGACCTTCCTGGCGAAGGCTTTGAAGATTTCCCAATCCGTCTTGGATTCCCAAACTGGGGGCACTGCCTGTCCCAGCGGGTGAACAAAGGAGTGCAGATCGGTGGTGTTCAGGTCGTTTTTCTCGTACCAGAAGGCCGTGGGCAGAACAATGTCGGAATAGAGGGCCGAACTATCCATGCGGAAGTTGATGTCCACCACCAGGTCCATCTTGCCACGTGGTGCCGGCTCGCGGAAGGTGACTGTCTGCACCTTATCCTTCGCATGCTCTTCGGCCACGATGTTGTCATGCGTGCCCAGATAGTGGCGTTGGAAGAATTCGGCCCCCTTGGCGCTGGAAGCCATGGCGTTGCCACGCCAGATGATCCACACGCGTGGCCAGTTCTCCGGGGCGTCGGGATCATCTACGGCAAAGCGCACATTGCCGTCTTTCAATTGTTCCACCGTCCACTGAACGATCTCCTCGTTCGTCCTGGCGCCGGCTGCCTGGGCCTGCTGTACCAGTTCCATCGCGTTGCGGTTGAACTGGGGATAGAAGGGCATCCAGCCCATACGCACCGCCCGGGCTTCCAGGTCCATGGCGTGGCCTTTGGCCCAGCGGGTCTCAGGCGGAATCGGGGCGTAGTCAGTGAAGTCGCCTTCATAGCGCCATTGGTCGCTGTGTACGTAGTGCCAGGTGGGCGTCTGTTGCAAGCGAGGTGGTTTGCTCCAGTCCAGGGCGAAGGCCAGGCTTTTCCAGGGGGCAACCAGGGTGAGCTTCTCCTGACCCACGTAGTGGTTCATGCCACCGCCGTTGCGCCCGCAGCAGCCACAGAGGATCAACGCGGTGATGGGGGCACGGTACGACAGGTTGTTGTTGTACCAGTGGTTGATACTGGCACCGATGATGATCATCGAGCGGCCCTCGGTGGCTTCGGCGTTGGAGGCGAACTCGCGCGCCAGACGGGTAACCGTCTCACGGCCGATGTCGGTGTACTGCTCCTGCCAGGCCGGGGTATAAGGTCCGTCGTCGTCGTAGCTGGTGGGATAGTCGCCCTCCAGTCCGCGCGCCACGCCAAACTGGGCCATCAACAGGTCGAAGGCGGTCGTCACCAGAACCCGCCCTTCAGTTGTCTCCACGTACCTGGCCGGCACGCCCCGCAGGTGGGTCTGGCCCTCGGCGAATTCGTAGAAGGCTACCTGGACCACCTCGTCGTGCTCGTCCAGGAAGGTCAGGGCAGGGTCAATCGGGCTGTCATCCAGCCCATCTTCCATCTTCAGATTCCACTTCCCCTTTTCCTGTTGCCAGCGGAAACCCAGCGTGCCTTTGGGCATGCGTGGCTGGTTGCTCTTCTGGTCGTATACCAGCATCTTCCAGTCACCATTCTCGACGTCCTGGTAGCGAGCCAGCCGGTTCGCACGCAACAACTGGCCGGCCTCGAAGTTCTCCTCGCTTTGAGCAAGCTGCACCAGGAAGGGGCTGTCAGTGTACTGCTTGAGGTAGTCCACGAAGTAAGGCACCTGGCGGTCGGCGTAGAACTCTTTGAGAATGACATGGTTGACCGCCATCCACAACGCTGTGTCCTGTCCGGCCTGGATGGGAATCCACCAGTCGGAGTACTTGGCCACCTGGCTGAAGTCCGGGGCGATGACGACGAACTTGGACCCATTATGCCGCGCTTCGGAGATGAAGTGCACGTCGGGCGTGCGGGTCATGTTCGGGTTAGAGCCCATGGCGATGATATACTGAGAGTTGTACCAGTCGGCGCTCTCGCAAACGTCGGTCTGGTCGCCCCAGATTTCGGGGAAGGCGTTGGGCAGGTCGGCGTACCAGTCATAGAAGCTCATATTCACGCCGCCGAAGAGCTGCAGGAAGCGCGAGCCGGCTGCATAGGAGAGATAAGACATAGCCGGGATGGGGGAGAAGCCGAAGACACGATCCGGCCCCCACTTCTTGGCTGTGTACAAACAGGAAGCCGCGATGATCTCCAGCACCTCATCCCATGTGGTGCGCCGGAAACCGCCCTTACCGCGCGCTTGCTGGTAGCGGGTGCGTTTCTGGTCATCCTCCACAATGGAGCCCCAGGCCTCGACCGGGTTGGTGTGTTTGGCCTTCGCCTCCCGCCAGAAATCCATCAGCGGGCCGCGCACGTAGGGGTACTTAACGCGGATGGGGCTGTAGACGTACCACGAGGCCGAGATGCCCCGCTGGCAGCCACGCGGTTCGTAGGGCGGCAACCCAGACTCCAGCAGTGGATAGTCGGTTTGCTGCATCTCCCAAGTGACGATGCCGTCCTTGACGAACACCGCCCAGGAGCAGCCCCCGGTGCAGTTTACGCCATGGGTGCTGCGAATGACGTTGTCATGTTGCCAGCGGTTGCGGTAGAATTCCTCCCACTGGCGCGCTTCAGGGTTGACCAAATCTTGGATCCAGCCCATATTCGTTACCTCCATTGATCATCAGTGATCAGTCATCAGTGATCAGTGATCAGGGTACTGTTTACTGTTTACTGATCACTGGTCACTGGCCCATTTATCCAATGCAAGCTGTTTCATGCCTGGCTCCTGATCATTGGCCGGCGCACTTCTTTCAGACGCCGCTGCCAGACGACTTGAGCCAACAGGAGCAGTATTACCAATCCGACGATTGCCAACAAGGCCAACTGGCCGAGGGCCTGGGGCGCTCGCTGGCTCACAGAAGCTGCCTGAAGGAAAGCGATCACGTTGGCCTGTTCTTGCGGGTTGAGGGGCTTCTGACTCCAGACAGCGTTCATCGTCGCGGTAGGCACACCTGCCAGGAAGGCAGCCAGCCCGGCCGCGCCGTTGTACTTGTTGAAAGCCGGTGTCAGATCCGGTCCCAGAGCGCCGCCCCCCAATGCGCCGATGCCGGCGATGCTGTGGCAGGCCATGCAGGGCGGGCCGCCGTTCTGAAAACGGGCGGTGCCGGTGAACAGGGCCTTGCCCAGGCTGGGATCACCGGCTGGCACGGCCGCCGGCGCCGGTGCGGGGGCCTGGGCCGGCTGGTGTTCAGCCTCGGCTTCCGGTCCGCCGGCCTCGTGCTCAAGGAAAGCCAGGAGCAGTTGCACGTCTGTCTCCGAGAGGCCCAGGTTGGGCATCGGTACGTTGTTGTACTCCTGGAGCAGTTGGACCGCGGTGGGGTCCTTCTCGGCCAGCATCTTGTCCGGTGCCGAGATCCAGCGCGCCAGCCAATCTTTCTCCCGTCGCGCTGTGACGCCCTTCAGGTCTGGCCCTACCAGTTTGCCGCTCCCGATGGTATGGCACGCAGCGCATTTCTGTTCGAAGATGGCGTGGCCTTCCTCGGGCGACTGGGCCGGCGGGGCCGCCTGGGCCAATGAGATGGCCGCCGCCAGCAACAGGCCGGCCAGCAGCGAGGCCGGCAGCCGCCTGGTAACGCCGAGACGATGTCCAAACTTCCCACTGAATCGCATAGGCTCCACCTCCTTTGTTTGGCT
>CAZHMV010000186.1:0-10276 GCA_964532665.1 uncultured Anaerolineales bacterium
TGTTCTCCTTTCGGCATTTGTTCAGGCACAAACCTTGCGTACTGCGTACTGCGTACTGCGTATTGCGTATTCCGAGAAGCGGAATGGCTCAGATACGCAGTACGTAATACGCAGTACGCAGTACGCAATATCGTCTTATTTCCGGGGCCAAACTTTGATCTGATCCGCGTCCACGGGTTGTCCGCGATGCACGCGCACGTCCTCACCCCATTTTTCAATCCACAATCGATCTCTACTGTCCGATGTGTACAGCCAATACTCAGCGACGCCTTCGCGCCGGCCACCAGGCCCCACGATGTATGCTTTGGCCTGGCCCTTGCCGGTCTGCCGGAAGGACTTGCCGGCCACCTCCAGCGTCTCAGCCGGCGGTGTGGAGGCAACTTCATCGACGACGTCGAACAGCACCACCTCGTCGGAGGCCGGCCCGACCCGCAGCCAGCGCTCCGCGTCGGTATCTTCGAGCTGGTAGGCGTACGACAGCGCGCCCTGAGCATCGTACGTGACTTTGCTAACGACCAGATAGTCGATGCCATCGTACGTCAGAGCGTCCTGCACTTTCAGATTCGCCAGCGCCTGGAAGGCTGGCTTCGGTGGCGCAGCAACCTCCAACGCCTTTTTGAGTTCGCTGGGTGGAGCCTTTTTCCCTTCGGCCAACAGGTCGCGTCGCCGGTCGAACTGGCGATTCAGGTCATCCACTGTGCCGGCCAGCACTTCGACGGCCTGCTCGACCTCTGCCCGGTTCCCGACGGCCTCGGCGATCCCATCGATGTTCGCCGCGACGCGCTCGACGCCGGCGGTCAGCAGGTGATCGAAGGCGTAGAGTTGTTCCAGCTCTACCTCGCGAACCGTAGCGGTGTCGAACCAGCCGGCGTAGCCGTAGCTGGCGGTGCGCAGCCGATCGATGAAGCGTTGCAGCTTCAGGCCGGCGCGCTCCATGTCGTCCAGTGCGCTAAGGAGGGCCTTGTTCGTCGCCTGTCGCTGCAAGTCGGTCAGCCGGTCCAGTTGGGCGCTGTATTGTCGGGCCAGCTCAGCACGCAGTTCCCGATCCGCTTCGCGCCGGCGCTCCCGCTCCCGATAGCCGAGATAGCCGGGTATCGAGGCCGCGATCCGCTTTCTCTGCTGCTCCAGACGGAGCTCCAAATTCTCCATATTCTCCTCCCGCTCGTGAAACGCAAAACAGCCTGCCCTGAGCCTTGTCCTGAGCAGCGTCGAAGGGCTGCCGAAGGGTGAAACGTGATGACCATCCTGCGGGAATCCCCGGTTCGGTCAGAGGCCTTCGGCGTATGGGCGTTAAGCCCTGATCCGCTGGATCAAGCGTCTGATCTTCAGGCCAAACCTGACGTAGGGATGATTCTCCACGTCGAAAAGTCTCTCTCTGCAAAGCCTGAGTTCGTTTTCCAAGAACGACAGTCTGGTCACATCCATATTGCCCAGATCAGGGAGGTTTTGCACGTGTTCTGGATGGGCAAATATCACCCACGTCAGGGTGTTTACCCGAGGCCAGTCGATCCGTTTGCAGATCAAGCCCTGTTCTTCGGCAAGATTTGCCAGGTGCTCCAGAGTATAGGTCACCAGGCCAGGGTACACCCACTTGCTGCCGGTGTAGTTCCGTTCTCCCTCGGAAAAGTTGGCAGCGAAAACGGCCGTCGGGTTCATCACCCTCTTCGCTTCCGACAAACATCTTGCAATCTGCGACTGAGACGCATGGGAGAAAATCGATTGAGCTATGAGAAAGTCAAATGTTCGGCCAAAGGTGGTCAAGGTGAAATTGTCATCATTGCTGAAGGTAGGCTGTTTGATCCGCACCAGGTCTTCCCCCAGGTGATTCCTGATTCCTTCTTCGATGACCCACTGCTCGGGCTCAATTCCGAAATAGTGTCCCTCGAGAAGGTAGGGAATGAAAAGCCGGCCTGCTCTCAGCGAACCACAGCCAATATCCAGAAGGTAATGGTGTTCCCTCAGGCCCAGAAAAGTCAGCAAGTTGAATTGTGTGGCACTCAGGATATCATAGACTTCGGGGGAACCAACCCACGCCCGGTAGTGGTGAGCGCCGATGGGAAGGTCCTTTCCGAGACTGTCTTCTCGAGTTGTGAGCGTCAAGCAAATGCCTCCTCGGTCCTACGACAGGAATATCTCCGTCCCGCAGTACGGGCACTCGAAGACGCCTTTGCCGGCCAGTTCCAGCTCACCGCCGCAATTTGGGCACTTCCGGCGCATCTCCGACGCTTCTTTGGCGTACAGGATGCCATCGTTCCAGTTGATGTAGCCGGTGAACAACCCCTTTCCGACCAGGTCGTGGATATACTCCTTGATCTTATCGCGGCTCAGGTCCATTTCAAGGGCCGCGTCGCTGATCCGCAGTTGCCCTCGGGTGAGCACCATGTTGAGGACCTTTCGCTCTTTGGCAACTTCGGCGAACTGCTGTGCCTCTTCGCGCCCCCGGGCAAACAGGAAAGCGCCTCCGCCCAGTAACGGCGTGACAACGATCAGCACCAGCACGATGCCGAAGGCAGCGCCGGAGATTCTCAATGTGCCCTCAGCCAGGTTGGTTGCCAGCCAGACACCGATGGCAAGCATCAGTGCGAGGGCAGCCGCAACCATCAGACCACCAATGATGCGTCCTTGTCCTACCATGGATTTGTCTTTTCTCTCCTACCCAAAGCCGCTGCTACCGCCGCCGGAGCCACCGCCACTGAAGCCACCACCGCCGCCGCTCCAGCCGCCACCACCACCGCTGCTGGGCGCACTGCTCAGGATGCTGCCGGCAGTATTCAGCATGCTGGCCAGCCCATCACTCATGCTCTGCAACCCACGGCCGAACGAGTCGCTGGTGTCCTGCAGATCGGGCATTCCGCCCCCTGGCCGGCCCATTTCCGGTGCCGGCCCGGTCTCTCCGCGCCCGCCGCCTCCACCGACTATGACCGGGCGGCCGCCTCGGCGGTACCCCCGACGTCCCGGGCCATACCAGGGCTCGCCCCAGATAGGGCCGGCCGGCTGGAACCAGGGTGGGGCCGGCGCATCAACCTCGGTGAATTTCTGCACCCAACGGTCCGCCAGGCCGAATGCAATGGCGTAGGGCAGGTACCTGTCGAAAATGCCCTTGGCCTGCTCCAGGTCGGCATAATCCTCGATGTTCGCCAGGTAACGCTTGAAAGCCTGCCATTGGGCTGCTGCTTCCGATCCCTTGGTTGTCTTCCGAGGCATGACCCGTGCAAAGATGAGCATTCCCACCGATACCACACCCACCCCAAAGGGAATGCACACCACTGCTCCGGCAAATGACATCACGAACAGTGCGAGAAAGCCGGTTATGAAGGAGAGAACGATCCCCAGTACTCCGAGCACGATGTAGATTCGACGGGTTGACTCGGGGCTGCGTTGGAAGAAGCCTTCGTGCACGACCTCGTCGTACAACTCATCCTGCAATTTGGGAACGGCCTGATAGAATTTTTGCTTCAGTGACGAGAGTTTCCGGCTCTTGCGTCCCTTGAACAGCTCATGCAACAGTGTCTTCTCGTATGGCCGCAATGTCTCCTGGTGATCTTGCTTCTCAAAGACGAAATCGCGCCGCACGCCGATGCCCAGGAATCCCTTGTGCTTGACTTCTTGCATGGTGATGACGCCCCGCCGTGCCAGATCGACGATGGTGGCGATGATGTCCTCCATGTCGGCGGTTTCGTCCAGCAGGGTCCCGACGACGCCGGGCGGCAGGTGGCTCGGTGGTTGCGGCAGGTACTCAGCCACCATCGGCACCGGTGCATCTCGCCCCCGGGTGTACCAGAGCACGAAAAGGCCAACTGTGCCGAAAACGGCAATGAACAGGCCGATGAAGCCGGCCAGCAGATTGATGAGCTGGCCGTAGGGATTCGTGGCGGATGCCCCCTGGCCTCCCTGTTCAGCGGCCTGGGCATCGAACTCTTTCTGCCAGGCCGGTGGCGCAGCCTCCACCACGCCGTGTGGGAACTGCACCCGGACGTCAAGGCTCTGGCCCGGGCCGATTGTTTTCTCGGTCGTGAAAACAATCGTCCGAGGATCGACTACCTCTGCTCGGGCCGTAGCGCCGTAGGATTCCCACTTCTGGATTTCATTTACGCCTTCAGGCAGATGCACCGTGACCTGAGATGCCTGGACCGGATAGCCACGATCGCCCTCCACCGCCGTCCACCAGATCTGGTCGCCGGCATCGTAGATGCGTACAGCCCCCTTGGCCGTGTACTTGAGGATGAAAGTGTGGGTCGAATCGGAGGTCTCGGGAAAGTACCAGCGCAGGTTGAAGTCGCCGCCCTTGACGGACGTTTTGAAGGTGTAGGGGGATTCATTGCTGCTCTGCTGGTAGCGACGGTCACCTTCGTAGAATTCCACGTTAGTGATGCCCTCCAGCCGGCTGAGGGGAATGGTGCGAAAGCCGTAGTGGAAGGGACCACCCTGAAAGGCAATGGTTCGCGTCTCGGTGACATCGACATCACCGTTCGTCTGGACGGTCAGATCGACGTCAAATCGTTCACCGACGACGGAGCGGCCCTGGGCATAGGCCAGGCCGGCCACGGTACTTAGCGCCAGGATCAGACATGCCAGGATCAGAACACGCCAGCGTGTCACAGTTCTCCTTCCTTACACTTCGGTGAGCCTTCTACTGCCGGCGGTTGAAACCGCGCCTAGTTGCGAAGTCGGCCCCTTCGGCAAGCTCAGGACAGGCTTCGCCGACTAGAACCCGAACCGACGAAGGCCTGTCCTGAGCCTGTCGAAGGGCCGGTTTTACAAAGGTTGCCGCGAATTCATGCGCCAGGCACAAAGCCGCTGACTAGCTACGACTATTATACGTTGAAGACTGGCCAAATGCAAGCTTGTAGACGGCAACCAGGCATTTAACGTACTCTACGTGGTGAAGGGGGTGCGGGTTGCAGTTTGTCCTGATCCCAGGCGCGGGGAGAAGCACAAGACCCCTGTCGAGCGCCCTTCTCGACAGGGGTCTTGTGGTGCAAGGAGGAGGTTATTTCACTATATGCACTGGTTGGTGTGTTTTTCATTCTACCACATCTCCTGCCGGCTTGCTGTAACCTGCCCTACTGTAAAAACAGAGCATGGTATTCCCGTATGTTCGCTGATCGATTAGCATCAAGTTCTGCAGCAGCAGATCTTCGAATTCCTGTGGATCGATTTGGGCGATCACTTTGCCATCGGCTGCCAGGAGCGATGGCCGGCGGTCCAACGCGCGTAACGTGTCTGCCCAGATCCCCCGGTACTGCGGTGGAGCCAGGAAAATCAGGTCGTATTCCGCCTCTGCATCGGCGATGAAGTCGAACACATCGCGCCGGATCACGGTTGCGCGATCGCCGAGCCCTGTCTCCTTCAGGTTGCGTCTGACCGTGGCGACGGCTTTGCCCGCCTTCTCCACGAAGTCGGCGTGGGCAGCCCCACGACTCAGGGCCTCAATGCCGACGCTGCCTGTGCCGGCAAACAGGTCGAGGAATCGCGCATCGGCCACTTCCCAACTGAGGATGTTGAACAGGGCCTCCTTGACCCTGTCCAGAATCGGACGCGTCCCGGAGCCTGGTACGGAGTGCAGCCGGCGTCCTTTGGCTTCGCCGGCAATCACACGCATCGTATTCTAATCCCTTCCAGCGACTGCTCCGTCGCTCCTGCCGGATCGCCAGATCCGGCGGCCATACCAACCTGCGTTGTACTCCTCTGCAAAGAAAAACCCAGCCACCTGACACCGGGTGGCTGGGTTTTGAGTTCGTTGGACTGTCTGGCTTACTGGATGTTGAAGCCTTCGTAGTTCTTGATGTCGAAGCTGCGGTCCAGAGCAGATTCCTGAGCGATGGCCACGATGTTCTCGCCCGTGCTCGCGCAGGTCACCGCGCTGAAGGACTGCTCAAGTTTCGATGCATCCGTGCCATACTGCTCAGGGTGCTGCCAGACGCGATACAGGGCAATCGAGCCGCCGGCCGGGATCGTCTGCGATGTCAGTGTCACCGAGCCCGGGTTCGTGCCCTGAGACTGCACGACGTTGTAGGTGCATGTGACGTCCGTGTCATTGTCGCCAACGTTCTGGATGGCCACGCCGGTGGTGCGGCCTACCCAGTCCTCCTTGACCAACGGTACCGCGACCTTCGTGGTCGCATTGCTGGTCGCGAAGGCGCTGTACACCGTCTTCTTGTCAGCCCCCGACTCGTTTACCGTTGCAACGATAGCACCGGTACCCGTAATGGTCGCGGAGCCGAAGCAACTGGTGGGGAAACCACCCATGTTGCCCAGAGCCGGGAAGTAGACATACGATTTACCGGGGTCAAGCGTGACCCGGGTGCCAGAGTATGGCTGGCCAGCACACAAGTCTGGCTGGGAACTCGAGGAACTCAGGGAACCCTTGAACGTCACGTCGACTGTGACCTGAGAATCAGAGGCGTTCTGTACCGTCAAGCCAGTGGTGCGCCCCCAGTAGTCGTTCTTGATGATTGGCGCAGCCACTGTTGTGCCGGCATCGGTCGCATTAAAGCCCTTGGTGGACAACACGAAGGTTGCAGGATCAGCAGCAGTTGGATGCTCGGTGAAGATACCCACAATGGAGCCCGTGTCGGACGAAGCAACAGCGGCACCAAGGCACGGGGTAGCAGCAGCATTACTGCCGCAATCCGGTGTCCCGAGTACGCTTGAGGGTGTGAACACTTTCATCTCATCGGCGCCGAGGTCGTACGGCCCGTCAGGTACTGTGGAGCCGTCATTCATACGATAGGTCACGGTCACGTGAGCTGCCTGGCCGGCGGCCTGCACGTACAGAGTCGTGCTCTGGTTGACCCAGTCGTTCTTCACCAGCGGGAAGTTTACACTGGTTCCCGCGTCATCACCACTGACGCCCTGGTAGGCCGCGCCGGCCAACCCGCCCGGAACACCCAGGTCAAACACCGTGTTGTTCTGGACGAAACCAATGGCCACGATGGGCTGATCAGCGGTCAACGTTGCCGAGCCGATGAACCCGGTTGGCAGATTCGGCACCAGCGCATTCAAATGGCCAGGGATGAAGGTAGCACCCGCACCCGGCTCTACCTGCACCGATGCACTGGATGGGCCGAAGGTTGTACCCTCTGCCCCAATTGCCTCAACCTGGAGGTTGGCCGTCTCGCTGCCAACGTTCTGCACTTGCCAGGAGACCCACCAGCCACCGCCCGGCAGGCTGTTCAAATCGATAGGCCCACCACCCTGAGCCATCACGGCTCCATAGACTCCCAGCGCCAATAACAGAGCCAGGGTGAGTCCAATTGCGATTCGTCGTTTCATTCGTCTTCCTCCTTAGGCTAGAGTTGTCTATCTGTCATGGAAAATACCGCCGGCCCGCTCACGCTTCCTGGCGCGATTGCCGAGCCTGGCACATATCTACCGATGTGTTCCACATTTCAGGTGTCTGTTAGTTCTGCAATTCCCCCTTTCCAACCAACGTTACACGTGGGGTTCTAACCAGTCCACCCTTTTCGACCGTTATTATATCATCTCAGGTACTGCATGTCCATACTACTTCTGTAGTATGTCCCGCCATTTCCCCCTATCTTTTCGCAGTATTTCACAGATAGCCAAGATCACGCAGGCGTTCCATGAGCTGGGCTTCCTCATCGGCGGTGAGTGGGGTGGCAGTGTCGGGCTCGACCTGCTGGCGAGTCACGCGCTCAGCCAGCCCGCCGGCTGGTTCGTCGAGTATCTCTGTGAGAACACGCCCGTCCATGTCCGCCGGGACGGGAACACCGAGCAGGTGCAGAATCGTCGGGGCCAGGTCGATGATCTCCATACGATCGCCGAGAGTCTCTGACCGAGACGAGAGGGGCTCGGTCAGAGACCTTTGCCCATCGTGGCCACGGGGCCGGCGAATCCCCGGCCCCCAGGCTACCAACATACCGTAGAGCCGGTGGTTGCCCGACTCATGGTTGATCGGGGGGCCGAACACGGTCGGATGCGTAAACTCTGTCCCCAGATGGGTCGTATAGCTGAGGCCCTTCATCTCCACGCACAGGTCAGGCCCCAGGTGTGCGTAAGGTCCGTGGTACAGCTCTTCGCGGCGATAAACGGCATCGACCACCCGCTCCCCCGTATCCGGGTCTTCCAGGGTGGAGAGCCGCTCGATGATGTCGGCGACGACGCGCTCGTACTCCGCGTCAGGTGAAACGATACCGTGCGGTTCTCGCCCCTTCAGGTTGATGTAAATCTGGCCGATCAGCCCGAAGCTGTATGCCTGAGTCTGTGACCAATCGACGACGTCGGTTGCTTCCAGGTTGGAACGGGGGACCAGCGCTTTGATTCGGTCTGGCAGACGTGCCTTGATCCGATTTACATTATGCCAGCCCAACCGGGCGGTCAGATTCTCGCGCGTCACGCCCCCGTGTCGAAGCAACGCTCGAACGCCGCCGGCGGCATCGCCTACGCCACGCTTCAGCTTCTGAAAGCCTTCCTGCTGTAGCCAGACGTTCAGGTACACCTCGCGATAGTACGGGCCGCTCCCGTGATCGCTCATGATCAGCACGACGGTGTGGTCGTCGATTGCATCGAGGAACCCGGCGAGATGCGCGTCCAGCAGTTTGTGGTAGTTCAGGATGGCGTCGCCGTATCGGGAAGCACGTTCGGGATCATGTGCCGGGTGGGTCTCATCCATCAGGCTCCAGAGGGAGTGGAACACAGCGTCCAGGTCTCGAAACACGACGGTGAAGAAATCCCATGGCTCCTGTGCATAGAGCCAGCGTGCGACTTCGGCCTGTTTGTTGGTCGCCTCTGTCACTTCCTGAATGAAGGCTTCTTCCAGACCCGGCTCGCAGTGGGCATTGGTGTTCACCCGGTATCCCATCGCCCGTAACGTGTCAGCCAGGCCGGCGGGGTAGGTGTAGTCGGCCTCGTCCGGGGCTCCCAGGCCGGCTACCATGATGCCGTTCACCGGTTCCGGCGGGTAGGTGAGGGGGACGTTGACGACTGCGACCCGCCGGCCATGCTGGCTGGCCCACGCGAACATCGTGCCGAGGCCCGGCAAATGGTTCCGAACAGGCTGGAGATCGTAGCCGTCGGGGCGACGTCTCAGGAAGTCGAATGTGCCGTGCTTACCCGGGTTGACGCCGGTCATGAAGGAGGTCCACGCCGCCGGCGACCCGGTTGGGATCGTGGATTTCAGGGGGCCGGCGATGCCCTCGGCCAGCAGACGCTGGAATGTGGGCAGTTCGCCGGCCTCGGCCCACGGCCGGATGACGTCCAGGGTTCCGCCGTCAAGACCAATTACCAGAACTCGCTTTTCACTCACCTTGAATTAGACTCCTCTTGTACTCCCGCTGGCCCCGCCTGAAATGGTGCATAAGGACAGGCACGAATAGTGCCGGCACCACTGTGTGGTCCTGCAATCTTTCGACCAGGGGACGGAGCAGAGCCGCCATCGATTCTGAAGCCAGCGGTGTCTGGCCGACCCAGTTCCACCACCTGGGAACTCCGCTGTGCCCGGTCCGGGCCCGGTACAGCGGTGCTGACCGGCCAATGGTTTCCATCTGCCGGCAGGCGTGCGCGAAGTCCGTTGAATGATCATGGTAAGCCAGCGCATCCGGGGCAAACACCAGTCGAAAACCGTGCGCCCTCAAGCGGTAGGCCAGTTCGGTATCCTCGTAAGCTGCTGACGGAAAACTCTCGTCGAAGAGCCCGTGCTCCATCAGAAAAGCGCGCTTCACCGAAACGTTGCACGTGTAGAAATAGGTGTGGTTAATGGGCTCAACGTCTTCCAGAAGCCGGTTGAAGCGAAAGCGTGCCTCTTCCCACCAGCGCATGAACGGCGTTACCGGCAGGTCCGGTGCCCAGCGCATGAGTCCCAGGACCCCAATCGATGGGGCCGGGTGGCGGTCGTGTTCGGCCAGATGGAGGTGTATCAGGTCGGGGGTGGCCAGAACGTCGCTATCTGTCATGTACACGAGCCGGCCCCCGGCCATGCGAATGCCCCGGTTGCGAGCCGCCGCCGGCCCCCGGTTCGCCTGACGCGCATAACGCAACGGTACCGGGCTATGGCCGGCCAACTCTCTCACCACATCCGGCGTATCATCCGTCGATCCATCGTCAATCACGACGATCTCCCACGACGCATCGACTCCCCGCTGGGCGAAGAGAGCCTGCAAGGCACGCCTCAGCACAGCCGCCCGGTTGTAAGTCGGGATAACGACAGATAGCTCCACGATACGTTACTACTCAGCCACCCTCCCGCAGGTTGCGATGCGGAATGGTTTTGCATCCGAAAAACGGCCTTGAAGCAGCGATTCTCGGCCAGAAAGGC
>CAZHMV010000187.1:0-10260 GCA_964532665.1 uncultured Anaerolineales bacterium
TTCCTTCACCAATTACTGGGGTATTACCTATGCCAGGACAGGAGCGTTCGTCAACACAGTGGATTCCCCTCTTAGAGAGGCCACCACTGCGAGCGACGCTGATGAATTCTCCTGGCCTGATGCGAGGCAACTCTATCACATTGAGGGGTTGCGGGACCAGGCGCAGGACATGTACGAGAATTCGGACTATGCCCTGGTGGCGCGTAACCCCCTCACATGTGGATTCCTGGACCGTAGCTGTCAACTGCGCAGGATGGACCAGTTTCTAATGGATCTTATCCTTAATCCCGAGCTTTGCCACCGCATCTTGGATCATCTGCTTCGCTTCTTTACAGACGTGTACGATCTCTTTCTGGACGCAGTTGGCCCTTATGTGAGCATCGTCGAATTTGGTGACGACCTGGGTGCACAGAATAACCTGCTTATCTCACCCGCGACCTACCGCGAGTTTATCAAACCGCGACACAAGGCCCTCTTCCATTTCATCAAGAGCAAGGCCCCTCACGTCAAGATCTTCCTGCACACCGATGGGGCTGTATTCGACATTATCCCCGACCTTATCGAGGTCGGAGTAGACATCCTTAACCCAATTCAAACCTCCGTCGCGGGCATGGACCCGGCCAGGCTGAAACAGAACTTTGGGAACAGGCTCGTCTTCCACGGCGCGGTCGAGCAGAAGGCTGTCGAGGGCGATCTGGATGATATTGTCAACGAAGTTAAGCTGCGGATCGATCAGTTCGGACCGGGCGGGGGCTACATCCTTGCGCCATGCAATCACATCATCCAGTGTCCGCCTGAAAACGTGGTGGCCTTGTACGAGACGGCCCGCCAGTACGGTGCCTATCCATTGCGGGGCAGATCAGCACCTGCAACGTGAAGCAGTGACTGTGTCAGTGGTGATTGGGCTGAAGGCGAAAGATAGAGGTGTAACATGACTGCGCTTCTTGGTATCGATCTGGGTACATCCGGGTGCAAGGCCGTACTCTTCGATCCCAGCGGACGCATCCTCGCATCCGGCGTGAGTGAATATCCGGTACTCTCCCCGCACCCTGGATGGGCCGAGCAGGATGCTGAGACATGGTGGGAAGCCACCTGTCGGGCCATCCGGGCTGCCCTGAATGTTGCTGAAATCCGGTCGGACGGCGTGATTGGAGTTGGGCTATCTTCACAGGGCTCTGCGGCTTTGCCAGTTGACGGTGACGGACGACCGCTCCGGCCAGCGTTGTTGTATCTTGATAAACGATCGGCCGGGCTATGCGCTCGTTTGCGAACGGAGATCCCTGATGAGATCGTTATGCGCGTCAACGGCAACCCGATTGCCCCCCAAATAACTGGGACGCGTATCGCCTGGATCCGCGAACAAGAGCCGGGCATCTACGCTGCGGCAGCCACTTTTCTGCCGGCCGGCGGGTACCTGGGCTATCGGCTAACGGGGCGGATGGCAATGAGCGTGTCAGAGGGCGGGCTGTCGGGCGTCTTCGATATCGCTGCACTGGACTGGTCGGATGAGTTGTTGGCCGGCTACGGTCTGGAGAGAGAGAAGCTGCCGCAGGTACTCCCATGCCGCGAGGTGTTGGGCACGATAACCGAAGAAGCCGGCGCGGAGACCGGGCTCGCTCCAGGGACGCCGGTCATCGTTGGCGGCTTCGACGGGGCCGTGACCGGCCTGGGAGTGGGGGTGATAGAGCCAGGACAGGTAGCCGCATCCCTGGGTACGAGCTTCGCCCCCCTGCTCCTTACGGCCCGGCCAATGCCGTTGCCCGGCCTGATGATCGTTCCGGCGGGCCTGGATGGATTCTGGCTCTTGGCTGGTGTCGTAGACGCGGCTGGGGGCGCGCTGCGCTGGTTCCGCGATGAGTTGGGTGATGCGGAGCGCAGGGAGGCCGCAACGACCGGAGAATCGCCCTATGCGGTGATGGACCGCGAGGTGGGAACTGTCCCACCTGGGGCCGATGGATTGCTGTTCTTGCCCTATATGGCGGGCGCGCGGAATCCAGTGTCGATGCCTACGGCACGCGGCGCACTGTGGGGGCTGACTTTGCGGCACACACGTGCTCATCTGCTGCGGGCACTCATGGAAGGGGCAGCATTGGGCCTGCGACACAACCTGACAGCAATGACCGACGCCGGACTGCCGGTAACGAAAATGGTTGCCAGCGGTGGGGCAGCGCAAAGCGACGTCTGGCTCCAGATCATTGCGGACGTGATCGAAGTACCCGTGGCGCGGACGAGCGTGACAGAAGGAACTTGTCTGGCCGTGGCCATTCTGGCTGGGATAGGCGCCGGCCTCTACACGGACGCGAGGGATGCAATCCGAATAATCCAGGCCGGCGAACAGCTCTTCCATCCACGTCCAGAGGTTGCCCCGGTTTATCGGGCGCTGTATGAGCGATATCTTGATCTGAGCCCCCTCACGCCGGCTGGAGAGGGCGTCGGATAGGATACGAATGAAGGTGCAACCGAGATGTCAAGAGTTGTCTGTCTGGGCGAGGCACTGATTGACCTTTTTGCGACCCCCGCCGGTGTGCCTCTGAAAGAAGCGAGCAGTTTCGTCCCTGCTCCTGGCGGTGCACCAGCCAACGTGGCCGTTGCACTGGCCCGGCTAGGGATAGAAGTCGGCTTCATCGGCCGGGTGGGCAACGACCCCTTTGGCCTGTTGTTAGTAGAGCTTCTCCAATCAGAGGGTGTCGATACGACCCATTTCCGGCCGGTTGCCGGCAGCCCCACGACGCTGGCGTTTGTTGCCGCATCGAGTCCCAACGAGCAGGACTTCATTCTCTATCGGGGCGCCGACACAAAACTTGGGTCCGCAGACCTGAGCCGTTCCTACATCGCTTCGGCCGAGATATTTCTTTACGGCTCTGTTACCTTGACGGATGCGAGCCGAGACGCGGCCCTGCAAGCCGTGACCTGGGCTAATGAAGACGGCGTGCTTGTGGCCTATGACGCCAACTTGCGACCCGCCTTATGGCAGAGCTTGCAGGATGCCCGGCAAGGCATTCTGGAAGGGATGCGAGGCGTCACAGTGTGCAAGCTCAATGAGACCGAGCTGGAGCTGCTAGCCGGCACCAGGGACCTGGTGGCCGGCAGCCGCTGGATCCTCGACGAGGGGCCGAGGCTTTGCCTGATTACGCTTGGTCCCAGAGGGGCTTATTTCAATAACGGCCGTGCAGAGGGGTATGTACCTGCGTTCAGCGTCAAAGTGGTTGACTCTACTGGATGTGGGGATGCCTTCTTAGCTGGGCTGGTCTTTGGTATTTTGGAGACGGGGCTCCCACCGGAGGCTCTTGACGAGCCTGCCTTGCGCGACCTGGTACGCTTCGCTAATGCAGCGGGAGCATTGACTGCCACACGCCAGGGAGCGATGGCAGCATTGCCCACACAGGCCGAAGTGGAATCCTTCCTTCAGAGTGCCAGGATACCGAGGGAGGGACGGGCAGGTTCGTGACATCTTGGGGACAACCCGATATACATCAAGGGATCGTGTCAAGGGGGGCTGGCCCTGATCATGGCCGCTGAAGAGTATAGAACCTCGGTGCAGGCTCTGGCTGATCAAGTGCTAGCCGAGATCCGAGGAGTGCTCAGAACAATCGACGAGGACAGCGTCCGGCGCTTCGTTGATGCGATCATTGAGTCGAATCGGATTGTCGTGCATGGGGCCGGCCGGATGGGCCTCGTGTCTGCCGCCTTCGCCATGCGGTTGGCACAGCTCGGGCTCCAGAGTCACGTGCTTAGCGAACCGACCACGCCCGCCATAGGGGAAGGGGATCTCCTGATTCTGAGCTCCGGGTCTGGCGAGACTCAGACGATCTACGATGTGGCAGTTCTCGGAAAGGAGGCCGGCGCGCGATTGGCTCTCATCACAGCAAGACCGGATTCTCGCATAGGCCAACTGGCAGATGTGATCGTACAATTCTCTGTGCCGACCAAGATGGGCGCGGCCGGGGAGCCGAGCACGATTCAACCCATGACGACACTCTCTGACCAGAGCTTGCTGGTTTTCCTGGATACTGTGATTCTGTTACTCATGAGAGTCACGAACCAGACATCGGAGGATCTATGGATGCGTCATCGCAACCTGGAGTGAGTGCAAGTCGAGCATCGAGGATGTCAGCGCTTTGGAGGCCGGACGGAACACGAGCCACTGGCGACTCCCCGGCATTCCTGGCCGCATCGATGCTCTGTGCCGACCCCTTGAACATCGAGCGAGAGCTTCGGTTTTTGGAGGAAGGTCAGGTCGATCTGCTGCACATTGACGTCATGGATGGTGTCTTCGTGCCACGTCTCGGGTTTCGACCTGAACTGGTCAGAGCGCTGAGAGAGGCAACTGAGTTGCCGATCGATGTTCACCTGATGGTTTCTGATCCGGAGAGACACATCCCCGTCTTTGCGGATGCTGGCGCGGACATCATCGTTGTCCACGCTGAAGCATCTGTTCACCTTCCCAGGCTTTTGACGCTCATCCGCCGGTCTGGGGCCCGACCTGGTGTGGCGTTGAGTCCCGCTACGCTCCCTGATGTCGTAACCTATTTGGATGACATCGACGTTGTCCTTCTGATGATGTTCAATCCCGGTCGCTTCGGTGAGAAACTGATACCGGCTGCCATGCGAAAGATAGCAGATATGCACCGTCAGTTGGGCGCGAAGTCAAAGCGTGTCCACATCATGATTGACGGCAGCGTGAACCTGGACAATGCGCCTGAGATGATCCGGTCTGGAGCTACGGTCCTGGTTTGCGGTACTTCCAGCATCTTCGACCAGGAAGGGATGAATGTTCGAGATGGCCTACGCGCTTTCCGACGTGAGCTTATCAGGAAGGTTTGAGAGTCCCGAATGGATCACCGCGAACGCGTTCTGATGGCGATTGCTCGGGAGGAACCCGACCGTGTTCCCCTGGACCTCTGGGGCTCGGCCTATAGTCTGACGGATGAGGTCTACTTTGGTGTCAAGCAGGAACTGAACATTCGGGGCGATATCCAGCCCTACCGCCGCAATCGACTATCCAACTACTACGATGAGCGGGTTTTGCAGGCCTTGGACATTGACTTCCGCCACGTTCGGCTTACATCTGGCCGCCGGCTTGGCACCAGGCCCGGTCGAGATGGCACGTTCATTGACGCCTGGGGCGTAGTCAACCGGTTGACGAACCAGGCGGTCGTGGCTGTGGGTCACCCACTGGCGGATGCGGACATCGATGATCTGGAGACTTACCCCTGGCCGGATCTTTATGACGCTGAAGATGAGCACGACTTCTTGCAACGGGCACGTCATTTTCGGGAGAGGACAGATTGTGCCGTCGTGGCCCGGACACCCACATCATTGGGTATCATTGAGATGTGCGGTGCTTTGCGAGGCACCGAGCAGTTTCTGGTGGACCTGCTGGTAGACAAACCCTTTGCTCACCGTCTGTTGCAACAAGTCTCGGAAGTGTACAAGAATAACTACACGCTGATGTTGCGAGAGGCGGGTCGCTACGTGGACATCGTCCAGTACGCGGCGGACTACGGTACTCAGTCATCCCTTTTCATCTCTCCGAAGACCTACCGAGAAATGCTGAAGCCCTACGATGCTGAGGTGATTGCCTGGATTCGAGAACTTGTGCCTCATGCTAAGATCATGTTTCATAGCTGTGGTGCCATATTCCCCCTCATCCCGGATTTGATTGAGATAGGGGTCGATATTTTGAATCCTCTACAACCGATGGCGGCCGGCATGGACTCCAGGCGCATCAAGGCGAACTTCGGCGATAAACTCACTTTTCACGGGGCGATTGATATTCAACACGCCTTACCGGGGACATCAGAGGATGTGCGCCGCGAGGTTGAGGAGCGAATCAGCGCCCTCGCTCCGGGAGGCGGGTACATTCTCGCTCCCGCTAATGATATACTGCCCGATGTTCCGGCGAAGAACGTGATTCTGATGTACCGATTGGCGCGGGAGTTGGGTCGCTATCCCCTGGCATCTTGACTCAATATAACCGTGTAGGTTACTACTCAGCCGCTCCCACCGGATCGCCAGATCCGGCGGCTGAGACGGCGAAATCGCGTTGATACCGTGGCCCTCGGCCTGGATTTGACAATCCAGGCCGAGCAGGCTGAGTAGTAACCCGTGGAGGAGAAACTATGTCAGAATTCGAACAGGCGCTTCGGCAGGCAGGAGTTGACACGGCCGCCGTAGCCATTGGGCTGGACTTTGCTCTCTTTACACAGGCAGGAATGGCTCAGGCTTACGGCGATCATCGCTGGATCGTCACCCACCACCCAGAGGTAGGAGCGGTCATCAATGCGGTGCCACCCCTGGACTGGGCAGATTCAATGCCCTGGGAAGAGTGGTTCCGCATGGACGACGAGTTACAGCACCACATTTTGTACACCGTCAAACATCCGGAAAGCACTGACACCTGGCAAGGCGAGCTAGACGACCAATTGCATCCACCGCAGGTATTAGGCCGGCTGTGGCACTGGTACAATGATCCAGATGCCATGCCACTGTTGCTGCGCTAAGTGGCATCCACTTCCATGCCCATGGTCACGCGCGCCGTCATCGGTGCACTGGCGCCCATGCGTTGAGCAATCACGCCGCGCACACCTTTCAGTGGCACGCGTGCCAACACCGACCGGGAGAGGTGAGCGGTTGCCAGAGTGATTCACCTTCGAACTCGTGTCGCAGGAGACAAGTTGGTCTTCGTTCCGCCGGCTTCTCACCGCGCCTGTGCAGAGAGTACACCTGACCCGCAACAACCCTCGCCGACCTGACCGCGTGCCGCTCCTGTGCTATACTTGGACTGCCGCCGTATCGTCTGAGCGCAAGGAGAAGCAGCGTGGCTCACAGCAAGCGCCCATTAGCTAATCTAGAACTCGATGGCCTGGTGCTGGATCAGGCCGGCCAGGAAGTCACCGTCAACGGCCAGGCCCATCACCTGACACCCAAGGAGTGCCGGCTGCTGACTACCTTGATGCAGCACGCCGGCCAGGTCCTCACGCGTGAGTTCCTCATGCAGGAGGTGTGGGACACCCACTACACGGGCGACACGCGCACCGTCGAAGTCCACATCGCCTGGCTGAGGAAGAAGCTGGAGGAAGACACCAGCAACCCGCAACGCATCCTCACCGTGCGCGGGGTGGGGTACATGTTCACAGAGAACGAACGGAGCCGCGCCTGACTTGTTCGTAGTCAGGCGCCCTGAGTGGAAACGAAGGAACTGTAGCGGAGTGCTGCCCGTGTCGCGCAGCGTCGCCGAGGGTGCGGACAGGCGGGGGTACCGATACCAGGCAGGATTTACACGGGTGCGCGAGGGGAGTAGGTCACATGCGGTACGCAACCGACATACAGCTTGATCAGCTCATCGTGCACATTCTGGACCCGTGGCGCCCCAACGGCTTCGTCTTGTCAGAACGCACCCTGCCTCTCGAAAGCAACCAACGCCTGATTGACTATTTCGCTGCTCACGTCCAGAACTCGTTGCGGGACCCAGCGGCCAGGGCAGCCCACTTTGTCACCCTGGATGACCACGTAGCATCCGGGATATGCAAAGCCTTGCTGGATGGCAGACTCGACTTGGTGCCAGGCTCGCGTCAACTGGCCGAACGGTTGTATAGCATCATCTCTGGCGACCGGCGTATCTCGGCCGGCGACCTGGCCGTGTGTTTCTATCGAGCCGGGAACCGACCCCACGTGCCCCGCTACCTGGGCTTGCTGAAGATTGACACCTCGGAGGTTTTCCGCCATAAAACAGAGCGCGATCCTCGGGGAAAGCTGTACGTCAGCTTCGAGATCGAGACTGACGTGATGCCCACCACCCGGGAGAAACTGCAGAAGTGCGCCTTTGTCCAGCCACTGGATCCACGGCCAGAGTATGATATGATGCTCCTCGATCGTCAGGTACGGCCCCCTGTACCCGTGCCCGTGGCCCGGTTCTTTGCTGAGGAGTTCCTGGGCGCTCAACTGGCGCTCGACGCCCGCCAACGAACCGATCGTCTGTATCGCAGCCTGGTGAGCGCCTACAACCAGCTACGCCCGCTGCTGCGTCCCCAAGAGGATGAAACCTTGCGCCAGGCGATTGACAACGCTGTTACTTCGGCTGCCATCAACCTGGACACCTGGTTTGAGGCACTGACCCTGTCTGAGGAGTCGAAGAGCCAAATCGAGCGGGTCGTCTCCCAGGAACTACCTGACCGGGAGTTTGAGATAGATACAACCTACGCTGAGCAACTGATCCGCAAGCGGCGTTTCCGGGGAGATTACGACTTGCGGGTTGAGGTGTCAGCAGAGAGATACAACGAGGTCATTCACTTAGTGGAACATGTCGAGGAACCCGGTGAACCGGCTTACTACCGCGTCGTGATCCACACCGAGAGATGGGAAGAGATTCTCCGATGACACAGCAACGACTGCGCAAGCCAGCAGGGCCTCTACTGGCGTTTGGAGAAGCGCTGGGCATCCCGCCGGATGTCTGGGTAACCCGCGAGGGGTTGGAGCAACTCACCTATACCGACCCGGAATTCAGCCAGGGGGTGGTTGCTGCGTTGACCCTCGACCGGGTGGTCCCTTTGCTCGAAGCTTACGGCGACGCCGTCACGTGCCGTTTCCTATTGGGCGACAGGGTTGAACTGGAAATTCGACCCGGCCTGGATAATGCGGCACTGGAGAGATTTCGCGAGCGAACCCACCACAGTCCAACGGTCAGGTTCGATTTCTCTCTGGACAAGGTTCTTTTGCTGGGGAAGTGGCTCGGCAGCGTGCCCGGTTGCCGCCTCTTTCTGTATATGTTTCCCGAGGCGTTGGAGAAGTTCTTGACCAGCAGGTTGAACCGGCTGGAAAGCCGGCTGTGGGGTTCCGAGACTGCGCGCAAGGCCATCTTGCTGGTGCCGGATCGCGAGATCTGGCTGGATGGCCCCTATCTGGCCGTGATCGGTGGGGAGCGAATTGGGGATTGGCACCAGGTGGTGTCGCAGGAGCTACCGGATGGAGAACGGGTACAGGCAATGTACCGCACCTGCCGGGACACCTTGAAATGGCAGGAGTCGTGGCTTCAGTACTTGACCCCCTTACATCTCAAGGTGGAGGGGTACGCTTTGCCTGACGATCCTGTCGCCAACACACTATGGGTGCATCTAACCAACGCCGTCATCCTGTATACGGCGGACCGGACGGTGGCTCGTGCCGATGGGCAGTGGGTGGCCACCTATGCCGGCGCCAGGCAGAGTGTGGATCTGACGCTGGGAGACCCAAGCGATCACCTGGGAGCGGAGGCTGTCGCTGGCGTTAGCGCCTTGACCCAGTTGCTGGAATGGACCTATGATCCCCAGTGGGCGGCCGATCGCCTGCCCCTGGTGCAAATCGCTGTGGCGCAGACCTTGCACATGTTTGATCCAGATGTCCGGTACCAGCGGCTATTGCGCAATGCCCCCGATCTCTTCCAAGAGCTGCAATGGCATTGGAAGGCTTTCATCGAGGGTAGGGTAGAGGCCTATGTGGCCCAGGCGCAGGCACTGGAAGAGTACGTCGCCGGTGTTGTCCAGGCCTTCGCCGATCAGGTCTCTGCGATGATCAAGAGTCTGTCGGACACCATGCTGGCCGCCGTGGGTGCCTTGTTGGGTTCTTTAATCGCGGCTCTGTTCAAAGACGAGTTCAACCCAGCCATCTTCCAGATAGGGATGGTGGTCTACGCCGCTTATGTACTACTCTTTCCCCTGGGCTACAACATGCTCAACCAGTGGGGGCGTTACCAGGCGCTGGTCAAGGAGTTCGAGACCCGATGCCGACGCTTTAGAGAGCGGTTGTACCCGCAGAAGGTGAACGAGATCGTGGGGACCCAGGTGGCGGACAGCCAGAAGCGCTTCCAGCGTTGGTTTAGAGCGACACTTGTGGCCTATGTCATAATCATCCTGGCGTTCGTCGCTGCGGCGCAGGCTGCCGTGACTTATGGGGGCCTGGCAGTCCCGGCACTGGCACCCGTGCCGTGAACTTGGTTGGAGGCGTGCTATAAGCGAACGTGAATTCTCGATCAGGGCATCGTGGAGCTGGAAGCGGTGGGGGCCGGCGCTGTCAACCAGGCGGTGAAGGCCGTGGCCAGGGCGCGCCAGATCCTGGAGCCGGAAGGCTACAGGCTTGTGATCATCCTCGAGCTGGTGCAGGTCCCCCTGAGCCACGGCAGCCAGGCCGTCGTCTATCTGGCCCTCGCAGATATGTATGGTGGTTAAGGAGTCGGTCCGTCTGCCGCCTGCTGGCAGTGGCCAGAGTGCGGGACAGATGCCCCGG
>CAZHMV010000188.1:0-10174 GCA_964532665.1 uncultured Anaerolineales bacterium
TGAGGACCGGGGATTCACAGCGATGCTGTGGGTGAGGAACCGAGACGGGACGGCGTGGACGGGCGGCCAGGCGACGCTGACACTGCCGGCCGGGCTGGCGTTGGCAGAGGGGGAGAGCGCCACCAGGCCGCTGGGCGACGTCCTGGCAAGAGATGCGCGCTCGGTGACGTGGCGACTGGTGGCGACCCAGGTCGGCGACTGGACCTACTCGGCCCAGGTCACCTTCACCGAGGGCGATCCCCTGACTGCTGAGGGGACGGTGAGCGTGCCGGCATGCGAGGTGACACCGACGCCTACTGTGACTACAACGCCAACCGCCACCGCCACAGCGACGGTCACGCTCACGCCAACACCGACGGGGACGCCGGGGGCCGGCGAGGAGCGGAAGGTTTATCTGCCGTTACTCCGACGCGATCCACGGCCCTTGCCGGACTTGACCGGCTGGGGCGGAACAAGTATCGTACTCAGGCGTGTCCCACTCAGCGGTTGTATTTTTGGCACCAGCATCTCGGTGTGGAACCAAGGCACCGGGCCGGCAGGACCGTTTGTAGTGCGGGGCGATCCTCAGCGCGGGGTATCCTCCGAATGGAGAGTCGATGGACTGAGGGCCGGTGAACAACGCAGGTTGGACCGCGAATGGTATGTCACGAGGTGGGCAAAAGCAGACGCGGATGATGAAGTCGTTGAGTCCGACGAGGCGAATAACGAATTCCTCCTCCCAATTGCCACTGCGCCGGCTGATTGCGTGCCAGTACCACCGCCGAGTCCAACGCCAACGTCCACCACTCGACCGTGAGTGTTCGAGGTGATCAGCCTGCAACGAGCAATGAATTGCCCCCCTCGACAGGCTCGGGACGTCGCGTCTGCTAATGCGAGACCCGTTGAAACGGGTTGGGTTGTGCTCAAAGAGTGCGTTTCAACGCACTTCGAAGTATCAGGCGGCGAATTCATTCGTCGACTGCCGATTTGGTGAATCCATTCGATTCGATGTCATATGAAACGACGAGAGGAGACCACCATGCCCGCGAAACTTCGACCCATCCGGGTCGCGCTGGTCATGCTGACAATCATGGCCTTGCCGGCCACCCATCGCTCCAGCGGGGAAGCGGCGGACAGCGCCACGTCACTCGCACCCCAGCCCCTGCCGGCCTCCCAGGTGCCGGAGTTGTGTCGCGGCGAAAGCACGCGCGAAGGCTGGTGGGGGCCTATGGAGTACCAAGGCCGGATGTATACCCAGGTTCTCCTGGCCTTCGACACCTCTGCCAGCATGAGCGCATTCATCGCCGATGTCCAGGCCCACGCCGAGCCCCTCGTAGACGCGCTGCGCGACATCGCCCTCGGCGTCGGGGTCATCGCGTTCCGCGACTACCCCATCAACCCCTATGGTGAACCGGGGGACCGCGCCTACCAGATCGTCCAGCCCATCACCGGCCAACGGGAGCAGGTTCTGGCGGCGATCCAAAGCCTGTCAGCCGGCGGTGGTGGCTATGCACCCCAGGCCTACACGCGCGCGCTGTACGAAGCCTACGCCGACTGGGACATCGGCTGGGATCACGCCTCGCGCAAATTCCTCATCGTCTTCGGCAACAGCGTCTCCCACGACGACGATCTCAACGCCGGCGTGTCGGCACCACCCTATTTGCCCGATGGCGTTTGGCAGAGCGGGCATCCGCCGTCCTACCTGGACCCAGGCCGTGACGGCGTGCCCGGCACCGCCGACGACCTGGACTATCAGGCCACGTTGGCAGAGCTGGCCTCCACCCAGGTGCGCGAATTCGGCCAGGATCACGAAGGCCGGCGCTTTATCACAGTGCTGTTTGTGCTTGCCCCCGATACCCCGCTGCCCCTCGAGGAGGAGGATCTGGAAACGTACTGGTCTCAATGGGCCGACGTGGCCGGCGCCGACGGGGAAGCCATCACCGCGACTGATGCTGCGGCGCTGCCGGAGCGCCTGGCCGCATTGATCGAGGCTCGCCAACGCCACGCCAACGCCCACAGCCACGGGTACCGCGACACTGACAGCGACAGCCACACCCACGGTCACTCACACGCCGACGACTACCCCCACGCCGGCCCCGCGCTTCGCCTACCTGCCGGCCCTGCTCCACAACGCCTGCTGGATCGCCCCGCCGGCCAACCCCAACACCATCCGCCTGATGCGCAGCGGCACCGTCCGCGCCACCATCCTCAGCGCTGCCGCCGACTGTGCCGGCCCCTTCTCATTGTGGTCGCCGGCGCGCCGTGAAATCTTCGCCAGCTACCGGGACGTGGGCGCATCGCAGGTGGTGGGCCGCTTCGAATGCGGCACGGAGCTGGTGTTCGCCATCACCGCCGGCGCGCAGTGCGGCGGCGTGACCTACCTGTCCACGGAGCCGGCGCGGGCGCGGGTCACGCAGCAGAGTGTGGACCGATGGCTGCTGGAATGGGAGGACTGGGCGGATGCGGACTTCAACGATGCGGTGGTGTTGATCGAACTGGAGTGACACGGGCGCCGGCTTTTTCTCCCCAACGCTTAGTTGGTGAACCGGGCCAAGTACGTATGTTTGTCTTTATGGTAAGCATATCATCAGGTAAATCACCTATCTGGCGTAGCGGAAGGAAAGCGTAGGAAAGTCGCAAGGGGGGGGGTAGTGTGATCGTCAAGCACCTCCTGACAGGTTGTGGCATACTGTAGGCAGTCACGTCATCGGAAATGGCCGGTGGCATAATTACACGCAAGGAGGTACAATTGATGAGCGCTTCTCTGTATCGTGTTTCAGCTTTTTTCGTAGTATTGCTGACGCTGATGATCTCGCCAATACAAGGCGCGGCCATGACGTCAAGCTTCCAGGTCGGCCCCCACACACCACCGGAAGGACCCAAGTATGTAGCCCGCGAAGTCTTGGTCAAGTTCCGGCCTGAGGTGAGGGAGGAAACACGCGATGCCATTCATAAGGAGTTGGGAGGGCGAGTCCTGTATGAGATCCCCGGGATCGAGTGGCAAGTTGTTGAGGTGCCAGCGGGCACAGAACGCGAGAAAGTGGAAGCGTACAGGGCAAACCGAATGTAAAAGCTGCTGAGCGGAATGGCTACTTTCAAGCCCTGTGGATACCCAGTGACGCGTGTTTTGGTGAACAATGGGGACTGCATAATACTGGCGCTGGTGACCCGGGGGCAGATATTGATGCTCCCCAGGCCTGGGATGTTGAGAGGGGGGATCCTGTGGTTCGAATCGCCATTCTGGATACGGGCATCGACCTTGACCACCCTGACCTGGACGGCAAGATTGTAGCCAGTGTCGATTGTGTAGATGGGACCTGCGGTCCGGGGGGAGATGACGATAATGGCCATGGTACTCACGTCGCCGGTATCGCAGCAGCCGAAACCAACAATAGTACTGGAGTAGCCGGTACAGCTCCGGATGCTACCTTAATGAGTGTCAAGGTACTGGACAGTGGTGGTTTCGGAACGTGGAGTGCTGTAGCCGCAGGAATTAGGTGGGCAGCAGATAACAGCGGGTCCGTAATCAACATGAGCTTGGGTGGGAGTGGGTACTCTTATATCGTAGATGATGCTGTTGAGTATGCATGGAGCAGGAACCGGCTGTTAGTTGCGGCGGCTGGCAATAATGGCAGCGAGGGCGAACTGTATCCAGCCCGCTATCCTGAGGTCATTGGTGTAGCCGCCCATGATCGGTACAGTAACCGAGCATCGTGGTCCAACTATGGTAATGATGTTGAGCTCACTGCGCCTGGGGTTTCGATCAATTCTACGTATCCGTGGGGTAGCACTGCTTGCAGCACTCAGACCCAATACATGGACGGAACCTCTATGGCGACCCCCTTTGTTTCGGGTACGGCAGCACTTACCTGGGCTCGAATGGCCGACACGGAACCATGCTGCGTTACTAACAGCGATGTACGCAGCCGGCTTTTAACCACCGCAGATGCGGTGAGCTTTGTCAAGTACGGTCAGGTTAACGCGTGTAGGGCTGTAGAGGGGAGTGGATGCGAGTAGACTACTCTTGAGTGAAGAGGCCCTTGACAAAAGGCTACCTTTGTTCGCCCCACCCTTTCACGGTTCAATAAGCATACTGAGTTCACAGGTGGAGGCAATAGATGACAAGCAGAGAAGAAAGACAACGGAAGCATATTCACATTGCTATCAGCCGCTTACCGCACCTCATCTTTCTCCTGATCCTACTCGGAGCTAGTGGCCCGCTTCTGAGAACGGTCCGCTCGGCGGCTGTAACCCCGTCTTATCGACTAAGGGATCAGGCTACGAACCTGGAACGGGTTGGTGAGTATACTCAGCCAGGGATCCTGGGCAGAGGCGTCCGTGTTGCCAATGAGCACGCCTATGTGGCGGATCGGGATAATGGGCTGCGGGTGATCGACGTGTCGGACCCCGCCGCACCAACCGCCGTAGGCTTCTATGACCTCTCAGGCGAAGGTAGGGTCTCGGATGTTTTCGTCGCCGGAAACCATGCGTATGTCGCCGCGGGTGAGGGTATGCATGTCGTGGATGTATCTAACCCCGCCCATCCTGTCCAGGTCGGCTTCTACGCGACAGCGAGGGTCGCGTCAGGCGTTTACATCATCAACGATCTGGCCTACCTGGCTACGGCTCATCAGTTGCATGTGGTAGACGTCTCAGATTCCACTTCCCCAACGGCCGTCAGTGTCTATGAGACGGCGACCTTCTCGCCGCGCAGCGTGTTCGTGAAGGGCAACTACGCCTATGTGGCCACTGCGAATGCCGGGCTGCGCATCCTCGACGTCTCGGACCCGGCGGCGCCGGTGGAGGTCGGCGCCCACGAGATGCCGGGGGTACCTTTTCTCGATGTGGATGTCGCCGGCCACCAGGCCTACGTCGCGGCTGGCGGATGGGGCCTGCGCGTGATCGATGTGTCTACGCCGGCGGCCCCACAGGAAGTGGGGGCGTATATCCCACCAGGGGACAGCAACGGCTACGCCAACGGCGTCCAGGTCATAGGCCAGTATGCCTACGTCACCTACGATCACTTTGTGCACCCTGGGCGTTTTGGCTCTCCTACGGCCGATGACAATACCGTCTTGCGGGTGATCGATGTCTCGGACCCGACGGTGCCAGCCGAAGCAGGGAGCTATGCAACGGTGGGGTCAGCAATTGGGGTTCACGTGGCCGGCAGTTACATCTACGCCGCGTATGACAATGCTGGGCGTGTAGGCGGGCTGCTGGTGCTGCGGTTCACGGGGGCGGTGGCGGCCACCGCAACTCCCTCAGCGACACACGCGGTATCTCCCACCACAACGCCCACTGCCACCGTGACGTTGACACCCATCTTCACTCCGACGGCAACGGTGACGCCCATCGCTGCTACGGCGACACCTGAGCTGGCCCAGCGCGCCGTCTATTTGCCCTATGTGACGCGAAGCAGCGGTTCGGATTAGTGGGGGCCGCCAAGTGGCGATTAACCCTGGGCCGGCCCTCAGGCTGGCCAGATCAAGTGGGGGGGCACCTCCACACGCAGTGCCAGGCGATTAAAGAGCGGGTTGTTGAGATGGCGGTAATCCTGCCATCGGATGAAGCAACCGCCGTGCTGGCGATGACGATGGCCCCGACTGTCACGACAATGCCCACACCGACCGCCACGCCTACCCCACATGCACGCCGACACCCACCGCCGGTGCAACACCCACACCGCCACACCGACGCCAGCCCCGCGCTTCGCCTATACGTTTGCTTCGCTCAGCACAAGCCTGCCGGCCCTGCTCCACAACGCCTGCTGGATCGCCCCGCCGGCCAACCTCAACACCATCCGCCTGATGCGCAGCGGCACCGTCCGCGCCACCATCCTCAGCGCTGCCGCCGACTGTGCCGGCCCCTTCTCATTGTGGTCGCCGGCGCGCCGTGAAATCTTCGCCAGCTACCGGGACGTGGGCGCATCGCAGGTGGTGGGCCGCTTCGAATGCGGCACGGAGCTGGTGTTCGCCATCACCGCCGGCGCGCAGTGCGGCGGCGTGACCTACCTGTCCACGGAGCCGGCGCGGGCGCGGGTCACGCAGCAGAGTGTGGACCGATGGCTGCTGGAATGGGAGGACTGGGCGGATGCGGACTTCAACGATGCGGTGGTGTTGATCGAACTGGAGTGAGACGCTGGCGCGCAGCGGTACCACCTGCCGGTGCAGGCATCACCCACACTGACCCCAACCGGCACCCCCACAACCACGGAGGAATGGGACGTCTACCTGCCGCTGATCCGTAGAGACGACTAAGCATTTTGACGGAGCCGGTCATTCCCTGCGAAGGAAGGATTACCCTCCCCTTTGTATCACCGATCAGGTTGACCTGGCCGGCCAATTAGCAGTACAATGAAAATGTACCCGTTGTCATACAGGAGAGAAAATTCCTGACGGTTCAGCGGCAACGAATGGAGGGAGGGTCGAATGCGAATCGGAACAGTTGCGGCTGTGATCGGTGCGATACTGGCTGGGTTGAGTGGATCGTTATACATGGGATCGGTTACTGGCACCCCTGTTGTTCCCGCTGCGAACCGCCCGGTACAGCCGAGCGCTACACCTGGAGGAACCAACGAGCACACTTTCACCCTTGTCGAGGTCTGGGGCAGTCGTGGTGAAGGAGACGGGGAATTCCTTGAGCCGTGGGGAGTGACTATAGGCGACGATGGCTATATCTATGTTGCCGATACAGGCAATCACCGAATTCAGAAATTCGATGTGGAAGGACACTTTATCACTATGTGGGGCAGCGAAGGATCTGGAAACGGACAGTTCAACAGACCCTACGACCTCCACGTGGTAGACGGTTTTGTTTACGTCACCGACTCATTCAACCATCGTATCCAGAAATTCACGTCTGAGGGGCAGTTTGTCGATGCATGGGATATGGGCATCCTCGTCTATGGGATTACGGCCGATGCTGCGGGAGATCTCTACGTGGTCAAATACGATTCAAGTGCCGTGCTCAAGCTCGACACTGAAGGACATATTCTCGATGAGTGGGCGCGGTTGGACGAAGGCCCCGGGCGGTTCACCGGACCATTCGGTATAGCTATCCATCCTGCGGGCTATGTCTACGTCACCCAGCGTCTGCCCTACAGAGTTGTGAAGTTTGATCTTGTGGGAAACCTTATCACATGGTGGGAGAGAGATGAAGTGATTACCGCCGCCTCGGGAATTGCCATCACTTCGCGGGATGAGGTGATCGTTGCCGACCACTTCGGGGGCCAGATGCAGACCTACAATTTGGACGGAGAACTCCTTGCAACATGGGCGGTAGGGGAGCTGTGGGATCCGGGCGTAGTAGAGGTAGACAGAAACGACCGTGTCTACGTGGCTGATGTCGGACACAGTGCCATCAAGATTTACGAACGAGTCCGGCCCACACCCACAGCTACAGCGACTTCTTCCCCAACACCCACGTCAACTTCAACACCGACATCAACACCAACATCAACTGCAACTCCGGAGAGTGTTGTGGAGAGTTTCCATGTTTGGCTGCCGTGGATCGGGCGAAAAGGCGGGAAGTGAGACTCAGTGGGTATCGTAGTGCAGTTCTGGCCAGTTTGCCGGGATGAGAACGATCCACATCGAGAGAAGTGCCGGGGGTTCTTCCTGGAAGGGACATCGTCTCCAGGGAGAACCCCACAAGTTGCGAGTAGTTCGGAAAGGTTCAACTGGCTCGTCAGGAACAACTTTCGTAATCGCTGACAAGCGTCAGATTCTGCCCTGCACCGGAACTGTCTAGATCAAATTGAACAATCTCGACATGCCATGGGAATCGGCCAATCGATCGGATGACGAATGTGTGTAGCTCGCCGGGATCGAAATCGTAGTTGATTTCCTCATCGTAGTCATCATTCGTCTGAATGTTCAAATGCTTCACGTGGTAATGTGCTGGTGCTGCAACCGGATTTCCGAACTCATCGGTCGAATCGTTCCTCACTGCCATGTAGACAGTGTGATATTGGCCCGGCATGCACTGCTTACTGCGGGTCCAGTAGATCTCAAAGTTGCCCCACGCTTTAGTTACCGCAGGGAAGATCGCTACTACGAGTGCGATCAGGAGAACGCTCAGGATGATCTTGTGCTTGGTCACTTGTTACTGCTCCTTTCTTTTTAAGCTGCCTTGGAAGGGCAGCGTGATCTTGTGTGGCTCGTGGGAATCGATGTACCATCAGCTATCTCAAAGGCCACGAGCCTCTCCCTTGAGACATCTGACTAAGTCGTCTCAGAACCTTCCGATAAGCACCACCTCCTCTCGTGATCCCCCGATGTCAGGCTACTAGCTGATGGCTGGTCTCACCCTATCTCCTTCGCAGTCCGAGCTTGGCGGCTAGCTTCACACCCACGGACTCAACCCACTGTTTCAGCTTCTCTCGCTCCTTGCGGGTGCGCCGGCGGTGGTCCAGCTCCGCAATCCGGCGAATCTCGGGCGGCACGGCCGCCTTGAGTTGCTCAAAGGGATCTTCCGTGTCTTCCCAACTGTAGGGGTCATGGTGCGCCAGCGATAGGTCATGAAACGCCATGGCCTGCAGGGACACCCGGCGCAGATTCCGCCACTCCTCATCCCGCCGGGCCGCTAACCCGGCCGCTTTGAGTTGCCCTTCCCAGTCGTCCGGGGCCTTCGACACTCGACCACCTCCATAATGAGGCGTGGTGCCGAAGGTCTACATAAAATCGAGAGCGTCCCGGTCGAGAAGGGCCGCATTGCCTGGGATATGAAAGCGGGAGCAACGAACGTGGAGAACGGGGGGCCGGCGGCGTCGGTAACCGGCGGGGGCCCTGCCGTTTGCCAGGATAGTACTCGACCTGGCCCCCTCGGTCTTCAAGCCTACCGTCTGAAGCCGGAATGGAGCCGGACGGGCCGGACAAGGTTGACAGGTTGAGGTAGACACGGGAAACCTCCTGAGTCACCGGAGCTCCCGTGGGCTCTCCAGGCATGGTCATGCCGTGGTGGCCGGACCAGGAACAAAAAAGAGCGCCCGCGGCGTTCGTACACCACGGGCGCTCCGCTGTGAAGACAGCTTTGTGTCACCGATCAGGTTGACCTGGCCGGCCACCTGAGCTACAATGAGCCTGCACACGGGAGCCTGGTTTGCGAGACCGCTTCGTGTGTCCGCCGGTGGGGTGCAGCCACACCCCACCGGCATTTTGGGTCTTCTTCGGGCCGGTGGGCCCGGTTGTCTTTAGCCTATCTTTCCCACGAGTCAGACGCGTCTCTTTGTTCGCATTGGTACTGCGGGATCGTCGGTTTCACCAATGACCTCGATCGCTTCCGCTTCGAGGTAATCTCGCAGGCCGGCGCGGAAGATGTCGTTCTCATCCACCAACAAGCTGCGTGGGCAATTATCGGCCATGCTCGATCTCCCGACGATGTAACAAGTCATCGAGCCGGCATCGTGGTGGAGAGGGCAGAGATAGAAGGATGAGGCGACGACAGGGCTGCCGGCTGCGGGTTAAGCAAGACAGCCCGCCCGAACCCCGGGTGGGACTTCGGACGCGGGCCGGCGGGGGGTATTGGGCGCGGGGTGAGCCGACCAATATCTAAACGTCTGAGGGGATGTCGTTGGACGGGTTAGGGCTGATGAAATGGCGACGTTTGTGCACCGAGTGATCAACGCGCGCTCGACGCGGATGGACGTCACTCCACCTCAATCAACACCACCGAGTCGTTGAAGTCTTCGTCGGCCCAATCCTCCCACTCCAACAGCCAGCGATCAGCGCCCTGTCGCGTGATCCGCGTCCGTGCCGGATCCGTAGACAGGTACGTCACCCCGCCGCACTGCGCGCCGGCGGTGATGGCGAACACCAACTCCGTGCCGCACCCGAAGCGCCCCACCACCTGCGACGCCCCCACGTCCCGGTAGCTGGCGAAGATCTCGCGGCGAACGGGCGCCCACAACGAGAAGGGGCCGGCGCAGTCGGCGGCGGCACTCAGGATAGTAGCGCGGACGGTGCCGCTGCGCGGCAGGCGGATGGTGTTGGGGTCAGCCGGCGGGGCGATCCAGCAGGCGTCGTGGAGGAGGGCCGGCAGGTAGGCGAAGCGCGGGGCCGGCGTGGGGGTGGGCGTCGGAGTGTGCGTTGGCGTGGGCGTTGCCGTAGCGGTAGGTGTTGGTGTGGATGTGGGCGTGGCCGTCGGCGTCGGTGTGGATGTTGGGGTCAGCGTTGGAGTGGCCGTCGAGGTTGATGTG
>CAZHMV010000189.1:0-10165 GCA_964532665.1 uncultured Anaerolineales bacterium
AGTAATTAGACTGCTAATTGTGGAGCGGGTCGCGCGTGAATCAGCTTGACGAGATCGCCTCGCAGATTCTCGACTTCCACCAACTCCAGGCCGGCGCGCTGCACGTTCTCCACCGTGCGGCGATTGATGTTCGCTCCAGTGATACGAACGACGACCGGGTTCAGGCCGTCCATAAGTGGTCCGACGAGAGGTTTGTTCACTCGAACGTGTTCCAGCAGCCAGATGCCTGCACCGGCACAGGTGTCGCCCCCCGGCCGGGTCACCCGTCCCAGCTCACGCAGCCCCTGCACCGGATCGGGCACCGAGCAAAAGACGAAGGTGGCAACTACAGCATCGAACGCGTCGTCAGGAAACGCCAGGTGTTGTGCATCCATATGCCGCAGATCCACATCCAGACCCAGTTCTTCGGCGCGGCGGCGGGCCTGGGCCAGCATGCGTTCACTGAGGTCTATGGCCGTTACATGGGCGCCGGGCGGATAGTACGGCATGTTCTTGCCGGTGCCCACTCCAACCTCCAACACGTGACCAGCCGGCACGCGTGACCACAGTTTCTGGCGCCACTTCTGGAAAGAGGAGCGCTCGGTGAACCATTCCATCGCGTCGTACACTGGCGCGATGCGATCGTAGCGCGCTTTGGTGGCGGCTGTTTCTTGATCCAGGTCAATAGCTACAGACATAGTTTACTCCAACGTCTTCAGATAATCCAAAAGGTCGTCCAAATCCCGTTCGGACATGCGCCAGCGGGGCATCGGCCACTCCAGGGGCTCGCCAGCCGGGTCGATGCCCTGGGTGATGGCCCGCTTGATGGTTTCGTCGGTGTAGGGCGGGTGTTCTGCGTGGGCATCGTCGTGCTCACCCCCGGTCAGTGCGCTGTAGCGAATGTCTGGTGCTTCGAAGGTACCCATCATCATATTCACCCTCCCGCCCCGGCCGTCGGTCCCGTGACAGGTGGCACACGTCATCATCCCCTGACGCATCATCCCCATGCCGGCCATCTCGGCCGAGATGGGCTGCCCGGAATCGCTGGTCGCTGTGAAGTAGATGCGCTCGCCGTTGGAACGGAACCGCCCCGGAAACCGACCGAACTGTCCCCACATCGGTCCGGCCATCTGGCGCAAACCCAGGCTCCCCACCAGCAGCGCAACGCACGCTACCAGGATCAGCCCGACCACGACGCCGACGCCGACGACCAGGAGCCAGCGCGCCTGGGTGTTCATACGGCATCCCCTTCCTGCAGTGGTGTCCCGCAGTGGGGACAGACCTGCCAATCACTCTGGACTGGCCGGCCACAGCTCGGACATGTGTCTTCTGATGTCGCGTACGGGCCTGAGGTGCCCCGGGCCGTTCCGAGGAGCCAGACTGCACCCAGGATCAGCAGGGCAATCAGGCCCAGTGGGAAGAGGCAGGCCAGCAACCACCAGAACGCGCCGAAGCCGCCCATCATGCCGGGTCCCATCATCCCGAAGCCCATGCCGCCAAATCCCCAGAATACAGCCAGCAGCAACAGTCCGCCAAACAGAACCGCCAGCACGACCAGGCCAAAGACTGCAATTTCACGACCGGTGATATTCATCTCCTGCGTTGCCTCCCTGGGATATTCCGTTTTGTCGATGATGTTGCCGGGTTGGCTGCACCTGAACTCGCATGCCATCCACACTCACGATCGTCACCCGAGAGCCGGCCGGGATAGGCTGGCCTGCCACGGCCTGCCACAGCTCCCCCTGATAGCGCACCCGCCCTGTCGGCGACAGGTCGGTCATCGCCTCGGCTCGTGCGCCGATCATACCCTCCGGTCCCGTCGTGATCGGGCGGTGCATGGCTCGCATGATGGACCAGTAGACCAGCAGTGAGATCGCCGTCAGCACCAGATAGGCCGGCAAAGCGATGGGCAGCGGCAGCACCGCGAACAGCCCCAGGCCGGCCACCGGCATGATCAGTAACAGATGACACCACATCACGGCACCCTCACGTCAGCTCGGATCTCCACTGTGACCTCGGGCATCTGCGGGTCATCCGAATCGATGTAGACGATGCGGAAGATCGGTCCCTTGTCCGGGTGCAACCCGGAGTTGTAGTTGATGGTGAGCGTTGCCTCACCGTTCGGCGGGATGGTCATAGGCTCTACCTTGGCCGAGGTGCAGCCGCAAGAAGTCGCCACCGATTCGATGTGGAGGTCCTTCTGGCCGGCGTTTCGCACGGGCAACTGGACCGTGGCCACTTCACCTTGCTGCACCTCTCCGAAGTTGTGTTCTGTCTGCGGCAGGTCGATGGCGGGTTGCCCACCCTTGCAGCCGGCCAGCAACCCCAGCAACAATACGCCGGCCACCAATACGCCGATCCATGTTTTACGTATATGCAATTGTACACCTCCTATATCACCCAGATCAACATGATGGCACCCAGCGCCACCATGATCATACCGAAAGCAAGACGAATCCGCAGCGCATGCTGCCGCTCCCACCGCGCCCAGGCCTTGGCCGTGGTGCGGTTGCCGACCACCAGCAGAATCCCGACAAGCGGCGCCACGAACAGGATGTTGTAGAGCGCCAGATAGCCCAGTCCCCAGGCCAGCGTGGTCTTGGCGTTCAAGAGCGTGATGATGGACACATAGATGCCGCCGGAGCAGGGGAACGTGCACAGCCCAACGATTCCACCCATCACGATCGTCGCCGGCACCGTGGCCACCTTCAGCAACTGGTTGGTCTTCTTGTGGGCGATGGCCGGCATGTGCAGCTTGATGGGGAACTGGGGCCAGAAGTGCTCGATAATGTTTAGCACCCCCAGCCCGATCAGGATCCACGCGCCGGCCCGCGCCACAAAGTGAGGATCGTTGCTGATGCGGATCGCCCGCAGAATGCCGAGCCCGATGGCGAAGTATACCAGGAAGATCATCCCGATGAAAACCCCACCTAGCCTCAGGATGTGCGCCCGGCTCTTACGCAGCGTAAAGAGGAAGGCCAGCAAGAGCAGGATGACGGCGAAGGCACACGGATTCACGCTATCCAACAGGCCGGTGGTCACGACGGCCGGCAGCAGGGTCGCGAGATTGGCCTCCTGTTGGGCTCTCCAGATGAACGTCTCGCCAGGGCCAGGGCGTGGAAGATCGAAGATAGCCTGTTGAACGCAGGCGTCGATGGGGTAGCTCTGCACCTCGCCAGCGAAGGCCCACACCCGAAACTCCTCGGGGTCGCCATGCATTTTGGGCTGCTGGACCACCAGCCGCTCCGGCAAATCGTCGTAGGTCAGAACCAGGTCCAGGATGTTCCGTGGTATGTGCCCCAGCAGGATCAGTTGGGAGCCGCGCCACGGGACGAAGGCGTACAGGGAGTCGGCGATTGAGCGCGGCAGTCCGACCTTGGCCGCCTGGTCGGCCAGGAGTTGCCGGCCGCCCGGTCGGGTGAAGTCGTGGATCTCCGGTTCTATGGACAGGCCGGCCTCCTTCAGGGCGGGGACCAGAGTCTCTTCGACGTAGGGCCAGCAGTCGGCACAGCCGCCGCTGAAGAAGATGTGGACGACCTCGGTTGCGCTCTGTCCTGAGCGACGTCCTGATGGTTCAGCAGGCCCTTCGACGAGCTCAGGAGGAACCTCACCACGGCGGCTTGTCGAGGCGACGTCCCGAGCCCGCCGAGGGGGGCCTGTCGGAGAGGCGTCCTGGGCTGACATCGCTGTGGGAGTGAGGAACATCCCCAGCAGCGTCAGCACCAACAGCGTTGCTACCAGACGAGAACGTTGCATGCGATCTCCCTTCCCCATCAGGACACAGCTATTCCTGAAAATTGACCTTGATGGCTACCTGTTGCTCGGGCTCCACGGGATCGTTGGAGTGCACCGTGAACACGAAGTGGTGCGGGCCGCCCATGCCCGGGTGCATGTGCAGGTGCACCTTGATATGGCTCGACTCTCCAGGATTGAGCGTCGTCGAACCGACGACGGGTTGGGGCGGTCAGCAGCCGGCGACGGTTTTCACCTCAGGCTCACCCTCAATGATGAGTGGCATGTCTCCCTGGTTCGTAAACTCAAAATAGTGTGTTACCATCTTGTCGATGGGTACGTTCCCGTAGTCCGCCACGGGCTCGGGGAACACGAGTCGCGGCCCCTCGGGCTGCCGGCTGCTCCCAAACGTTGTCCTGAGATCGTCGAAGGGCGGCCAACCCATCACGATGAGTAGCACGCCCAGCCCCAGGAAAATGGACCCCAACCCCAGGGCGAGGGGGGTCATGGTTCGTCGTTGCATGAGAGCCCTCCTCAGACTGCGATCACATTGATATGACTCAATACAAAGGCATTGAGGCAAAAGCGACACGTGGAGCAGCCTTTCCATGCCTCGCCCTGAGGCTCGGCCCGAAGGGCTGCTGGCAGGCTAGAAAGCCTGCCCCACGCCCCACGTGTCGCTTTTGCCCTGATGCATACAAAGGTGCGTCTCACCGTTGGACCAGTTGGTTGCCGGCCTGCTTCCAGGCATTCATACCACCGGTGACGTTGAAGATCCTGGTGTAGCCCAGGTCGGCCAGCGTCTCCGATGCCTGGGCACTCATGTTGCCGCTGCGGCAGTAGACCACCACCGGTGCATCCTTGTCGGCCGGCAGGGCGTCAAGATGCTGTGCCACCTGGTTGAACGGGATCGATGCATCGGTGCCCGGGATGTCGCCGGCATAAGGGATGTGCACGTTCACGGTGAAAACGGAATCGTCCTCCAGCAGCGGTTTGAGCTGGTTGACATCGATGTTGAAGTATGTACCTTTAGCCGTCTTCACGGGCTGTCCCTGGGGCAAACCGCCAGTGGTCTGGGCCTCGCCCCGAGATTGTTGTGCCGGCTGCTGTTGGGAGCCGCCACAGGCGACCAGAAGCAACGTCAGCAGGACACCAACGATAGACAAGATACCTTTACGCACGTTCAACCTCCTATCCTTTGAATTCGATCCACACGGTGGACATTATGACACATTCTGGCGATACGTAACAGGGCCATTTGGCGGGGTCGCGACCCCGCCAAATGGCCTAGTCACCCACGCCGAGGCCCGCCATCCGCGATGGCGGGCCTCGAGCTTTCTGAACCTCAGAGGGGAGAGGTTGGTTCTCGCCTCACGGATGTAGGCCACCTACCAGCCGTGGCGACCATGGCCGCGCGTGGTGGTGCGCCCGGAGCCCCACGTGTGTGCCGGCGCAGGCATCATGCCAGATCCGCCGCTGTAGTAGCCGTAGTTGCCGGTGTACGGCGTGTTACCTCTGGCCGGTGGCCTGTAGCCACCATCGTAGCCCCACACGTGTGCCGGGGCAGGCATCATGTCAGGTCCACCGAGGTAGCCATAGCCGCTGGCTCCAGGCCCGTAGCCGCCATACCACGGCCCATAGCTGCCATCATAGCCCCATACGTGTGCTGGCGCAGGCATCATACCGGGTCCACCGAAGTAGCCATAGCCACCCCAATGAGGCATGTAGCCGGTGCCGGGCAGGCCGGTGTCCGGCCCGTCGGCCAGGACGGTTGTGGTCAGAGAGGCTGCCAAGAGCAGCCCCAGGGCGATTACAATCAGGGTTGTCTTCCTGCTGCGCATCGATTGACTCCTTCGTAGATTCTTCATGGTTTGGTCAGAGGAGGGCTGGCGGCGATGTCGCGCCGCCAGCCCCTCTTTCGTTGGAGTTCGCAGGTTCAGGGTTCCTATGCCTGCCTAGTGGCAACCGCCGCCACCGTAACCGTGGCCAAACTCGCCCATGTACGGAGTGTTGTACACCAGCCACTCAGCCTGGGTGGTGATGTACGCCAACAACGCATCGGCCTGCTCTGCAGTAAGCGAGCCGGCTGCCACTGCTGCCGCCAGCGCCTCTGCGCGCGGCTCCACGAATGTGTCGATGATGGCCTGAATCAGATCATCGACGCTGGCGCCGGTGTCGCTCGCCACCTGCTGGGCGAGCTCGGCGATGGTCTGCCCTTCGTGCAGGGCATCGCGGATGTCCCAGGGGCTCAGGTCCAGCACCTCGGCCGCGGCCCACATCAGCCCGCCGAAACCACCGCCCCAGCCGCTGCCGAACATCGCGCTGTGATGGCTCTCATAGAGCAGGGCCTCGGGGTTGTCGATGAGCCAGTCTACATGCCATCGCAGGTGCTCTTCCATCCACGCCTGCTGCTCTTCGTCGATATGGCCGGCCTGGAGACATGCCTCGGTCCATTCCGTCATTTGCGCGACGACGGCGTCAACCAGCGCCTGGCGGCTGGTTTCATCGGACACCAGCTCAGCGATTGTGTGCCCTGCCTGGATCCATTCGGTCAGTTGGGCGGGGGTCATTTGCAGGGCTGTGGCGAAGGCGTCGAACATGGCGTTTTGCCCCCAGCCACCGCCTTGATGGCCGCCATGCCCTGGGCCTCCGCCATGGTGATGCATCGGTTCAACTACCACGCCACCGGCCCCAGGGCCTTGGGCGAGAGCGATCGCGGGCGCTGTCAGCCCCAGCAACAAGCCGGCCAACACTACAACAGTCACCAGTCGATATCGAGTTGTCATCTTGATTCTCCTTTCTTTCTCTCAATCTGGGTTGTATTTCACCCGTGATGACGGGAAAACAGGGAAAACCTTATGGGTGGGACATTTGTCCCTGGTGATGGGGAGAGATGTCCCTACAACCCGCCGGCCTGGTCATGTACAATGCAACTCATGAGAATACCTTTTTGACCGAGATGGGAATCGGTGTTAGTATCACAGCACGACCCTGAAGTACGAGCCTACGAAACGGGAGAACGCCTCATAATGCACAAGTGGCGCAAGATGTCCCTGGCGGATCGGATTCAGTGGCTGCAGTGGAGAGTTCCCCTTACCCTCATCATCATCGTCATCCTCTACCAGCTCGGGCCGGCGCGCATCGTGGACGAAGAACTCGGCCATCTGATGCACTACTCGATCGAGATTGCGTTCTACAGCCTTGTGGGACCGGCCGCGACCTGGGTGACCCTGGCCTGGATTGGCCGGTGGCTGGCCGAGAAAGAAGCCGTCGAGCAGCAGGCACGAGAACGTGAACGCTATCTGGCCAGCATCACCGAAGCTTCAGCCGATGCCATCGTCAGCCTGGACAACGACTGGCGGATCCGCTCCTGGAATCGGGGCGCTGAATCCATTTTCGGCTACGCAGCGGGCGAGATCCTGGATGAGCCGTTTCGTGCGCTTCTGGCCGACAAGGGTGACGCGGATGGAGAGATCGCGTGCCTCTCAGCCGGCCTGGACCAGCGGGGCTTCGTCCGCGACTATGAGCTGACATGCCGTACCAAGTCTGGCCAGCGGGTCGTTGTCGAGCTGACACAGACGCAACTTATGGACGATGCCGGCAAGGTCTCCGGCACATCGGCAATCCTCCGCGATATCACGCAGCGGAAGGAGCGAGAGGAAATCGTCAATGAAGAGCGGGGACGCATTGCTCGCGATCTGCATGACGGCCTGGCCCAAAACCTGTACTTCCTGGCGCTCAAGACCGACTTGTGCCGTAAGCTGCTTGACCAGGAGCCAGCGCGAGTGCATCAGGAACTGCGAACCATCAAGCAAAGCTTGCAGGATAGCATCGAAGATGTCCGAAGCACCATTTTCGCTCTGCGCCCCATGGACCTGCGCCGGTTGGGTTTCTGGCGCGGGACGCAGCAGTTCATTACAGCCTTCGGCGAGCAACATACGTTGAAGATCGATTGGCGGGTGAGTGGAAACAAAGAAGACCTGCCATCCAGCCTGGAGCCCACACTCTTCCGCCTGATCCAGGAATCTCTAAACAATGTCGGCAAGCATGCCGGCGCACGCCACGTCTGGATCGATCTCGTACTGGGTCATTCGGATCGGGTCGGACTGACGATTCGGGATGACGGACAGGGATTTGTAGTGGAGCGCGGGAATGGGGCCAACCCGTTGTCAGACGGTTCGATGAGTCCAGGACGAGTCTCGGGCGATGGCCTGGCTTTCCCGGATGGACGCCGCAGCGGGTTTGGCCTGATCCAAATGCGCGAGCGAGTCGGGGCGCTGGGTGGAACCTTCGAGGTCGAAAGCCAGGTTGGGCGTGGAACGACGGTGTCAGCCTGGTTGCCCGTCCCTGAGCAGAGTGAAGGGGCACGATCATGAGTCGGATTAGAGTATTGATTGCGGATGATCACACGATGGTGCGCCAGGGTCTGTCGCAAATCTGCGAGGCCGAACCAGACATGCAGGTCGTGGGACAGGCCGCCGATGGCCGCCAGGCGGTGCTCCTCGCCCGAAGTCTTCATCCGGACATCGTGGTGATGGACATCAACATGCCTGGCCAGGATGGCGTGGAAGCGACAACAGTGATTACGGCCGAGAATCCGAGCATTGGTGTCATCATCCTGACCATGTATCGGCAGGATCAGTATGTGTTCGAAGCCATCAAGGCCGGCGCTCGGGCGTACCTGTTGAAGGATGCCGACTCGGAAGAGCTGTTGCGTGCCATTCGGACAGTGGCCCGGGGCGAAGCGCTGCTTGATCCGAGCATTGCCGGCAAGATGATTGAGGAGTTCAAGCGGCTGCAAGAGGACGCATTGCTGGCCGAAGGGCTGACGCCCCTCACCGACAGAGAGCAGGACATTCTTCGCCTGGTCGCCCAGGGCCACGATAACCAGGCAATCGCAGACCAGCTCTATCTGTCAGGAAAAACCGTTCGAAACCGCTTGTCGATCATCTTTGAGAAACTCCACGTCAACAACCGGACCCAGGCCGCGCTCTACGCCCTGCGGCGGGGACTCGCCTCACTGGACGACACGGCTCCGTGACGCGAAACGGGAAACGTGAAGGGGTGGAACGTGAATCGCCCTCACGTTTTGCGTTTTACCCACGCCGGGACATTTGTCCCTTGTGACGGGTAGAGATGTCCCTACTACCCAGGCCCTCCAAGAAGTACAATATCCACAATACTCGAGTCAAATCAACATTCGCCTGGGAGGGTCAAGTTCATGAAAAAGCGCAACATCCCAATTGTCGTCCTGATTCTGGTTGCATTCGTCGCGATCCTGGTCGCATGTGGTCGGAGTCAGGTGCAAAAGCCGGCGGCGCAGCAACCACAGGCGCAGGTGGAACAACCCAAGGAAAGCGCCTCGGACGTAAGCACGAAGCAGGCCGAGCCCGAGCAGGCAGCCGAGGCAGAGCACCACGAAGGTGATGAGCACCCGGAAGCTGAACACGAAGAAGCCGAGGCAGAGCACCATGAGGGAGATGAGCACCCGGAAGCCGAGCATGAGGAAGCCGGCCACGGCCACGGTCCAGAGGAGCACATGGGCGGCCACCACGATGTGCCGGAAGAGGCTGCCGCCGTGGAGAACCCGATCCCGGCAACCGAGGAATCTGTCGTCGCCGGTGCAACCATCTTTGCCCAAAACTGCGCGGTGTGTCACGGCGAGACGGGTGAAGGCGACGGGCCGGCTGCTGGAAGCCTGGAGATGAAGCCGGCCAACCTGCACGAGGATCACGTTCAGGGCTTGACGGATGGGGCACTGTTCTGGATCATCAGTCACGGAAAACCGGACACACCAATGCCCCCGTGGGACAACATCCTGACAGAGGACGAGCGCTGGCACGTGGTGAACTTCCTGCGCACCTTCAACGAGGGCCAGTGACGAGAGAACCATTGAGTCTGACGACTCCGCATAAGGGCAGGTCTTGACAGAGAGCCGGTTGGATCCTGTCCAGCCGGCTCCTGAGTTCTCTGCAGAGGCTTATGAGCCATCGACTCTATCGCTGGTTTGATGAGCGGCTCACCCTGAGGCCCGTCGCCCAGGCATTGGACGCCAGCGCGCCGGTTGCCCACGATCCGCCGAGCCTGATGGCGATTTTCAGCGCCGGGCACATCTCCGGCGTGCTGATCTTGTTGCTCATCATCAGCGGCATCTTCATGACCCTGTTCTACATTCCAACACCGGACCAGGCTTACAATAGCATCGAGTACGTGCAGACGTCTATCCCGTTCGGTTGGTTGATCCGGGGCGTGCATCGCTGGGCAGCGCTGCTGTTGATGGTCTTCGTCATCTTGCACGCCTTGCGTGTTGCCCTCATGCGCGCCTACGCATACCCTCGGGACCTGAACTGGTGGCTGGGGATCGGATTGTTGACCCTGGTTTTCGTGTTTGGAGCGACAGGTTATCTGCTACGCTGGGACATCAAAGCTTTCACCCTGATGCTGCTGGTCGAGC
>CAZHMV010000190.1:0-9901 GCA_964532665.1 uncultured Anaerolineales bacterium
CTCTAAACTGTACCGGCGGGCTAACCCTGCATTCACCCGACCCGCCTTCGGCGGTGGGTAAGCGGCGCGAAAATTGCCCGCTGTGGTTCTGGTCAAAGTTTCTCGGATTGCCAGAGACGGCGGGCGGGTGATGCTCACGTTAGCCACGCATTTGACAAGGAGATGTCCGTATGCCGGTGATAGCACGTTTCTATGGCATCGTCATAAAAATGTACTTCAGCCAGAGCGAGCATGGCATCCCACATTTTCATGCCATCTATGGCGAGTACAATGCTGTCTTCGATATCCAAACACTCGAGATGCTCGAAGGCGACCTGCCTGTGCGAGCCCAAAGACTGGTCAGGGAGTGGGGTGCACAATATCAACAAGAACTGCTACGGATGTGGAACAGCAATGAGTTCAAGCGATTGCCTGGATTGGAGTAGTGGTATGAATGCTCCACGAATAAAGTCGGTGACGCCTCTAGAAGGGAAACGCCTACTGGTAACATTTGCCAACGGGGTCCAAAAGGTATATGACTGCCAGAGGATCCTGAATCTAGATCGTTTTCGGTGGTTGAAACACGAAGCCTTTTTCAAGGCGGTCACAGTTGATCCTGGGGGGTATGGCATATCCTGGGATGATGAAATGGATTTGAGTGAGTACGAGTTATGGAACAACGGTGTTGAAGTTGAGCCAAGCACGGCTTGGAGCAAGGAAGGGACTGTTGTACAGCAGGTGGAGCGCGGCTAACATGCGCTTGTACCCGATCGCGTTCCGCTCGCTCCGCGCGGCGGGTGAAGCGCGTGCCGTCAGCCGGCCCGTTTAGCGAGAATAGCATCATAGGAACGTGTGTCTAGAGGATCGAAATGAGTCCGAGAATACTTGTGGAAGGTGCCCTCATCTTCTGGTTTCACAGCCACGATGCTCTCCATGAGGATCGAGCCAGTGTGCATGTAGGCAAAGGCTCGCAACATGATTACAACGATGCCAAAGTCTGGCTGGAGCCGGAGATCGAAGTGGCCCGACCTGGGCGCACGTTGAGGGATCACGAGTTGAATCGGGCACTCAAAGTAATCGCGCAGAATCACGATTACTTACTGGAGGAGTGGTATGGCTATAAGCGCAGAACGGGTTGAGGAGCACTTTAAGGTCGAGCGTTATCGGGTTCAGTACCCCATATCGGCCTACACGTTCCCCCGTGAGGCCCTCATCCATCAGGTGCAGTTTGACGACGAGCGTATGCACGTGGAGTTGACTGATGGAAGGGCACTGTCTATCCCGTTGTGGTGGATTCCCACGCTACATAATGCAGCGCCTGAAGAGCGAGAGAAGTATGAGATCAATCAGAGCCGGACCATGATCATCTGGGATCCGGACAAGTGTGCCATCAACGACGAGATATGCATCGTTGATTATCTAGGCCCATGCAGAGAGGACACGTAAGTATCTAGCAACCGCGACACAGGAAGCTGGAATGACGAACCAACACATTGCGGCACGAGGCCGGGCCTCAAGGAACGGAACGGTTCCTCGAGAAGCGTTGGGATTGGTTGCCAAACCTTGCGACGGTTCGGCGCAACCTTCGGAAGGTTGACTGAAGAATGGGAGACCGAATATGAAAGAAGCTGTGATTGTATCCGCTGTTCGTACCGCCGTAGGTCGGGCCAGGCGAGGCACACTGGCAGATGTGCGGCCGGACGAGATGGCGGCCGTTGTGATCAAGGAGGTGCTGAATCGGGCTGAGCCCGTCAAGGCCGAGGATGTTGAGGACGTGATTATGGGTTGTGCCATGCCGGAGGGAGAGCAGGGGTTGAACGTGGCTCGCGTCGCCACGCTGCGCGCCGGCCTCCCCCACAGCGTGCCGGCCCAGACCGTCAACCGCTTCTGCTCCTCCGGTCTCCAGACCATTGCCCTGGCCGGCGAGCGCATCATGGCCGGCTTCGGCACCTGCATCATCGCCGGCGGCACCGAGTCCATGAGCATGGTCCCGATGACCGGCAACAAGTTCGCGCCCAACCCCTGGCTGGCCGAGAACTACCCCGAGGTTTACATCAGCATGGGCCAGACGGCCGAGAACGTGGCGAAGCAGTACGGCGTCAGCCGCGAGGATCAGGACGCCTTCGGCTACCGCAGCCATAAGCGGGCCATTGCGGCGCAGGATGCCGGCAGGTTCAAGGACGAGATCGTACCGCTGGAACTCGAAAAGGTGGTGCTGAGCAACGGTAAGCCCGAGACCCGCACCATCATCTTCGACGCCGACGAAGGCCCGCGCCGCGACACGACGCTGGAGGCGATGGCCAAACTGAAGCCGGCGTTTGCCCTCAACGGCACTGTGACCGCCGGCACGTCATCCCAGATGTCCGATGGCGCGGCGGCCGTGCTGCTGATGGAGCGCGAGAAGGCCGAGTCCCTGGGCCTCAAGCCGCTGGCCCGCTTCGTGGGCTTCGCCGTGGGCGGCGTCCCGCCGGAGATCATGGGCATCGGCCCGGTGGAAGCCGTCCCCAGGGTGTTGAAACTGACCGGCTTATCGCTCGACGACATTGGCCTCATCGAACTCAATGAGGCGTTTGCTTCTCAATCGCTGGCTGTCATCCGCGAACTGGGGTTTGACGAGGAGATCACCAACGTCAACGGCGGGGCCATCGCCCTGGGCCACCCCCTGGGCTGTACAGGAGCCAAGCTGACGGTGCAGATCATCAACGAGATGAAGCGCCGGGAGGTACAGTTCGGGCTGGTCACCATGTGCATCGGCGGTGGCATGGGGGCCGCCGGCATTTTTGAAAACCTGCCGTGACTCGTGAAACAGTGAAACAGCACTAGAGAGAACGTTACCACTCAGCCTTCCTGATGCCGGCGGTTGAAACCGCGCCTACCCTTGCGAAGTCGCCCTTCGGCGACTCAAAATCCAACCGACGAAGGTCGGTTTCGCAAGGGTTGCCGCGAATTCATTCGCCAGGCGCGAAGTGGGTAGTTACAAGAGAACGTAAGATGAACACATATCAATGGAAAGAAAAACTTGTGGAGCGGAAAGTTAGGAGGAGAGACATATCCAGGCGAAGGTTCAGCGAGAACTTCGCAGCCGGAGTAGCCTTTTTCAGCCGAAAACGCTCCAGTGCCAGGGTCACGTGGAACCTTCGCGAAGTTTGGGGTCGAGCAATCCAACCTTCTCGGCGATGGCGAGTTTCTTTAGCTCTACCTGGATGGAGGCAACATCAACCATCTCACCATCCACGGCGAGCACTCCCTGATGCCCTTCCTCCACCGCCTGCCGATACGCATCTACCAGGTGCCGTGCGCGCTCGATCTCTTCCGCCGAGGGGGTGAAAGCGTGGTTAACTGGCTCGATCTGGGCCGGGTGAATGACCCACTTCCCGTCGAAGCCCATCTCAGCCGCGCGAGCTGCGTCGTGCCTGAGCTGGTCCAGGTCGCGGAAGTTGGGCGTGACACCATCCACGGCGTCGAGCCCGGTTGCACGTGCCGTTACCAGAATCTGGCTCCGTTCGTAATGGAACAGCCTGGCCGAGCCCGCCACCCCCGCACGGGCGTGCACGTCGGCTGCATAGTCAACGCCCCCAAAAATCAGGGCCGACAGGCGGCGGCTGGCCTGGGCGATCTCCTTGATATTCAGCATACCCCAGGCCGTCTCGATCAGTGCCTCGATTTGAATGCGCCGCGTCAACCCATGCTCAAGCTCGATCTGTGTCAGCAGCCGGTCCGCGAAGTGGATGTCGCCCGGGTCGCACACTTTCGGTAGAACCACTGCATCCAGGTGGTTGCCGGCCGCCTCCACCACTTCGACGATGTCCTTGTAGCAATAGCGGCTGTTCGGACCGTTGGGACGAAATGCGCGCAGTTTGCTACCCCAGTCCAGCGTGAGGAGAGCCTCAATGACGACTTTGCGGGCAGCGGCTTTCCGGGCCGGCGCAACCGCATCCTCCAGGTCCAGGACAACCTCGTCCGCATCGGATTGAGCCGCCTTGGACGCCATTTTCAGATTATCTCCTGGACAGACCAGGACACTGCGACGAATAGCACCAGCGTTCATACGTTGTCACCCTCAATTCTGTCGAATCTCTCCACCAGATAGCAACCGACAACATGGGCAAGGCCTGGCATAGGTGTCCTGCCTCAGATTCGCGGTGGCCCAAGTATATCCCATCTCCCACCCACACTGAAGAGGGAGCATCAACCCTCCCGCAGGTTGTCATTCAAGACTCTGGTGAGTGGGAACCAACCAGATAGGACCAAGCAATCTCCTGGCAGGCACTCAAACCTGCGGGAGGGTATCTGCGCACTCAATAGGTGCGCGGCTTGGGCTGGAACCGCGTGACGCGCACTGGCCGGCTACACAGTCGGGGACCGGTATCGCTGCGGAAGGCGAGGGTGTGGCGTAGCCAGTTGGCGTCGTCACGTTCGGGGAAGTCGGTGCGGTAGTGAGCGCCCCGACTCTCTTCGCGAGCCAGCGCCCCCGCCAGGGTGACGTCGGCAATGTCCAGCAGGCTACCGAGTTCGATGGCCTCGAGTAGATCGGTGTTAAAGCGACGACCCTTGTCCTGCAACAGGAGATCGCTAAACCGCTGCCGGCATGTGTCCAGCGTGGCCTGGGCTGCCCGCAGGCCCTCAGCCGTGCGGGAGACCGAGGCATGGCGCATCATGGCGGCCTGGAGGTCGGCGCGGATGGCGTTTGGCCGTTCGGAACCGTTGCAGTGGAGGAGGTGGTCGATCAGTGCAGCGGCGGGGCCGGCGGGATCCGGAGGCAGATCGGTCCAGCCGATTTCTCGGGTGTGACTCGACGCGTGGGCGGCTGCCCGCCGGCCAAATACCAGGATGTCCAGCAGCGAATTGGTTCCCAGTCGATTGGCTCCATGCACGGAGACACAGGCGCATTCTCCAGCCGCATACAGGCCAGGTAACACGCGGTCGCTTTCATCAGCGATCACCCGGCCGTCTACATCGGTGGGAATACCCCCCATGGCATAATGGGCAGAGGGCTGCACCGGGATGGGCTGGGTGGCGGGGTCTAACCCCTGATAAGTCTGTACGAAGCCGGTGATCTCCGGCAGCAAGCGGTGCACGTCCTCGCCCAGGTGGGTCAGGTCCAGATGGACGTAGTCCTGGCCATCGATGCCCCGCCCCTCGACAATCTCCTGATGGATGGAGCGAGAAACCATATCGCGCGGCGCCAGATCCCGTAGGGTAGGGGCATATCGCTCCATAAAAGCCTCTCCCAGATCATTGCGTAAGATGCCGCCCACACCGCGCGCCCCCTCGGTGATGAGAATCCCCATTCGGTAGATGCCCGTTGGGTGAAACTGGTAGAACTCCATGTCCTGGAGTGGCAGTCCACACCGATAGGCGATAGCGCAGCCATCGCCGGTGAGGGAATGAGCATTGGTGGTGACCTGAAAGATGCGCCCCCAACCACCAGTGGCCAGCACAACCGCCTTGGTGTGGAACACGTGCAGCTCGCCGGTCAGCATGTCCCAGGCAACCGCACCGCAGCACACCCCGTCGTGGATGAGCAGGTCTACCAGGTGGAACTCGTCGAAGAAACGCACACCGTAGCGAACGCACTGCTGATACAACGTGTGCAGAATCATGTGGCCGGTACGGTCGGCGGCATAGCAGGCACGGGGCATTGAGCCTTCACCGAAGTTGCGGGTGTGGCCGCCAAAGGCCCGCTGAGCCAGCCGGCCATCGGGTGTGCGATCGAACGGCAAGCCTATATGTTCCAGATCGTAGATCACCTGCGGGGCCTCGCGGCACATGATCTCGATGGCGTCCTGGTCTCCAAGGTAGTCGGAGCCTTTCACAGTATCGAACATGTGCCATTCCCAGTGATCTTCTTCAGCATTGCCCAGCGCGGCGCCGATCCCGCCTTGCGCTGCGCCGGTGTGCGATCGCATCGGATACAGCTTGCTGATCACGGCTGTGGGCACAGCTTGTGAGAGGTGGAGCGCTGCCATCAGCCCGGCACCTCCTCCTCCCACGATGAGTGCGTCCACAGTATGAGTATGTACGTTCACAGGTTGGCCTCCGTACGTCGCGATCATTCGGGTCGCAAATGAGCTGTCAGGTCAGACACACCGGCCGCCTCTGTCAGGTGAAAAGCAGCAGCGATGGCCCGGTCGGCCTGGGAAGCCCAGGGAGTGTCGGCTACCATCATCCTGAACTTGCCGGCCAACTCGTCGCGAGTGACAGGGTTCTCAGGATCGCCCTTGGGGTGCTCCACCGTGTGCGAGAACTGCTGGCCACTTCGCAGGCGCAGCGTGACCCTGGCCGGCCAGGCGGCCGGGTAGCGCCCTTCGATGGCCTCGCTATGGCGAACTCTCACCCGTGCGGCAAGCCGGCGGATGTCTGGGTCCGTCAGGGTCTCGGGTGTGAAATCGGTCAGGCCTACGTGGCCGCGTGCCAGAGCACACGCCACGGTGTACTGCAGGCTGAACTTGGCAGCATACTCGTGGGCAGGCTGCGGATTGTCGGTGAGATCGAGAGCCGCACGGTAGGTATCCACCTCCACCTCGGCGATGTCATCCAGTTCGGGGGTGAGTTCCTGTCTCAGGGCGAGAGCCGCATCAATGGGAGGATGGGTGTGTCGGCACGAAGCGTGAGGCTTGATGGATGTGCCAGGCAGCTTCCAGGCCGGCATCGGGCGTTGAAGGTTCCGGATTACCCGCGCCGGTTCGGCGTCCGGGGCAGTCGCGGCGAAGAACCCCTTGGGGCCTTCGAGTATCTCAGTTGGGCCGGTGAAACCCAGAGCGGCCAACTCAGCCGCCAGGACTCCCGCGTTTGCTGCACGACCCGCGTGCAAGTGCTTGGTCATCGCGCCGTCAGCCAGGAACTGCCACAGGCCACAGGCCTGGGTTCCTGCGTTGCCCAAGGCCCAGGTGAGCTGCTCGGCGTTCAGACCCAGCAGCCAGCCGGCTGCGGCCGCCGCACCGTACACGCCGCAGGTAGCCGTGTTGTGCCAGTAGAAGTAGTGTTCTTTGCCTACCGCCTCCCCGATGCGAATTGCCACCTCGTAGCCCACGACGACCGCTGTGAGGAACGCCGGCCCGCTCCGGCCCACGCGCTCAGCCGTGGCCAGCGCCGCTGGGATGATCACGGTGCCCGGGTGCACCACCGATCCCCGGTGCAGGTCGTCCATCTCTACAATGTGCGACAGCCCGCCGTTTACGAGGGCTGCCGTTGCCGGCGAAGCCTGGTCGCCCGCTCCAAGGACAGTAGCGCCCTGTCCGACGTGTCGGCGCGCATACCACAGCAGGATTTCGCCAGGCGTGGTCTGTGCGCCGGCGATAGCGCAGCCCAGCCAGTCTAGCACAAAGCCTTGGGCTGCCTGTTGCACACCAGCCGGCACGTCCTCGGGGCGTGTAGAGGTGATAACTTCCGCCAGTTGGCCAGTCAGCGACATGATGTACACTCCCAGGTAGGTCGGTGTTCCAGAATTTGAATCCTATACGTAGCTACTCACCCTCCCGCAGGTTCGAAGCCTCTTTGGCTGAGAATCGCTGCTTCAAGGCCGTTTTTCGGATGCAAAACCACTGTGCATCGCAACCTGCGGGAGGGTGGCTGAGTAGTAACTCCTATCCCATCTGTTCCGGTGCTATCGACAGGTCATACAATCGGTGTATGACAATGGCGTCCTCCGGGCACACTTGCAGGCACAAATCGCAGAGGGTGCACTCGTCCTCCTGTTCCGGATCGACCGCAACGTGGGCACCGTTGGCGACGAAGATACGTACTGGACAAACGGGCACACACTTCCCACAAGTCATCCCCGTGCAACGATCTCTGAGTGTTTCGACGCGGATGAATAGGCTCATGCTAGTTACTCCCTGGTGCGGAGGTGGTCAGCCCTAACACCTGATGTACGAGGTGGGGGATGTCACTGAGTCGCTCGGCAACCAGGGCGCCCGCCTGGCGCAAGGCTGCCACCTTTTCTGTAGGGCTGCCGCGCCCTGCCTCAACAATGGCGCCGGCATGCCCAAACCGCACGCCTGGCATGCGATCGGCAAAGCGCCCTGCGATAAAGGCAATCACTTGAAGACGACCTTTACGCTCCCTGAGGTAGTCGGCCAGATCCTCTTCCATCCTTCCACCGGGCTCGCCAAAGATCACAACCACACGGGTATGCGGATCATCCTCATAGAGGGCGATCAGGTCTACAAACGTAGAACCGACGATCGGATCGCCACCGATGCTCACGCACGTGGACTGGCCCAGGCCCGCCTGGGTCAGCATGCTGGCAATCTCGGTCGTCATGCCACCGCTGCGGGAGATGATGCCCACCGGGCCTGGTGAGAATGCCAGCCGTGCGGTATCTGCACTCCCGCCGGCCATGCCCACCCTCGTCTCACCCGGGGTGATGATGCCCAGTGAGTTGGGACCCACCACACGTACGCCGGCCGCGTCGGCGGCTTCCAGAACCTGCACGATATCCTGTCTGGGCACGCGCTCGGTGATGATGACCAGCAGTCGCAAGCCGTGGGCGATCGCCTCCAGGGACGCGTCCTTGACAAAGGGCGCCGGCACAGAAATCACTGTGGCGTCCGCCGGCCCATAAGCCAAAGCCGCTGCGACCGAGTCGAACACGGGCACGCCATGGACGTTCGCACCCCCCTTGCCGGGGGTCACGCCGGCAACGATCTGAGCGCCGTAGTCGAGTGACTCTTTGGTGAAGGTAGCGGCCTCGCGGCCGGTGATCCCCTGAATGAGGATACGTGTGCGACGATTTGCCAGAATGCTCATGAGCTCGCCACTCGTTGCGCGACTCTATCGAGGGAGACCTCGCGGCCGTACGCGCGTACGCCGTAGTGCTCAAGGATGATGCGACCTTCGTCCTCCCAGGACCCGGGAACACGGAAAGCAGCAATCACCTCGGCCGGATCCTGCCCCAGCTCGATGATGCCCTTGATGACCCCCCGCGCAACCAGGTCCACCCGGGTGTTGCTCACCACGTTCATAATCACCGCCAGCCGGCGCACTTTGGGCTGGGAAAGGATCAGTTTGGTGAGTTCCTTGATCTTCCAGACGCTGGGATTCCCGCCAATCTCACAATAATTGGCCGGGCGAGCGCCGGCATCCAACAGGGCGTCGAAGACGGTGATGCTGGCACCCCCACCGCCGATGAGCAGACCCAGGTCGCCATCAAAGGCGACCATGCGGCCCGCCACCCCCCGGTGGTCGGAGGCGTCGATCTCGGCCGCCTGTTGCTCGAACTCAGACTGGGGGCGATCAGCCCGAGCGGCGAGGCCGAAGCGTTCCACCAGGTCGGGATGGCGGAACAGGGCATCGTCGTCGAGTTCCAGGTGGGCATCCACGGCCACCAGGTGTCCGTCGGCGGTGCGCACCAGCGGGTTGATCTCCGCCAGCAGGGCGTCATGCCGAAGAAAGAGGCCGGCGAGACGGACCAGGCAGTCGGTAATCTCCAGGAGCGGTCGCCCGGTGTAGCCGAGGCCGATGGCGAGTTCCCGTGCCTGGAAGGTAGCCAGGCCCGTCTGCGCCGAGAAAGGCCGGCGCAGTACGTGTTCGGAATTGCCCTCTACATTGACACCGCCGCGGGTGGAAGCGAGCAGGACAGGACGCTTGATAGTCGGGTCGTAGGTCACAGCAACGAACAGGGCCTCAGCTACCTCCAGGTATTGTTGCACCAGCAGGTGGGTGGCGCGGTGCCCCCGAATTTCAGTTCGCAGCAGGGCTTCGGCAGTCGCTCTGACGACTGCCGGGCTGTCGGCAACGCGGACACCGCCGGCCTTGCCTCGCCCGCCAAGGGGGATCTGAACCTTGAGCACGACCGGCAGCCCCAGCAACTGGGCTGCTTCGGATGCTTCCTCCGGGGACTCCACAACGCTGCCCACAGCGACGGGCACGCCAGCCTCATGCAGCAGCGCCAGGCCCTCGTGTTCTAAAAGCCGCACAC
>CAZHMV010000191.1:0-6332 GCA_964532665.1 uncultured Anaerolineales bacterium
AGCAGAGGGCACGCGGCGAGCTCCGCGGCTGCTCCTGGATCATCGCGCCGGCGGTGCATGATTTCAGTGGCCCGAGCAACGCTCCACCGGGGGAAAGGTCGTTCAAGCAAGATCACCGACTGGCCCGCTTCCACATAGCCCTCTGCCAGGACACGGAGGTACCATCCGGTGCGACCGGTCGTTCGCACCCGCGCCGTCAGGTCCTTGATCCGCCATCGCCGCGCGATCTTCCAGCACGGCTGGCGCGGCTGCGAGACCTGCACGCGGGCATCCCCAATCGCGTAAATGTCCCCGATGCAGACAGACTCTTCGGTGAGTCCAGCGATGGTGAAGTTTTCGCCGAATGCCCCGTACGGCAGTTCGGGACGGTTCAGTTCTGTACGCCAGGCCAGGTAATGAGCAGCAGCGTAGGCAAGTACCGCCTTGTCCGGCCCGCCATGGTTCTCGAGGTCTGCCTGCCCATCGCCGGCCAGGTTGGTCCGCCCCAGCCAGACGGGCCCCTCCACCGGTTCCTTGTAGAAGCCGGTGAACCACGGACGGTCCATGGGAACAGGAGCACCTTCAACCCCCAGGCGCTGCGGAAGTCCGACTTGAATCGAGAGTAAGTGAGGATCGTTCATGGCCGGCGATTGTACCACGCGGCAACGTGCTGGTCAAGCCGGTCTATCCCCCATGGGGTAGCTCCCCTGAGTTCCTCTGAGTTCCCCCGAGTTCCCGCAAGGGGCTCAGTGGAACTCAGGGAACGTCAAACCGACCGGGGAACGGCGTCGCTGAGATGCCTCTCGTTTGGGACACGTACCCCGCTTAGTTCCTCAAAGTTCATCATTCATGGGGCCTATCGTGCCTTGCGTCGCCAGCCGGCGTCGTAGCCACCCAACAGCCTGGGCGCAGTCGGGTCACTGACGTCGATGATCTGCAAGCCATGCTCGCCGGCGGCGATGTAGGCCCGGTCGCTGGCCACGCTGATCCCGCGCGCCTGGCCGGGTGTATCGACGGTGCCCAACAGCTTCGGTGCGGCCGGGTCGCTCACATCGATGATCTGCAAGCCGTGGTTCCAGTCCGCCACGTAGGCCAGGTTGTCGATCACCGCGACGTCGCCGGCCTTCGTCTCGAAGCTGTTCAGCAACTTGGGTGCGGCCGGGTCGCTCACATCCACGATCTCCAGCCCGCGGTCGCCGGCCGCCACGTAGGCCAGGTCGCCGGCCACCTGAATGCCCAGGGGTGGGCCGGTTTCATAGCTGCTCGTAAGCAGCCGAGGAGATGCCGGGGCGCTCACATCTACGATGTGTATCCCGAAGAACCAGATGTTGCGAGACCCCTGAGCGAAGGGGGCGTAGGCCAGGTTGCCGACGACGGTCACGCGGTTGGCCGGCGCGTCGAGTTCAAGGCTCCCGATCTCACCGGGGGCGTCCGGGTCACTGACGTCGAGCACGTGCAAGCCGCTGCCCACGGCAACTGCGTAGGGTTCGCCTCCCATGAGACTCACATCGGCGATCCACGTAGCCTGGAAGTGCCCCCGCAGATTGGGCGCAGCGGGGTTGGAGACGTCAATGATCTGCAAGCCGCCCGCTCCAGATGTGGCATACACCATCTCGTCTGCCACACGAATATTTGCGATGTCGCCTACCAGCGAGGGACTCACACCCAGCACCCTCGGCTGCGCCGGATCGCCGGCATCCAGAACCACAAGTTGTGCGCCAACAGTCAGGTAGACTTTGTCTTCGGCGACGGCCACTGTCTCACTGGGACCGCCGATGAGCGCGCGCCCTCCGATCTCGGCGACGAGATAGACATCGGCCGGCCCCCAGCGCAGGTGGTCGCCCCTGGCAGGAAGGGGCACCGCCGGCCCGCCGTCCGTGGGCACCCAGATCAGTGGGGGCTTCTCGTCGGTGCCGCCGCTGATGGCGGCAATCACCGCGCCGCTGGCATCCTTCGCCCACAGGGCTTCGTGGATCACGTAGCTGTCCGTGCGCAGAGCCGTGCGCGCGCTCACGTCGTCGATGGGCGCGCGATACATGGTGAAGTCAACTGCGCCGGCAGCCTGGGTGTACTCCTCCTGCGTCGCGGTCCTGGCAAACATGTACAACTGCCCATCGCCCAACTGGCGCGCATAAGCGACGAGGGGTAAGATGTCGTCGGTGAGGTCGTCCTCGATCAGGGTGGTTTCAACGCCGGTTTCGACGTCGTAGTGCCGCAGCCCGGGCCGGCCCTCTGGCCCGTAGAAGGGGCCAGAAACGTAGACCGACTTGGCATCCCACCCCCACGCCGGCTGGCAGCAACTCGCACCGAGGCTCACCTCCGAGCCATCCTCCAGGTTCCTGACCAGTAACTGGCCACCGTGGGTGTAGAAGCTGAAGTTGATGAGCAAACGCCGGCCATCGGGCGACCACGCGACGGGCGAGTAGGTACCGGCGCCGGGTCCGGGCGGGTCGTTCGGCTTGATCACCCGGGGTTCGCCGCCGGTGGCCGAAATTACGCGGACCCCATCCATGGCGAAAGCAATTTGCGCCCCACCCGGTGCGAAGCGCGGCGAGCCGATCTGGATGATTCGGTTATGCTCATCCGGCTGCGTCGGACCTTCCACCAACACCATGGGATCGCCGCCGAAGGCATCAGCGCGGATCAGGTTGTTGCCGCTGACGTAGACCAACATGCCGTTGGCCAGCGAGACATCGAAGTCGATCACCGGGTCGGGTTCAGCGGTAATGGTGGTGACAGTGGTCCCATCCATCTCCAGGCGATGGATTTGTCCGCCGGCGAGGAAGTAGAGTGGGGCCGGCAACCGCGCGGCCGGCACGACCGTGGATGTGGGTTCGGCCGTCGGTGTCGGGGGTTCCGGCGTCTCTGTTGGTGCGGTCGTGGGCAATGGGGGCTGGGGTGTCTGCGTTGGCACGGCTGTCGGCGATGCGGGTTGGGACGTTTGGGTTGGGATCGCGGTTGGTGGCGGGGTGGCCGGCGCTGCACAGGCGCTAAACAGCAGGCCGGCCACCAGGGCAGCAATGAGAGCCACAGATTGATCGTATCTACACATGTTTACACTCCCCCCCTTTGCTCAGGTTGGCTGATAGGTTTGCCTTCTTGCCCAGTGCGTGTTAGAATTCGACCTGAGGGTTTGAAATGGACACGCATACTCCATTTTACCACGAAATCCTTCAACAGGGAAGGTTCTGTATGTTCGCAACTGAGTCTGCGGTGCCGGCGCACTGGATTGCCCTGGTTCGCGAGAAGGTGTTAGGGGAGTGACCAGATGCCAATCTACGAGTACCACTGTCCCGAGTGCGACACGACGTTTGAAAAGCGCCGGCGGTTTGGACAGGCCGACGACCCACTGAGCTGCCCTCAATGTGAGAGCCCGAGGGCAAAGCGACTCCTGTCAAGGTTCATGATCTCGGTAGGGCGGGGGAACGGTTTGGCGGCTGCCGGCGCTGGCAAATGCAGCGCCTGCGCCCGCGGTTCGTGCGCCGGCTGCGGTTAGAGTCTGCCGGCTGACCTCGCCAGCGCGGAAGCGGAATACCCCGGAATCGCCCGGCTGGCCGAGCGCCAGCGCCGGGAGGTCAAGCGCCGGCTGCGGGAGCATCTGCTGGCCATGTCGCCGACCCAGTTCGAGCAGTTTGTAGCCCGGCTGTTGGGTGCCATGGGCTACGAGAATGTGACCGTGACCAGGCGCAGCGGTGATGCCGGCATCGACGTGACCGCCGATACAGAGATCGGCATCCTCCGATTACGGGTGGCTGTGCAGGTTAAGCGCATGAAGGGCAACGTCCAGCGCCCGGTGGTCAGCCAACTCCGGGGAGACATGGCGCTGCTGGACGTGGATCAGGGGATGATCATCACCACCAGTGGATTCTCCAAGGGCGCCAAGGAAGTTGCCCGGGTGCGCAACGTGGCGCCCATCACCCTCATCGACGGAGATCGTCTGACCGACCTGCTGATCGAGCAAGAGATCGGCGTGCGCTGCGAAACAGTAGACGTGTTGAGTTTCGACGAGAGCGGGCTGTACGGCGAAGAGATGGTGGAGGAGAAACCTCAAGCAAACGCTTGTTAGCATCATAGCCTTCCTGATGCCGGCGGTTGAAACCGCGCCTACCCTTGCGAAGTCGCCCTTCGGCGACTCAAAATCCAACCGACGAAGGTCGGTTTCGCAAGGGCGACGTCCTGAGCCTGTCGAAGGGTTGCCGCGAATTCATTCGCCAGGCGCGAAGTGGCTGAGTAGTAACCTCCTTACTTCGTATTGTTACCTTCGGCACGTTAATCTACCCCTTCCGTCTCGACGATCAAATTCGCTTATCATACGTATACCATAGCCCGAGAAGCGTAACAACTTCGTAGAAAAGCAAAAGAGGGGGCTTGCTAAAACACTGAGCCCCCTCTCCCGAGCAGTTGGATCACTCCGCCGGCCCCACACTGAACAACCCACCAGAACTCCGCCCGAACACCTCCGGGAAGTACATCTCCTCGGCGTGGGCCGGCGGGACGTTGAAGTCGCCGGCCACGCTGGCGCGCATCAGGTAGGTGTACTCGTAAGTGCCCCGGCGCAGATGCGTGGCGAACAGCGCCACCTTCTGGTCCAGCAGTTGCGACTGAGTCCAGTAGCTCCACCAGAACCGCCGCCACCATGGCACTTCTTCGCCCTCGGGAATCACCTCTTCAAACTGCGGGGCCTGGGCTGCCGCGCTGGCCGTCTTCAGGCTGGTGTCGATGGCCTCGAAGCCGGCCGGCAGCGGATCCTCCACCAGAAGGTAGTGCAGGTCCGTCGGGGCGATGATGGTCAGCTTCACCTGGACCACGTCGCCCACCTGGGCCGACTCAGCGATCTCGTCTGTTGGCTTCAGGGTCTTGGGATCGACCTTGAAGTACTGCCGGCCAACGATGATCCCGCGATCCAGCGGCTTCAGCCCGGCCGCCGGCAGGAAGTAGCGCAAATTCGCCGTGTAGTACAGCCGGCCCGTGCCATCGCGGTTGATGACCAGCTCGTTGGCCACGTCGAGCAGCAACTCCTGGATCGGCGTCACGAGCTTGATTGGCTCGTCCACGTTGGAGCTGTCCACCTGGCCCTGCTTGAGCATTTCACCGTTAAGCTCAACGTCGAAGCTGTACTCGCCCTGCAGCTCGCCGGTGGAGCGCATGAAGTCGGTGAGGGCCAGCACTGACCAAACCGTCTCCTGGGTCGTCTCCCAGTGACCTTCCTTGCGGGCGACCATCAGCCAGCGTACCGTGTTGGGCAGGTTGACGTTCTCGGGATCGAGCCGCGCCAGAGCCATCAGGACGATGGCCGTGGTCCGGGTGTTGGTGTTCATCGTCCAGTAATCGACTTCTCTCTCTTCCCAGTGCGTCCCGGTAGCGCTCAGTTTGGCCGCACCCGTGAAATCGGCGATCAGACCCTGGAGGCGGCTGTCTTGCGCTGGTCCTGCTGCCGGCGAGACGTTCTGCAGAGCCAGTGCCAGAAACGCCTTGCCGTACAACGACATCGCATCGCGCCGGTCGTAGAGGGTCACCACCCGGCTGGCAGGAAACTTGCCGTGCTCGCTCAGCACGTAGACGATGAAGGCGCGCTGGTTCAGGTCCCAGCCTTCGGCGACGTCCACCGGCTGGTCCAGGTAGTCAGTCAGGTAGCCGGCAGCGCGGTCCATCACGTCCTGATCCACCGCGAAGCGACGTCCTGAGCCTGTCGAAGGGCCGGCCTGGTCCGCCACGGTCAGGCCGAACAGCGCGTAGGCCGTCAGCCAGGGCCGGCTCTCGTCGCTCAGCCACCAGCCCCAGCCGCCATCCGGGTGTTGCAGCGCGTACAGCCGCTGGATTTCCTGGGCCACCTGAGTCTCCAAATTCGCCCGCAGTTCCGGCCGCTCGAGGCCCAACTCCTGCAACGCGCGATAGGTGGCCACGTTCGGCAGGAACTTGCTGACGGTCTGCTCGCTGCACTCGTATGGGAAGGACTTCAGCCAGTTCAGGCTGTCGAGACTGGCCGCCGCCAGCGACGGGTTGACCTCGACCGTCAGCTCGCCTCGGGATGTATCGAGTTTTGCCGGCAGCTTGATCTGCTCGGTGGTCGTTTTGTCCACCTGGCCGGCCGTCGCCACCACCTCCGGGCTGCTGAACTGGTAGACCGGCAGGGTCAGCTCGACCGCGTCCTGGTAGCCGCTGCCCCGGGCGGTCATGCGGACGACGACTGCGCCATAGGCATCAGGGAAGTTGGATGGCTGGATGGTTGGATGGCTGGATGGCTGGACGCGGGTTTGCCAGACGACTTTGGCCTTGCCGCGAGCGGGGACGGTGAGGGGATGGCTGGCGTTGCCGAAGAGTTCCAAACCCTCAGCCTCCAGAGCGACGTCGAG
>CAZHMV010000191.1:6432-9887 GCA_964532665.1 uncultured Anaerolineales bacterium
GCCAGTTGCTCGTTCAGCCGGGCTGCCGAGCGGGTGAGCGACGCGGCTGTGCCCACAGCGAGCATGCGCTGGCCGTAGAAGGCCCGGTCCAGCGGCGTTGAGGTATCTGCCGCCAGGGACAGGACAGCCTTATCCACCAACGCCAGCGACAGCTCCGCCTGGACGGGTTGGCCCGCGTGGTCCTTGACCTCGATGTCGTAGGTGACGGTGTCGCGGGGCTGGTAGGCGCCGAGTTTGTCCGGCCTGACGCGCACGTCGAGCAGCTTCTCGCGCACCGAGACCTGCAGGTTGGTGTAGCCGATCTTGAACTGTGGGAGCGGGCTATCCGGTCCGGTACCCTTGACCAGCATCACGGAGACATAGATGTTGGGCGCGTCGTCGGATTCGATGGGCAGCCGGATCGTCTCGCTGTTGCCCTTCAGCTCCAGGCGCTGCACCCGACGGATCGTGCCGCGCTCAACAGTCAGCAGGGCCTGGCTATCCTCGAAGGGCGCGGGGATCAGGATTTCGGCCACATCGCCAGGCTGATAGGTCTTCTTGTCGGCGACCAGCTCGATGCGGTCGTTGTTCTCCTGTCGCCAGTTGACGAACTGCCGGCTGCTGATCCAGACGTACGTGGCGCTGCGAATCTGGTTGCCGGCTTCATCAGCAGCTTCGGCCACGACGCGGTGCACACCGCCCTCCTTCGGCGTGAACCGGGCCTCCGCGTAGCCGTTCTTGTCCGTGGTGACCTGGGTCTTGCTGATCAGGGTGTCGGTGTATGAACTGGTCCAGTAGAAACTGCCATCCTCACGCTTCTCTTTGACGCTGTACCAGGTGCGCTGGAAGAAAGAGACGTCCACCAGCTTATTGGTGACAGTCATTCCCTCGGTGTCAACCGTGATGACGTCGATGCCGATCTCATCGCCGACACTGGCGACGTACTCCTGGGGGCGCAGGCCGACGTAGAAGTTGCCTTTGTGAACCACAGCGCTGGCCCGGTTCGCCACTGCCTGGTTGTTGATGTCGGTGATCTCGACGTCGATGGTGAACACCTGGCTGAGGGGGTACTCGCTGACGTCCGCCGGCACCTGGAAGTTGAGCCGGCCCTCGTCATTCAGCGTGCCCTCGCCCTCGCTGACCACCTCGCCCTGCGGGTTGTAGAAGCGGCGCTCGGTCACGTCGTAGTCGGTAAAGTCCCAGAAGCCCTTGACCGTGTCCGGGTGGAAGAAGTAGTCATCCTTCAGCAGCCGCCACTGGACCTTGCCGCCGGCCACCGGCCCACCGAAGAAGTAGGTCGCGGCCACATCGACGTTGATCGTCTCACCCTGAACGTATTCCGGCCGGTCGGTCCGCACCTCGACCTGGAACTCGGGCTTGCGGAAGGCCGCCACCCGGAACCCCTGGCTGCTGTAGAAGCGGCCGGGACCCTCAGGGCCGATGACCATCTCGATGCTGTAGAAGCCAAGGGGCGCAGCCGGTGACAACTGCACTTCGCCGTTGAAGGTGCCGAACCGGCTGAGCTCCAGGTCGGTCTTCAGTAGTTCCTTGCCCTGGCTGTCCCGGACGGTGATGGGGACGGTCTCCACGTCAGGTAAGCTGTACGTGCCATCGTCATCCACGCGCAGGATACCCCGGAAGTACACTGTTTGGCCGGGCCGGTAGATAGGCCGGTCGGTGTAGATGTTGGCATAGTACTTCTGGCGCTGCGGGTTGTAGGGGAGGTTGAACTCCCACGGGCTGATACCTTCCTGCCAGTCCGTCCCAACGGCAGCCACGATCTGCCCGTCCACCTCGCTCAGGGCAAACATGGGTCGCCACGGCTCCTTCTGCTGCGCGAAATTGCCCCGAAAGACACCGTCCAGATCGGTCCAACCTTCGACCAGCCTGCGGCCGGCGTCGTTGTAGATGGCGATGGGCTGATCGGCGACCGGCTGGCCCGACCGCAGGTCCGTCGCCCACACCAGCGCCTCCGAGTCCGTCCGCTTGAGGGCCAGGTTGAGCCGAGAGACGACCAGCAGGTGCTTGTTGTCTGGCCGGCGCGACACCTGCTCACTCCGCGCACGGACCAGGTAGACGCCGGGGTCAAGTTGGCCGGCGGGGTCAGCAGTGAGCGTGGTCGAGATGCGTCGGGTAGCGTTCAGCGGCGCTTCGGTGAAAAACGGCCACTCGCGCACGAGGTTGCCGGCCGGCGGCAGGTATTTCTCCCAGATACGCCAGCGATTCTCGCCGATGAGTCGCAGGAAATCGCGACGATCAACCCGGTACAGGCTGAAGTCGATCTGGTCGAGATTGGTGAAGGTGGCGAACACGCGCGGTGTCCGGTAGGCGTTGTACAGTCCCATGTCGCCGGTGGTGTTGAGGAAGAGTTGCGGTTCGAGGGGGGCAGCAGTGAACCGAACCACCACGTCTCCGCCCAGCGGGTCGCCGTAGCGCGACAGCGACTCGGCTCCGATGGTCACGGTGTACGCCTGAGACGCCAGCCAGCCACCCCTGATGTGGGCGACGGTGTCCTCATCGGACCACCACGCACTCTGGTGAGTGATGGTCGGTTGGATCGTCACCTGAAGCTCTTCGGGGTCCATCGGCGCCGCGAACCTGATGGTGAAGCCATCGCGGATGGCCTTGGCGTCCTGTTCGCCATCGGTCGGCGACGTTTCGCGCACGGCCGGCCTGGGCGTGGTCTTGAAGCGCCACGCGTAGTCGCTCTGCGTCGCTGCTTCGCCAGTGGCAGCCCGGGCGCCGGCCGCGACAGTCGCCACGTACTCGGTGTCATAGCTCAGCGGCGCGTCGGGGGAGAACGCCATGCTGTTCCCATCCCAGCCGAACGTACCCCCAACTGCCGGCCCGCCACCCAGGGGCACCAGCTTGAATGCCTGCTCAGCCGAAGCGTGGTCCATGGCCTGGTTGAAGGTGACGGTGATGGGCTGGGTCGCGCCGGCGAAGATGCTGTTGTGCTCGGGATAGGTCGTTGCCACCGCCGGGAAGGCGCTGACGAAGCTGAACGTGTAGCCGCCACTCAGCTCAGCGCCCAGGATGTCGGTGAGGCCAGCCTGGACCTTGACCGTGTAGCGCGTGGAAGGTCGCAGGTCCTCAGCCGGCGCGAACTCGAAGGTCGAGGTGTTCAGCCACTGCCCCTTCCCGGCGACGGATGGCTCCATGCTGAGCGGTGATGGCAGCTTGCTTTGCTCCGCCACCGAGACCAGCGGCACCACCGGGTGGTTGAATTGCACGACGATGCGCGCCTCGTCCTTGCCGATGGCCACACCCTCCGCGCCGTCAGCCGGCTGGGTGGTGACGACCATCAGCGGCTCGCTGACCTGGGGAAAGACGGCCAGCGATGCCAGCTTGACGCCGCCGGGGGCCGGCGGCTTGATGACCTCGGTCGTGGGCGATGGTTTGGCTTTGATGGCCGGCACTTCCTGTGTTGGTGCCACAGTCGGCTGGGCCGGCGTGGCCGTGGGTGGCGGCGGGGT
>CAZHMV010000192.1:0-9873 GCA_964532665.1 uncultured Anaerolineales bacterium
CCTCGGGCTTGGCGGGGGCCGGCGGTTGGGTGGGGGCTGCCTTTGGTGCTTCGGTGGGGGCCGGAGCCTGCGTCGGTGCGGGCGTCGCACCGCCGCCACAGGCCGCCAGCAGTCCCAGTACCACAAGCAGTCCGACGATTAACAAAACGCGTCTACCACGCATGTTTCTTCTCCTCCTTTAACTCTTGGTCGATAGCTTGACCTTCTCGGTCCAACCGATCACGGTCTTCCACTCGTGAATGCTGAGTCCCGCCGGGCAACACGAGCGGCCATAAGACCTTCGCCTGCGCTGGCGAGTCAGTTCAAGACGTTGAATCAGGCTTCTTTGCCATCACCTCCTTACCGGACTTCGACCTTGTGAACCAGCCTTTTCAGAGGAATCAACAGGGAGAATGGCCTCGGGGACTTCGGTATCTTCCCGCTCGCCCCACACGCAACCGCCTGACGCGATGCCGGGCTATACCTCTCCCAGGTAGGCTTGGCGCATGAGAGCATTGCTGAGGAGATTTTGCGCCGTGTCGGCCAGGACGATCCGCCCCGTCTGGAGGACGTAACCCCGATCGGCGATGGAGAGGGCCATGTTGGCGTTCTGTTCCACGACGAAGACGGTGGTCCCGGCCTGGTTGATCTCCTGAATGATCTCAAAGCTCTGCTGCACCAGGATCGGAGCCAGTCCCATGGAGGGCTCATCCATGAGAAGCACCCTGGGCCGGGCCATGAGTGCGCGAGCCACGGCCACCATCTGCTGTTCGCCGCCGCTGAGCGTTCCGGCCCGTTGGTTGAGGCGCTCCTTCACCCGGGGAAACAGATCGAAGATTCGCTCCAGGTCTGCCTCCAAATCCCTGCCATTCTCTCGGAGGTAGGCACCCATCTCCAGGTTTTCCCAGACGGTCATCCGCTTGAAGAGGCGACGGTTCTCAGGCACCATGGTAATGCCCTTAGCTACAATCTCTGTGGTAGGGAGCCCGTTGATCTTCTCGCCGCCGAGAAGCACGTCCCCGTCGGTGGGGACGACCATGCCCAGGATGGTCTTGAGGGTAGTCGTCTTGCCGCTGGCGTTTCCCCCCAGCAGGCAGACGATCTCCCCCGGATAGATTTCTACGTTAACGTTACGCAGGATCTGGATGGGACCGTAGTGAGTACTGACGTTTCGCAGCTCCAGGACTGGCTGTCTATTCTGAGTCATGCCGCTTTCGTCGCCTTCCTTCCTAAATACGCCTCGAGTACCCGCTCGTCCTGGGAGATCTCAGCGTAGCTGCCTTCTGCAATCTTGCGGCCATAATCCAGGACGACAACACGATCCGACACCCCCTTCACGACGCGCATATCGTGCTCAATGAAGATAATCGCATATCCCTTCTCATCTCGAAGCCGGCCGATGAGCTCCGTCATCTCCTGGGTCTCTCGGGGGTTCATACCCGCAGTAGGTTCATCCAGAAGGAGCAGCTTGGGCTCGGTGGCCATCGCTCGCGCGATTTCCAGTCGGCGGCGGTTGGCATAAGACAGGGACATCGCCGGCTGATCGAAACGATAGCCCACCAACCGCGATCCGAAGAAAGAGAGGGCCTCCTTGGCCTTCTCACGGATGCGCTGTTCCTCTGCCCGGAAGTTGGGTAACTGAAGGACGGTGGAGATGATCCCGGAGCGAGTACGGCAATGCTGCGCCACCATGGCGTTCTCCAGAATGGTCATATTGAGGAACAGACGGATCGTCTGAAACGTGCGGGCTATGCCCAGTTTGGTGATCTGGTCTGGGTGCAGGCCCACCAGATTATGTCCGTCAAAGAAGATCTCCCCCTTATCGGGGGCGTGAAACCCGGTGACTACGTTGAAGAAGGTCGTCTTGCCAGCCCCGTTCGGGCCGATGACGCTGACGATCTCCCTGTCCTCGATGTGGAAATCCAGGTGGTCGAGCGCACGTAGCCCCCCGAAGTCCTTGCTCAGGCCCCTAATTTCCAATAGTGCCACGCTGTCCTCCTTCAGCTTGACCGGTAGCCGGAGTCTCGGCCGCCTCCGTTGTGGCGTTGGTCTCAACCTCCGCCTTGAGCCATACGTCCTGCGCCATCTCCTCTTCGTGCAACTCCCGGGCGCGGCGGACACTGGGCATTAGCCCTTCGGGTTTGAGCAGCATCATGCCAATCAGAAGCGCGCCGTAGAACAGGAGCCGGTATTCCTGGAACTCCCTCAGCAGCTCGGGCAGCGCCACCACTGCCAGTGTCCCCACCACCACGCCGGGAATATTGCCCATGCCGCCTACGATGATGACCACCAACACTGTGATGGACACGTAGATCGAGAAGCTGTGAGGGAAGATAGAACCAATCTTAACCGCAAACAACGCACCGCCGAAGCTGGCCAGGATAGCCCCTATGATGAAGGCCGAGAGCTTGGTTGTCACGATATTGATGCCCATGGCTTCTGCCACCTGCTCGTCTTCTCGCATGGCGATCCAGGCCCGCCCGATGCGAGAGTCAGCGAGACGCCACGAAACATAGGCGGCCAGCAAGCAAAAGCCCAGGATGGGGTAATAGATTTCCGCCGGGCGAACGAACTTCGTGGATCCGATGGCCAGGCTGGGGATGTTGATGATGCCCTGGGCCCCGCCGAAGATGGGTCTGAACCAGTCTGACTGGAACACGAGCCGGGCGATCTCCCCAAAGCCCAGGGTTACAATGGCCAGGTAGTCGCCTCGCATACGCAGCACCGGGGTTCCCACCATAAGGCCGGCGGAGGTAGCGGCCAGAATGACGAAGGGCAGGGCCGCCCAGAAAGTTAACTGTGGATTCCAACGAGGAGAGCTGGGAGAGGTAAGAACGGCGACCGTGTAGGCGCCCACAGCAAAGAAGGCTACGTAACCCAGATCGAGAAGCCCAGCAAGGCCCACCACAATATTCAGTCCAAGTCCCATGAGCAGAAATAGCCCAACAATAGTCAGGACCTCGCTAAAGAAGTTCCCCACCACCTGCGGGACAATGGCCAGGACCACGACCAACAATGCCATCGCCCCGTACCTCAGTGTGCGTTGCTGAGAGGCGGGTAACTGGTCCACACGGCTGAGCAGCACGTCCTTCTTCCCCAATGAGATGTACAAGGCATAAGTGGCTGCGAGCGTCACAACGCCTCCCAGGGGGGAGAGGCCCTTCCGGTCAAACAGAAACTCGCCCAGAGCGGTAAGTTTCAAGCCCTGGAATACCCGGAACGAGAGGTCCCGGAGCAGCCCCACGATGATGACGGATAACAGGGCCTGGAGAGCTGGCATGCGCCAGCGGGCAGGCACCAGATGAAGGGCGCCCCCCAGCAGGCCGGCGAGCCCGCACCCACCTACGAGCAGGCTCAGACCGGGACCCAGGTCTTTCCCAAAAGTGAGCAGTTGTAGCAGCTTGGGAGAGACATTCACCAACACCGGCCGTAGGTTGACAGAGCTGGCAATGACCACAAACAGGGCCAGTACTATCGCAGTCCCCGCCCCGGCCGCCAGTCCGGCCAGCGGGTTCTGGATGCCCCGGCGCGGAGGCGGCATCCCTTCCAACTGCGGCGGCGGCTGACCGGCGACGTAGCCTGTGGCCAGGGGCACTCCGAAAAGGAGCACGTAGCCCATAGTCAGGATGCCCTGGACAATCTGTCGCTCGCTGAAAGCTTCCACCAATCCCATGGCAGCAATGAGCACGGCGGCAATGCCTCCCCAGAGTGCCAGCCTGGGCACCCGACTCCAGTCCAGATCACGGGGTCTGGGAACTGCAATCTGGGCTATCGGTCTCTCGGTGACCTGGGTCTTCTGCACGACTTCACTATGGTCAGCCATCTATCTAGGCCCTTTCCTCAGCCAATCGCTCACCCAGCAAGCCGGTGGGGCGGAAGATGAGCACCAGGACAAGCACGGTGAAAGCCACCACGTCTTTCAACTGGTGGGGAGATGGAACGCCCCACCCGCCCAGCACCAGAATGGGACCAATGGATTCCACCATACCCAGCAGCAGGCCTCCCGCCATGGCTCCCACGATGTTTCCGATCCCCCCCAGGACGGCGGCAGTGAAGGCCTTGATCCCGGGCAGGAAGCCGGTGAAGAAGAAAACCTGCCTGAAGACGAGAGAATAGAGCAGGGCCGCCGCGCCGGCCATCAGGCCGCCGACGGCGAAGGTGATCGTGATTGTCCGGTCCACGTCAACACCCATGAGCGCAGCAATCTCCTTGTCCTCTGCCACCGCGCGCATCGCCCTGCCCGTTTTGGTTTTCTCGACAAACCAGTACAAGAATGCCATCATAAAGATCGCTGCCAGAATGACCAGCAATTGGGTCTTGAGAAATCGGATTCCAAGAAAGGAAACGTGGCCGCTTAGAATGCGCATGGCCGGGTAGGATTTCACGCCCGCCCCGAAGAGTCCGCGGAAGGCATACTCCAGGAAGAACGATGCACCAATGGCCGTGATCAGCGGGATCAGACGGGGCGCGCCACGCAAGGGCCGGTAGGCCACCCGCTCCAGGAGCACCGCCAGGAAAGTGCAGGTGGCCATGGACACCACGAGCACGATCAGGAGGGACGGGAAAGGACTGGAGTCCCAAAGACCGTTCTTGGCCAGAGCGTCCGCCACGTAGAAGCCGATCATGGCCCCACCCATGAAGATATCGCCATGCGCGAAGTTGATGAAGCCCAGGATTCCGTACACCATGGTGTAGCCCAGAGCAATCAGCGCGTACACGCCGCCCTGGGCCAGGCCAACGATGATCAGGTCCTGCCACTGGGCCAGGGAATAAGTCCCACTGGTGAGGCTGACGAAGGAACCCCAGACGACGATGACGATGACCAGGATGCGAAGGGACCACATTACGACCCCGATGAAGGAAAACCTCTCCTGTAACTGCTGCAACATACTTTACCTCGAACAATACGTTGTGACCGTGCCACGACCGGACACCGGGCCGTGGCACAAAGACCAGGCCCCCCTGACCAATATGCGAAAAACACAGCGGTGGGGAAAGTGAAAGCTAGTATAGCAAAGTTGCCAATGCTTGTCAACCTTGCATTATAACTCGTTTTGCCCTATAATGCAATCAGGTTTAACATGAAACCGCGCGCTAATTTCTGGATTGAACAGGACGGCGAGGTTGTCCTGAGCTCATGGCGTGTTGACCTTCTGGAGGCCATCGCTGAGACCGGCTCGATCACTGCCGGCGCCGAGAAGATGAACGCGCCATACCGTGTGGCCTGGCAGAAGATACGCGAGATCGAGGAACGCCTCGGTACGCCGGTGTTGGAGACCCACACGGGTGGTGCCGGCGGCGGTGGCGCGCGACTCACGCCGGCCGGCGAGCGCTACGTACAGCAGTTTCGTGAGTTTACCAGAGGTCTTAACGAGCTGGTTCAACAACGGTATCGGGAAGTCTTTCGTGAGGACTGATTTTTTTGCGCGGCGTTATGACGAGCTGTCATAACGAGAGGTGGTGTGGCGTGGTTGAATCCAAGTATCCATTGATCCCTGTCGAAGAAGCTCAGAAGCGAATCCTTGAGCGCACCCGGCCGCTGGGGGTGGTCAGCATGAAATTCAGCGAGGCCCTGGGCTTTGTGCTGGCTGAAGACGTTCGGGCGACCGAGAATATGCCTCCTTTCGCTGCCGCTGCCAAGGACGGTTTCGCCGTTATCGCCGGCGACACCTCGCGGGAGCGCCGCCTCATCGGAGAACAGATGGCCGGCACGACGGGAGGACCGCGCGTAGAACCCGGCACCGCCGTGCGGATTACGACCGGCGCGCCTGTACCGCCGGGCGCTGACGCCGTGGTCATGGTTGAGCGGACGGAAGAGCGAGATGGACGCGTGGTCATTCACCAGGAGTCTGTTGAGCCGGGTGCCGACATCCGACCGCCGGGCCAGGACATCGAGCAGGGCCAACTGGTCTTGAAGCAAGGCACACGCCTGGGGCCGGCCGAAATCGGGCTTCTGGCGACTGTTGGTCAGACGACTGTGAAGGTCTACCGCAGGCCGGCAGTGGCCGTGCTATCCACCGGGGATGAACTGGTCGAGCCAGATGAATCACCGGGGCCCGGTCAGATTCGTGACAGCAATCGTTATACCCTGGCGGCGGCGGTGGCAGAGGCCGGTGGTCTGCCCACTATCATTGGCCTGGGCCGTGACGTCGAGGCCACACTTGAGGAACTGATGCTGGAGGGCTTGAAAATGGCCGACGTGCTCGTTACCTCCGGCGGGGTGTCTATGGGAAACAGGGACCTGGTCAAGCCGATCCTGGAACGCCTGGGGACGGTTCACTTTGGTCGGGTGTTCACCAAGCCGGGCAAGCCAGTCACGTTTGCGACGGTGAACGGCAGGCCTGTGTTTGCTATGCCTGGTTTCCCGGTGTCGTCTCTGGTGTCGTTCGAGATTTTTGTGCGGCCGGCCCTGCGCAAGATGCAGGGGTACTCGCGCGTATTCCGCCCGGAGCGCAAAGTGATTCTGGAGCACGACGTGTCCCACAGCGCCGATCGAACGGAGTTCCAACGGGCTATCGTTGCCTATCGGGACGGACAGTTGTATGCTACCACGACTGGTTTCCAGGGGTCGGGCCGGCTGCTCTCCATGGTCGGCGCTAACGCGTTGCTGCGACTTCCCCACGGCGCGGGCGACTTTACACGAGGTGACGTTGTCACAGCGCTTGTCATCGGCGAAATAGAGTGAATGGGGGCTACAATGATCTCCACCGTTGCACAACCCATCCAATTGCATGACCAGTTTGGCCGGCACATCAACTACCTGCGTATCTCCCTGATCGATCGCTGCAACCTGCGGTGCGTGTATTGCATGCCGACAGACGGGCTGCAATTTCTACCCGGCGACAAGCTGCTCACTGTCGATGAGATCGAGCTGATTGCGCGGGCGGCCGCCGGCGTCGGTTTCCGCAAGGTTCGCTTCACCGGCGGTGAACCGACGCTGCGACCGGAGTTGGTGGAGATCGTGCGCCGGGTGACGGCCGTCGATGGGATCGACGAGATTACGATGACAACCAATGGCACTCGATTGCCTCAGATGGCGCGGGATTTGGCTGAGGCCGGCCTGCGGCGGGTGAACGTCCACATCGACACGCTGAATTCCCAGCGCCTGCCGACGATGATGCGTTGGGGCAGTCTGGACAAGCTGTGGGCCGGCATCGAGGCAGCGGCGGAGGCCGGCCTCACACCGATCAAGATCAACTGCGTCGTCGCGAAGGGCTACAACGACGAGGACGTGGTCGATCTGGCGCGGCTCACGCTGGACAATGACTGGCACGTCCGGTTCATTGAGCTGATGCCCCTGGGCGGCGGCCCGGAGGCCCAGTTTGCCATCGACAGGCTCGTGACCAGCGACGAGACGAAAGCTCGCATTGAGACAGCCCTGGGAGATCTGATTCATGTGCCCGTCGACAATCCGGCCGACGAGAGCGAGAACTTCCGGCTGCCGGCGGCGCGAGGCGTCGTCGGTTTCATCAGTCCAGTGAGCAACCCCTACTGCGGCACCTGCAACCGCATGCGCCTCACCGCCGACGGCAAGTTCCACCTCTGCCTGCTCCACGACGACGAGATTGATGTCAGGCAGACCATCCGCAATGGCGGGACCATCGCAGACATCCAGGCCATTCTGGCCAGGGCGGTTCACGAGAAGCCGACGGGGCATGCCCTGCACAAGGGTGTTTCAACGCTGGAGCGGAACATGTTCCAGATTGGGGGGTAGTGGATTGCGGTCGGCGGATTGCCTGCGGTATTGCAGATTAGCGGATTTCAAACGTTGCCTGTCTGTTAGCTACCCTCAGCGCCTCGATAACCTCGCGATCCGCCTTCGGGAACGCAAACCTATCTAACTCCTCAAGCCTCACCCAGCGCCAGCCGGCACAGCCCAGCGCCTGGGGCTCGCCGGCCACGTGCGTGCAGTGGAACGCGTGCAGCGTGATGCGGAAGTGCGTGTACGCGTGATCCACCGACGCGATGGGCTCGCCCACGCTGATCTCGATGCCCAACTCCTCCTGGATTTCGCGCCGCAGGCAGAGCTCCAGGCTCTCGCCTGGTTCCTGCTTCCCACCGGGAAACTCCCATAACCCTCCCAGCAGGCCGTCCGGCGGGCGCTGGGCGATCAGCAGCCGGCCATGGCCATCCCAGATGACGCCGGCTGTCACGTCGTAGTGCGGGGTCGGTTTGCGCTTCGTCGTGGCCGGCAAGACATCCTGCAATCCCCGCTGATAGGCTTCGCAGAACTCGCCGACTGGACATAGCCGGCAGGCTGGCTTCTGCGGTGTGCAGACGGTCGCCCCCAGGTCCATCAGCGCCTGGTTGAAGCGGCCAGGGTCTTCCGTCGGCACCAGTTCCCGAGCCAGTTCCCGCAACTGTCGCGGCGTGCGGCCTTCATCGATGGGCGATTCGATAGCGAACAGCCGGCTCAGTACCCGCCGCGCGTTGCCATCCACCGCCGGCACCCGCTGCCCGAAAGCGATGCTGAGGATGGCGCCGGCGGTGTAGGGTCCAATCCCCGGCAGGCGAATGAGGCGGTCCCATGCGTCCGGGATTTCACCATCCAGCTCCTCGACGATCACCTTCGCCGCCGCGTGCAGGTTGCGCGCCCGGGCATAGTAGCCCATCCCCTCCCAAACCTTAAGCACGTCGTCCAACGGCGCCTCCGCCAGCGCGTGGACGGTGGGGAACCGTGCCAGAAACTGCCGATAGTATGGAACAACGGTGTCCACTCTGGTCTGTTGGAGCATCACTTCGGCAACCCAGATATGGTAAGGGGCATCCATCTGACGCCAGGGCAGGTCACGTTGATGGCTATCGTACCAGGCCAGGAGGCGGCCAGCGATTCTGCTTGACTTTTGACTTTCCATCGTGATAATGATAGGTGTAGGCGTTCGATGGAGCAAGTTGAGAGTGCAGACAACCACGTGAAACGTAAAGCGTGAAACGTGAGGACTATACGTGCTCCCGTTGGGCAAGGTCTCCCGACCGCCGCCCGGCCCGGCTCGGTCATGAGACCTTCGCCGAACGATGGACTACACGTGCACGGATTTGGCTTCACGCTTCACGTTTCACGTTTCACGACCCCAGGAGGCAAGATTCTGATTGTATGACGAAACTGGTTCTGTTCGACATTGATGGCACGTTGCTGGATTCAGGCGGTGCCGGCCGGCGTGCCATGATCACAGCATTCGACGAAGTGTTCGGCACGACCGGGCCTATCGACAAATACAGGATGGCCGGCAAGGTCGATCCCCAGATCGTGATCGAACTGATGACGGCCGCTGGCCTGCCCAGTCGGGCAATCCACGAACAAATGCCCACCTACTTTGCGACGTACACGGAGGAGCTACAGCGCGTCATCGACGATCACGCCGTGCGGGCATACCCTGGCGTGGTCGAACTGCTCGATCAGCTTACGGCCCGCCCAGACATCGTGATCGGTCTGCTGACCGGCAACATCTGGCGCGGAGCGCAGGCAAAGCTGAAAGCCGCCAACCTGGCCCGCTACTTCGACGGCCTGGGCGCATTTGGCGATGACGCCCTCAGCCGGCCAGAGTTACCGGCTATCGCTGTGCGGCGGGCTGAAGAGGTGCTGGGACAGGAATTTCGAGGCAAAGATGTGATCATCGTCGGGGACACGCCGGCGGATATCGACTGTGGTCGCGCCCTGGGTGTCAAGAGCATCGCTGTTGCAACTGGTCCGTATGCGTGTGAGGAGCTGCGCGAGCACCGGCCGGATTTCTGTTTCCCTGATCTGAGCGACACCGAAGCAATCGTTGTCGCTATTCTCGACGGTTGACAGATACTGGGTCGTCGATCTTGAGGCCCGGTAGCGGCAGTTGAAACTGCACCAACCGTTGCGAAGTCGCCCTTCGGCGACTGAGAGTCAGTCGCCGAAGGGCGACT
>CAZHMV010000193.1:0-9742 GCA_964532665.1 uncultured Anaerolineales bacterium
ACCCGGCATCGTTGTGAATATGCCCGTGCTGACGTGGCCGGGAGGGCACCGGTAGGGCCGGCCACGCCGGCCCCGGGGAACTGCGTAAGTACGGGAAACGCCCGCCTCTGCGAAAAGTCGAGGCGGGCGTTTTTGCGCTTGTTGACAAGCTCTTTGAAATACAATATAATTCATTTGCAAATAATTGCAATAGCATCCCACTGTGAGAGAGGCGTGAACATCTGTGAAAAAGGGAGAATGAGTGATGATTAAAGCGAAGTCGGGCTACAGGCCAGGCTATCGGGTTGGGCTGGTTATCGCCGCGCTGGTCTTAGCTGGCCTCATCGTTGGTTGCGCCTCACCCTCCCGGTCGGCCCCCACGGGTGTGGAGGCGGGCGCATCGGCTGCCGGCGGTGTCGCCACCGACGACCGGCTGCGTGTTGTCAGCACGGTCTCGCCCATCACCAACATTGTCTACAACATCGGCGGAGATCGGATCCGGCTGGCCGGTCTCATACCCGAGGGGGTGAACTCGCACACTTTCGAGCCAACGCCGGGGGATGCAAGGAAACTGGCCCGCGCAGATCTCATCTTCGTCAACGGCCTGAGCCTGGAACTGCCGACCATGAAGCTGGCGGAGGCCAACCTGAAACCGGGGGCTGAGATCGTAACGCTGGCCGATAAAACAATCACGCGTGGTGAGTGGGTGTTCGATTTTTCATTTCCGAAAGAGAAGGGCGATCCCAATCCCCACCTGTGGCTGAACCCGATGCACGCCCTGCGGTACGCCGAAATCGTGCGCGACACGCTGAGCGAGCGCGATTCGGCGAACGCCGGCTACTATGCCGACGACTACGAGAAGTTCAAGGCGCGAATCGAGACACTGGATCAGGCGATCCGGGCAGCCATCACGACCATCCCCCCGGACAATCGCAAGCTGGTGACTTACCACGACAGCTTCGCATACTTCGCACCCCGGTACGGTATGACCGTCATCGCGGCCATCCAGCCATCGGATTTCTCAGAACCTTCGCCACGCGAAGTGGCGGACATCATCCGTCAGCTCCGTCAGGTAGGCGTGCCGGCCATCTTCGGTTCGGTGGTGTTCCCGAGCCCGGTGCTGGACCGGATTGGCAAGGAGGCCGGCGTCCGGTTTGTGGATACGTTGCGCGACGACGATCTACCAGGCCGGCCTGGCGACCCTGAGCATTCCTACGTCGGCATGATGGTCGAGGACGTGCGAACCATGACCCGTGCCCTGGGCGGCGACCCGTCGCCGCTGGAGTCTGTGGATCCATCGAATGTTCCTGGTGTGGATACTGCGGTAGATCAGGCTCAGTAACCAGTCATCAGTAACCAGTAACCAGTGATCAGTGGCACAAGCTGATGACTCAATGTCAGTAAGTTAAGGGCAAACCAGACTTCGGAAGTCTCAGCAAACGACCTACTCAATGGGATTCTGCGCCAGTTTCAGACTGATCTGGTTCACAGAATCGCTGACGGAAGACCTCCGAAGTCTTAACTTACTGACATTGACTGATGACTGATGACTGATGACTGATCACTGGTTACTGATCACTTGTTGGAGAATGTATAACGTATGGAGACGCTTGTTGAATGGCGAAATGTAACCTGTAGCTTCGGTGGCCCTCCGGTATTGCGGGATGTGTCGTTGCACATCCATCGCGGCCAGTTCGCCGGCATCGTTGGACCAAGCGGGGCCGGCAAGACGACTTTGCTGCGGACCATTCTGGGGACTGTTGAGCCCGTCGCTGGCGAAATATACGTGGCCGGCAAGCCGGTCAGAGGAAAAGCGAAAAGGGGGGTAGGAAGAGTGGGGTATGTGCCGCAGCTCGAAACGGTGGATTGGAACTTTCCGGTCACAGTCGAAGAGGTGGTGCTCATGGGACGTACGATGCAGTCGGGGCCCTGGCCGTGGGCCAGCCGGCAGGATCGACAGCGTGCCACCGACGTCCTTGAGCAACTGGGCATCGGTGGGTTGCAGAAGCGGCATATCCGCGACCTATCGGGCGGTCAGCAACAACGTGTGTTTCTGGCCCGGGCCCTGATCGCCGAGCCCGACATCTTGATCCTGGACGAGCCGACGGCCGGCGTCGATGTGAAGACGCGGGACGACATCCTGCACCTGCTGGCCGAGCTCAATCGGCAGGGGATCACGGTCTTGCTGACGACCCACGACCTGAATGCGGTGGCGGCCCACCTGCCGTGGGTGATCTGCCTGAATCAGACGGTGATTGCCGAAGGCCGGCCCGACGGCATCTTTCACGATGGGGTTCTCAACCGCACCTTCCGAGCAGACCTGATGGTGATGCGGCAGAACGGGCTGCTGTTCGTGGTGGACCGGCCGCACGATCACGGCTGGGGAGCGCTCAATCCGCCGGGTTCGCAGCCCCATCCCCATCCAGCACCCGAGAGGACAAGGATCGATGGGCGTGTTGCTTGAGCCTTTTCAGTTTCAGTTTTTCCGGTACGGGCTCCTGGCGGCGGTCATGGCGGGCGGCCTGTGTGGCCTGATCGGCGTGTACGTGGTGTTGCGCCACATGAGCTACATCGGCCACGGGCTGAGTCACGCGGTATTCGGCGGCGCGGTGGTGAGCTTCCTGATGAAGTGGAATTTCTACCTGGGGGCCGGCGCCTGGGGGTTTCTGGCAGCGCTGCTCATCAACGCCACGGCCCGCAAACGACAGATCGGGGCTGACGCGGCCATCGGCATCGTCACGACGGCCAGCTTCGCTCTGGGGGTGGCGCTCATCAGCCGGGCACGAACCTTCACCCGCAACTTTGAAGCGGCGTTGTTTGGTAACATCCTGGGTGTTGAGCGCGCCGATCTGTACGTCATCGCCGGCGTGACGGCGTTGACGGTGGTGTTGACGTTCGTCTTCTACAAGCAACTGCTCTTCACCACCTTCGACCCCGAGGTGGCGCCGGCCTACGGCGTGCCGACGGAGTGGATGGAGACGCTGCTGGCGCTGATCCTGGCGGCCGCCATCATCGCCAGCACGAATGTTTTGGGGGTAACGCTGATCGCGGCTGCGCTGGTGATTCCCCCCATCATCGCCCGACTGCTGACGGATAGCTTCCGCCGGCTGCTGATCGTTTCAGCACTGGTCGGGGCGTTCTGTGGATTTGCCGGCATGATGCTCAGTTGGTACTTGAATGCCTCTTCGGGCGCAACGATCGTGCTTTTTGCGGCACTGTTGTTCCTGGCTGCCGTGGCATGGCAGAGCCTGCGAGATCGGCAGGGGTTACGGCGTCTGGCCGGCATGCAGCACTTGCACGAGGAGCTGTACTAATCGCTCCGGAACGAACAGACCCTAAGGGTTTCCGACACCCTTAGGGTCTCTTTTTGCGCTGGTTTTCAGCCACTGACGTCTGCCAGCGTGTTCTCAATCCACGCGCGCGTGAGCTCGCCGGGGGGGGATTGTCCTCAATGGATAACGTTCTCCATCAACTATTTGACATCCTCGACAAAATGTGTTATGATTAAACCGATTTACTAAATCGATTTAGAGGCTCATTTTTCTTTCTGGCCTTGGGATTTGTTGCCTAATGAGACAATAAACCACACGAGTCTGCGTGCCTTTCGCAGATCAAGGAGGAGAACAAAATGAGAAAGCGGTTCCTCAGCCTACTCTTGATTCTGGCCGTAGTGACCCTTTACTGGATGAGGGGTGGGATGGTGGTGGAAATCTACCCAAACTTTCCATAGCCTCAATTGGGATGGTCCCGTGACTGAGAGGCACACAAATCATACAGGAGGTGAAACGATGAAACTCAAATGGTTGTTCTTGCTGGGCATTCTGCTCACGCTTGGCCTGGCCGCAGCGTGTGCACCGGTGGCCACACCCATCACGGCACCGCCGACCCCCACGACGGGAGCGCCCCCACCCACGCCTAAACCGCCGGAGAAGGTGACGTTGACCTTCTGGAATTACTGGGACGGCAAGAATGCCGAGACGATCCAGGCTCTTGCGGACAGGTATAACCAAGAGCACCCCGAGGTTGAGATCAAGAATATCTTCATCGGTTGGGGGGATTTACTACCCAAGCTGATGACCGCTACTGCTGGCGGAGAGGTGCCCGACATCGCCGCCGGGGACATGGCGTGGGTTCCCAAGCTGGTAGAGACGGGTGCGCTGGTGGAGCTAACTCCCTACATCGAGAAGGCAGGGGTGGACACGAGTGATTTCTATCCGGAGTTGCTCAAGATCGACCAATATAATGGGAAGTTCTATGCTCTGCCGGTGAGTACCAACAACTTGGAGCTGTTCTACAACAAGGACCTCTTCAAATCGACGGGGCTGGATCCCGAGAAGCCGCCTACGACCTGGGATGAACTGGCTGAGATGGCCGGGAAGTGCACTGATCGTGGCGAGGGTATCTGGGGTATGGAGCTCTTCACCCAGCCAGGGGAAGGACTGACTTGGCAGTTCCAGGTGTATCTGTGGCAAGCTGGCGGTGAGTTCCTGAGCGACGGCTATTCCAAAGCTGCCTTCAACTCTCCAGCCGGCAAAAAGGCCCTACAGTTCTGGGTGGACCTGATCCAGAAAGACAAGGTGGCTCCGCTGGCGCCGTGGGGGCTGTTCGGCCAGGGAAAGGCCTGCATGGTGATGGACGGCTCGTGGATGGTAGGCATTTGGCGGGAGCAGGCCCCCTTCGACTTTGGGTCGGCTCCCATGCCCATCCCGGCGGATGGCCAGCCGGCTACCAACATGGGTGGAGAGCACATCTTTCTGTTCAAGACCACCCCAGAGAAGCAGCAAGCAGCCTGGGAGTTCATCAACTGGCTGACGAGCACCGAGACGCAAGTGGAGTGGGATACCCAGACAGGGTTCACGCCAGTGCGAGATTCAGTGGCCACGAGCGGAACGTACCGCAAGTGGCTAACAGAGGCGGAACCACGGCTGGAGCCCTTCGTGGATAACCAGCGCTATGCTCATGCCCGCCCCCCCATCACCAAATATCCCGAGGTGTCTGACGCCTTTTCCACAGAGCTGGAGAAGGCGTTGCACGGCACGGTTAGTGTGGATGAGGCTCTGGTCAACGCCGAAGCTGCTGTCAACCAAGTGCTGGAGAAGTAGGCGGGGGCCTGTGATAGTGTACGACCCTGCGGGCTTGCAGGCCCGGGGTCTTCCTGAAAGGGCAAGGCCCCGGGCCTTTCTTTAACTGGACGTGGCTGCAAATTGGCGTATACTATTGGGCAGATGATCCGAGGCGGAATTCGATGGCATTGAGCACTAACACCCATCTTGAGCACGGGCTAAGACTCTGGCGACGGGCTTGCCAAAGGGACGACCTGTTGGCTGCTCTCATCTGTCTGCTGCCGGCAGCTCTCATCTTCGGGGTCTTCAACATTTTCCCCATTCTCTACTCCGGCTATCTCAGCTTGCTGGAGTGGGATGGCCTGAGCCCGAATCGAGTGTTTGTGGGCTTGGCCAACTATGTTGACCTGGCCCGTTCAGGAGACTTCTGGAATTCGCTGGGCGTTACTCTCTACTACATGGTGGGCATCACCGTTCTCGGAATCGCTGCCGGCCTAATAGTAGCCCTGGCCCTCAACCGGGGAATCCGGGCCCTGCCCTTCTATCGGACCGTCTACTTCACTCCAGTCATTACCTCCACTGTGGCGGCCGCAGTGATATGGAAATACCTCTTCGATCCTGGTTCGGGCTTTGTGAATGTGACCCTTCGCTCCGCAGGGCTGCCCGCGCCGGCCTGGCTGGCTAGCACTGTCTGGGCCATGCCGGCTATCATCCTGGTGGGCGTATGGAAGCGTCTCGGTTTCAACCTGGTGATCTACATGGCCGGCCTCCAGGGCATCCCTCGAGAATATTATGAAGCGGCCGAAGTGGACGGGGCCGGAACCTGGGCCCGCTTCCGCTACATCACACTGCCGCTGCTGGCGCCCATCACCATGCTGCTAGTGATTATGTCCGTCATCGACTCCTTTTTGGTCTTTGACCAGGTTTTCATCATGACCGGTGGTGGTCCGCTAGGATCGACGGATGTGATTGGCCTCTTCCTGTACCGATACGCTTTCCGCTATTTCAAGATGGGCGTAGCTTCAGCGGTGGGTTGGGTGATCTTTGCGGTCATATTCGCCATCACCCTGGTGCAGTGGAGGCTCTTTGGCCTCGGATCCAGGGGAACGGCATGAGGGAGCACCACACCTCCCTGGTAGCCAGGCATCAGGCCATATTACCCAGAATGGCCAAGTGGGACACCCTCTTGAAAGGGAGCAGGGTTTGGCTTACGCGGGTTGCAACCCATGTCTTTCTGTTGGCCGGCGGGCTCGTGGTGATCCTGCCCTTTCTGTGGATGGTCACTACGTCCCTGAAGCCTATCAAGCTGACCTACGCCCCGCCCTACATCATTCCCACTCACTTTGAGTGGCGGAATTACCTGGTGGCGTGGCGAGCGGCGCCTTTCGCTCGCTTCTATCTGAACAGCTTCGTCATGGCTGTCGGCATCACTGGTGGGCAATTGTTCTTCTCCTCGCTGGCTGCCTATGCCTTCGCCAGACTACGCTTTCCGGGACGGGACATCCTGTTCTTGGTCTTTCTGGGGACGATGATGGTACCCTTTCACGTGACGCTGATCCCGTCCTATCTCATCGTCCGTTGGCTGGGCTGGCTCGACACCTACCAGGCCCTCATCGTGCCACGGCTGGTCAGTGCCTTTGGCATCTTCCTGCTGCGGCAATATTACTTCACCATCCCGACGGAGTTGGATGAGGCTGCTCTGATCGACGGCTGCTCTCGCCTGGGCGTCTGGTGGCGGATTATCTTGCCCTTATCCCAGCCGGCCCTGGCCGCCCTGGCCATCTTTGCCTTCCTCTTCGCCTGGAATGACTTTCTCTGGCCCCTGGTGGTCACCAACAACCCCGAGATGCGCACTATCCAGCTTGGCCTGGCCATGTTCCAGGGACGATACGGCACGCAGTGGGCTTACTTGATGGCTGGCACGGTGACAGCTACCCTCCCTGGCATCCTGATCTTTTTGCTGGGGCAGAGACGATTTATCGAAGGTATCACCCTTACCGGTCTTAAAGGCTAGACACCATGCTGAGGTGAATACTGTGGAATACCCAATTCCGGACTGGGTCAAGGATGCCATATTCTACGAAATCTTCCCCGAGCGCTTTGCCAACGGCGACCCGGACAATGACCCACCTGGTGTCAAACCGTGGGATGGTATTCCAACCCGCACGAACTTTTTCGGTGGTGACCTGCAGGGGATCATCAACAAGCTGGACTATTTGGAGGCGCTGGGCATCAATGCCCTCTACCTGACACCCATTTTCGCCGCCAATACGAACCACAAGTACGACACGGTTGACTACTACCGCATCGATCCTCACTTTGGAGACCTGGAGACCTTCCGGCGGCTTCTCCGTGAGGCGCACCGTCGAGGTATGCGGATCGTCCTGGATGCCGTGTTCAACCACGTGGGGGAAGGGTTTTGGGCTTTTCAGGACGTGATCGAGCGGGGCGAGAACTCACCGTATGTCAACTGGTTCTACATTGAGGACCTGCCTGTCATCAAAGAACCAACGCCGAATTATGCTACCTATGAGAACGCCGATTACCTGGTGAAACTCAATATCCACAATCCACAAGTCCGCCGGCACCTGTACGACGTAGCGCGACATTGGACTCGGGAGGGGATTGACGGTTGGCGCCTGGATGTTCCATATCTGATGAACCACCGCTTCTGGAAAGGGTTCCGTCGTGTGGTGAAAGAGAGCAACCCCGAACTGTACATTGTGGCCGAGATCTGGCAGCAAGCGACGGATTGGCTTCAGGGGGATGAGTGCGATGGAGCGATGAACTATCGTCTGCGCGATCTCATCCTGGATTTCTTCTGTGAAAAGCTGGATGCTCCGACCTTTGACCGCGAGTTAGCCGCTCTGCGAGCGGAACATCCAGGAGAGACGGCTTATACGATGCTGAACCTGCTGGGGAGCCATGACACCCCTCGATTCCTCACGCTATGCCAGGGCGACAGGGAGCGCTTCAGGCTGGCAGTCACCTTCCTTTTCACCTATGTTGGTGTCCCGATGATTTACTACGGAGACGAGGTGGGCATGATGGGAGACAACGATCCGGACTGCCGTCGCCCCATGGTCTGGGATCCCGTGGCCCAGGATCGAGAGCTTTTGGCGTGGCATCGCCAACTGATCCGCATCCGGAAGGCACACCCCGCCCTTCGTCGTGGAAGAGTCCAGACGGTGCACGCTGCCGGCGATATTTACGCCTTCGAGCGGCAACACGGGACAGACTATGTGCTCGTCATGCTCAACCGGGCAGCCACGGCCCAAACCGTTCGGTTGCCAGATGTCTACTGGAAGGGCACGCCTTCGCTGCGCGATGAACTCGCGGGCAGAGTTTGCCCGAGGGGTGAGCCTGTTGAAGTTGGGGGGCGTTCAGCACTGATCTTGGTGGGCGAGCTGGCCCAAAGAGGAGAGCATAGATGGTCCGCGTGACGATCAAAGAGGTTGCCGAACGAGCCGGCGTGTCCAAGACCGCCGTCTCCTTTGCTTTCAATGACCCTTCACGCTTATCAGAGGCGACGGTTCAGAAAATTCTGGCCGTTGCCGGAGAGCTGGGGTATGCGCCCCATCCCGTGGCACGAAGCTTGAACACCGGGCGAACAGGAGTTTTGGGGTTGCTTCTCCCTCAAGACATCCCCACCATTCTGGAAAACCCGTTCTCCACTCAGTTCATGCGTGGAATGGGCCGGGTCTGTGATGAACAGGGGCTGTCCCTGATGTTGGTCCCCCCGGTCAAGGGTTCCATGCTGAAAGCCATTGATCACGCCGCCGTAGATGGCTTCGTGGTCATGGGTCTGGAACCTCAGGATCCGGTGGTCAACATGCTTCGCCAGCGGCACGTGCCGTTTGTGATGGTGGACAGTGAAGTGCCGGACGGCGTGCCTTGTCTCAATATTGAGGATCACGAGGGAGCACGGGCAGCCATGATGCACGCCATCCAGCGCGGGCACCGACGCATCGCCATGGTGGCGTTTGAGTCGGGCAAGGAGGGGCGATGGCGTGAGTACACGGGCACCCTGTGCCGGCGGCTGGCAGGTTACTTGGAGGCGCTGGCCACGGTGGGGTTGTCCCTTGATGGGCCTGGCGTTCAGATATTGGAGTGCGAAAACAGCATCGAGGGTGGAGCCGATGCTTTTAGCCGGCTGTGGCAGACTCCATCATGTCCAACTATTGTCGTGGCTATGAGTGACATCATTGCCCTGGGGGTGATGGGTGCCGCACGTGAGCAAGGTCTTGAGATCCCCAAAGACCTATCAGTGATTGGCTATGATGATATCCCAGAAGCCCAACGGGCCAACCCACCGTTGACGACGGTTCGCCAGCCCATGGTGGAGAAAGGCGAACAGGCGGCTGAGTTACTGGTCAAGGCCCTACGGGGTGAGTCAGCCAGCGAACGCTGCACTCTACCCACGGAGTTGATCATCCGCGCATCAGTCGTCCCTCCCTCGTCCACTTTGACGACGGACCAAGAAATCTAGGCACTCTGGCGGTGTCTTGAGCCTGTCGAAAGGACGTTGGTCCGTTCGATAGGCTTAGGTCGCCGCCTTGGTCGTGTTCCCAAATGACTTGGATCTGAACCCCTGTACACTTAGCACACCTATTACATCCTCGCTTTCAGCCACTGACGTCTGCCAGTGTATTCTCAATCCACGCGCGCGTCAGCTCGCCGGGCTGTATGGCCTGGATGAC
>CAZHMV010000194.1:0-9706 GCA_964532665.1 uncultured Anaerolineales bacterium
CCCTCCAACGCGACGTGCCCCGTCTGCAGCACATAGACCCGGTTGGCGATTTCCAGCGATTCGCGCACGTTCTGCTCGACCAGCAGGATGGTGAGGCCATCCTCCTGGTTAATGCGCTGCACCAGCTCGAAGATGGTGTCCACCAGTTTGGGCATGAGGCCGAGGGATGGCTCGTCCAGCAGCAGGATACGCGGGTTCGCCATCAGTCCACGGCCAATGGCCAGCATCTGCTGCTCACCGCCGCTGAGCGTGCCGGCCACCTGGTCCCGCCGTTCGGCCAGACGCGGAAACAGATCGAAGACCCGCTCCAGCGCCGCGTCTCGCTCGGCTTCGGTGCGGAGGAAAGCGCCCAGGTAGAGATTGCGCAGCACCGTCTGCTGGGCGAAGATGCCCCGACCCTCCGGGACGTGGGCGATGCCCTGCGCGGCGATCTGGTGAGCTTTGAGCGTATGGAGCGGCGTGTCGTCCAGCAAAATTCGGCCGCGGGCCGGCGGGCGGATGCCGGAGATGGCCCGCAGTAGCGTCGTCTTGCCAGCCCCATTGGACCCGATGACAGCTACAATCTCGCCCTCGTGCACTTCCAGGGACACATCGTGCAAGGCGGGTATCTCATCGTAGCGAACTTCGATCCGCTCAACGTGCAGCACGGTACTTCTCTCCCAGATACGCTTCGATCACCCGCTCGTTGGTGGCGATCTTCTCTGGCACGTCGTCGGCGATCACTTTGCCCGAGTCCAGCACCACGACCCGATCCGCCAGCGGCATGATGACTTTCATCACATGTTCGACCAGGACGATAGTGATGCCCTCGTCACGCAGCCGGCGCACCATCTCCACGGCAGTGTTGGTCTCGCTGGGGTTCAGGCCGGCCATCGCCTCGTCCAGGAACAGGAGCTGCGGCTCGGTGGCCAGGGCGCGGGCCAGCTCCAGCCGCTTCTTGTCGGCGATGGTGAGGTTGCGGGCAATTCGGTCAGGCTCGTCGGCGAGTTCGATGAACTCCAACATCTCCAGAGCTTTGCGCCGCGCATCGGCGGTGCGAGGGTATCGAAGAAAAGCCCCCACCATCACGTTCTCCAGCACCGTCATGTCGCGCAGCACCTTGACCAGTTGGAAGGTGCGGGCGATGCCGGCCTGGCACACGCGCTCTGGCGACCACCCGGTGATCTCCCGATCCAGGAAGCGCACGCTCCCGTGGGTCGGCGGGTAGAAGCCGGTGACGCAGTTGAAGAACGTCGTCTTGCCGGCACCGTTGGGGCCGATGAGACCCAGTATCTCGCCCTGGTTCACCTGCAGGTCGATGTCCTGGTTGGCCATCAGGCCGCCGAAGCTCTTGGTCAGGCCCCGAACGTCAAGGAGTGCCATCGCTGACACCTCCTTGCCGGGCTGGCGCCGCCACGGTTGCATCGCGCTGCTGTCTTGATCCGGCCCATCGGTGCTGCCACTGCCGGAACAGGCCCATCAACCCCGCCGGCTGGTAGATGGAGATCAGCATGATGAGGAGCCCGTAGACGACCAGGTGCAGTCCGCCGGCCCGCCCGGCCAGGTAGACGCGGGTGTACTCGGCCATGGGAATCAGTATGGCGGCACCAATGATGGGGCCGACCAGCGTACCGGTCCCACCCAGGACGGCCACCAGGCACATCTGGATGGAGAAGAGAAGCGCGTAGACGGTGTTGGGGCTGATGTACAGCACGAACTGGGCGTAGAAGGTGCCGGCGATGGCCGTCAACGCGGCGCTGATCATCATGGCATACAGCTTGTAGCGCGTGATGCTGATACCCAGGCTGCGCGCGGCATCCGGGTCTTCGCGGATCGCTTTGAGGTAGTAGCCCACGCGAGAGTGCTCGATGATATATGTCACCAGCATTGCAACTGCCAGCATCGCCAGGATGATATAGTAGTAGCCAGACCTGGTTTCGTTGAACTGGAAGTCGGCGATTCGATCTCCCCGGATGATGGGCAGGTACACACCGACAGCACCGCCGGCCCAGCCCCAGTTGCGGAACAGGACGGCAAAGATTTCGCCAGCGGCGATGGTGGCGATGGCGAAGTAGTGACCGGCCAGCCGGAAACTGGGCCAGCCGATGATGGCCGACACACCGGCCGCGACCACCGCCCCCACGATCATCCCGATCCACGGCGAGATTCCCCACTTCGTGAGCATGAGCGTCGAAGTGTAGGCTCCCAGGCCGAAGAAGATGGCATGGCCCAGGGAGACCTGGCCGGCATACCCGCCAATCACGTTCCACGCCAGCCCCAGCACACTCCACAGCAGGATGAGGATCATCGTGCGCTGCAGAAAAGGCTGCGTAAACAGCCGGGGAAACGCCAGCAGGAGTACCGCCAGGATGGCCAGGGCGAGCCATTTCAGCGAATTGGTTCTCATGATTACCTTCGGCCAAACAGCCCTTGCGGGCGAATGAACACCACGGCCAGGTAGATGCCGTAGACGAGCACGGTCTTGAAGCGGGGCTCCCACAGGAAGCCGCCCAGTACCTGCACCAGCCCGATGAGGATGCCGGCGATGAACGCCCCGGTGACGCTGCCGAATCCGCCCAGGGCCACCGCCACGTAGGCCACGAGCACGAACACGGCCCCCACTTCGGGGAAGATGGGGTTGAAGGTAGCCAGCAGCGCGCCGGCGACGCCCACACAGGCCAACGCCAACCCCCAGGCCAGGGCGAACATGCGGTCGGTGTCGATACCCATGAGGCCGGCCACTTCCTTGTTCTCGGCCGTTGCCTCCAGCGCCCAGCCGGTGCGGGTGTTCTTGAGGAACCAGTACAGCAACGCGGTGGTGATGGCCGCACCGATGGAGGCCACCAGTTGCGGCGTACCGATGAAGATACCGAACAGTTCCAGCCGGCCACTGACCAACGTGTCGCCGATCCGCCGGTAGTCCTCGCTCCAGACCACCTGGGCCAGATTGCGCAGAAACACCATCATGCCGAAGGTGACGAAGATTTGGGCCAGCATCGGGGCATCGAGGACGTACTTGATGACCAACTGATAAGTGATAATGCCCAGGATGAACAGAATGATCGCAGTTACCGGGATAGAGAGCAGCGGATCAATGCCCCACAGTGCGTACATCCAGTAGGTGACGTACATAGCCAGCATCAGATGCTCCCCATGGGCGAAGTTCACAATGTCCATCACCCCGAAAATCAGTGTAAGCCCCACCGAAATCAGGGCAAAGACAAAACCGATGAGCAGCCCGCTGACCAGGGCCTGGACCAGCAAGGTAGTTTCGGGCGACAAGCTAGATCTCCTTGCAAGCTCTACACGCACTATGACACGGATACACGGATGGGGCAATCCCCCATCCGTGTATCCGTGTAAACAATCCGTGTCGAGCTAGCGCTCCGACCACTTGGGGAAAGGCCAGACGATGTCGGCCGAGGCCAGGTCGAAGGGCCAGACCGTCTTGTACTCGCCGTCCTGAATCTGGACGATGATCCCACTGCCCAGGATGTTCTGGTGGGTTTCGGGATCGAACTTGATGCCCTTCCACGGCATGATGATCTGGTCGGCGGGGATGTTGGTTTCCATCAATGCCTTCTGGATCGCCTCGGGCTTGGTGGAGCCGGCGCGGTTGATGGCGTCGGCCAGGACCAGCATGCCGGTGAAGGAGCGAGCCGAGTTGCCGTTCATGTTGGTGCCGTAGCGCTCTTTGTACAGGTCGTTGACCGCCTTGACGATAGGCTTCGACTCGGCCAGGTCCAGCGCCCACACCTCGCGGCTGAGGATGTAGTTGGCATCGTCGCCCAGGGTTTGGACAAACTCCGAGGCAACAAAGCCGGCGTCCATGGCGATGATGGCCGTGGGCGCGTAGTCGAGCTGCTTGTAGGTCTGCATGTAGAGGATAGCGTCCGACACGTACGAGGATTGGAGCAGGACAGCGTCGCCAGCGGCTTTCAGCTTCTGCACCTCGCTGCTGACGTCCGAGGCCTTGGCCTCGTAGGGAATGTTGGCGACGACGTTGTAGCCGTACTTCTCCGCGAACTGGCTTTCCAGCTTGTTGACATCAGTCCCCCACAGGGTATTCTCGTTGAGGATAGCGACGTTACTGACGTCGTAGCCCTTGGCTTTCATGTCGTCGAGAAATTGGTAGAAGTTCTCGGCGAACAGCTTGTCGAAGGGCGTGGTACGGAAGAACCACTGGAAGCCGCGCTCAGTCAGCGTGGGGGACGTAGACTCGGGATTGAGGAATGGTACGCCTTGGCGCTCGGCCACCTGGCTGGCCGTGGCGGTGACGGCGCTGTTGTAGGAGCCTACCAACGCCACCACGTTCTCGGTGGTGATCAGGCGCTCGGCTTCGGCGGAGCCTTTCTCAGGGTCGGCCTCATGGTCGCCGAAGACCAGGCGGATCTTGGCGCCACCCAGGTTGGGCAGGCCGGCTGACTTGGCCAGCGGCAGGTTGAGGTCGTACTTGTTGTTCACAATGTCTGTGGCCAGCTCGACGGCGTTCTTCAGATCGACGCCGGTGGCCGCCAGGGAGCCCGAGAGTGGGTAAATGGCACCCACGACGATTTCTTTGGCGGCTGCGGGCTGGGCCTCAGCCGGCTTCGCTTCTTCTTGAGGCGCTGCCGGCTGAGGGGTCGGTGCTGCGCATGCAACACCAACGACACTCAGGATGAGCAGGACAAGCAACAGGGGATACCAACGGGACATGAACGTTCCTCCTTTCGTGGTGGGGAAAGACGGATCACCTGGGAGAATAGTATAGACAATTTGCGCTGTATGTCAACCAAGCGGATCAGCCATTGAGTTGCAGGTCTACAGAGGTTGCTGTAAACTACACACACCATGCATCAGATGGGAGGTATTCATGCTGGAATTTGTCACAAAACTTGTGCGCGCAGCCGGCGACGTGATCCGCGAGAACTACGAACGGGCGCACCAGGTCGAGCGCAAATCATCCGTGATTGACCTGGTCACCGAGGTGGATCAGGCCGCCGAGCGGTTGTTGGTCAGCGCCATTCGAGAGCGCTACCCCGGCCATGCCATTCTGGCCGAGGAGGGTCATGGCATCGACCAGAGGTCAGACTATCTGTGGGTCATTGACCCGTTGGATGGCACGGTCAACTACGCTCACGGCTTTCCCATCTTCGCCGTGTCTGTGGCCATCCAAAAGCGAGGCGAAACAGTCCTCGGCGTGATCTACGACCCGCTGCGGGATGAGCTGTTCGCTGCCGAAAAGGGTGCCGGCGCGACTCGCAACGGCGAGCCCATCCACGTCTCGGACACTGCCCGGCTGCAGGATGCATTGCTGGCCACCGGCTTCCCATACGACCGCGCGACGCGCAGGGACAACAACGTCGCGGAGTTCAGCCGCCTCATCACGCGTGTTCAGGGCATCCGACGGGCCGGCGCGGCCGCGCTGGACATGGCCTACCTGGCGGCCGGTCGGCTCGATGGCTACTGGGAACAGCACCTCCTTCCGTGGGATTGGGCAGCCGGCGCGTTGTTGGTGTCGGAAGCCGGTGGCCTCATCACCGACTTTGATGGCGAGCCGTGGTCGCTCGACACGGTGAAGATTGTGGCGACGAACGGGCGAATTCACGAAGAACTGTTGAAAGGGTTGAGTGCAACGTCGCCAGAGCCAAGCGCGGCCAGGATCGGAGCAACTTGCACCGTTGTTAAGCGTCGGGTATAATCTCTTCTAGCTTCAGCGGATGCAATGAGTGCCAGTACCCGAGAGAGGAACCCGCGATGTCGAGCCCATTTCCTGGCATGGATCCCTATTTGGAAGACCCTGCCGTGTGGTCGGATTTGCACCAGAGGTTGATCACGTATACAGCAGATGCCCTTCAGCCCAGGATTCGCCCCCGCTATCATGCCCACATCGGTGAACGAGTCTACGTGGTCTACCCCCCACGCTCTATCTACCCGGATGTAGCAGTCACGCAACGCCGGCCGGCTCCTGTCTCGGCAGCACATGCCCCAGGGGTTGACATGGAACCCGACGTGCCCATGATCATCTCTTTGCCGCCGGAAGAGATACGGGAAGTCTTCATCGAGATCATCGACACTACACACGGCGGCAGGGTCGTCACAGTGATCGAATTCCTCAGCCCCGCCAACAAGACATCTGGCGAGGGTCGTGATCTGTATCGCCGCAAACAAGAAGAAGTACTGTCGAGCGACGCGAGCCTGGTGGAAATCGATTTGCTGGGCACAGGCCGGTACACCATAGCGGTTCCTGCTCCCTATCTTATCCCCTACCAGCCATGGCGCTACATCATCAGTATTATCCGAGCTGGCCGCCGAGACCAGGCCGAGGTCTACCCTCTCACTTTGCGCCAGCCCCTACCCCGTATTGTCATTCCCCTTGCGGAGCCCGACCCCGATGCTGTGCTCGATCTGCAAGCAGTCTTCGATCAATGTTACGAGAATGGCGCCTACGCCGACCTCATCGACTATACTGATGATCCAAAGGTGGCGCTTCCTCCCGACGACGCAGCATGGGTCGCTGAGCTATTGCGGGAGAAGGGCCAGCGCTCCTAACCCGGATGCAAGCGGTCACCTGCATCCGGCTGAGTGGTGTAGGTATCAGTGTCGAGCGCAACGTGCAGAATGCCAGGCGTGCACTGCACCCGCAACTCGTCATCGTCCCGAACGAAAGGGGTGCTCAGGGTGCTAGCCATCGTGTATGATACAGCCTCTCGGACGGGGAAGCGTTGCCCCGCGATGTGGATTTCCAACGGGCCGTTCAAATAGGCCACGCCGCGAATGAAGTTGAACGCCCGACGCGCCGGCCATGCCGGCGAAATGCGGAAGTCCTCGGCTGCCGGCCAGGGGTAGTAACTGGCGTTTTCGTCGGGCTGCCTCGTTGGACGGGCCGTGCCGGCGCACAGCGAGCGGACGGCCTGAACCATGAGCCCGGCGCCCACCGACGCACACTGCGCTTCCAGAACGTCGCCGCGAATGCCTTCGGAAATGTCGATGGGCTCCTGCAGCAGGATGTCGCCCGTGTCCATTCCCTCATCCATAAGATGGACGGTGATGCCAGTTTCACGCTCGCCGTTTCGGAAGGCCCAGAAGAGGGGGGCCGGCCCGCGGTAAGACGGCAGCATCGAAGGATGCAGGTTGAGGCACCCATACCGGGGCAGCGCGAGAAGGGCCGGTGGGAACTTCTGGTTGAAGCAGGCCACGCAGATCACATCAGGCCGATAGGCGGCCAGGGCGGACTGCGCCGCCGGGTCAGCCAGCCGACTGACTTCGAGCACCGGAATCCCGTGCTGCCACGCCAGGTGTGTGACATTCGGGTCAACGAACGGCGTGAGCAGCGGTAGTTCGGATGGATTAGGCTCTGGCACGAGTTGTCGCACGGCGACGGTGTTCCGCACGCTGGTTGGAGTGGCCGGCACGACCACTGCCTCCACCGCAATCCCCTCATCGATGAGGTGCGCCAGAGGGATTCGGGAGAACTGGCCGTGCATTCCCATGAACAGGACGTGCGGACCCTCGCGGCTTTCTGCCTGAGCTTGCAATTTGGACATTGGCAGCGAACCCCCTATAATCAGTGATCAGTAATCAGTCATAAGAATCTGGTCACTGATCACCGGTTACTGAATACTGATCACTGGCTGTCGTGGGAAGGTAGGATGAAAAGTGGCGCCAATCTGGGACGATGTAAAAGGTGCTCTTGGGCGCTTTACGGGTGCCGGGAGCGCGGATGATGATAGCACACAGGATGACACAACTCAAGCCGATGAAGTGATGGAATCAGCCTCCGAACAACCTCGCATGGTGCAATGTGTGAAACTCGGGCGCGAACTGCCCGGCCTGGAGCGGCCACCCTTCCCTGGCGAGCTGGGCCGGCGCATCTTCGAGAACGTCTCCAGACCAGCCTTCGACCTGTGGGGGGAACAGCAGACGCTGATTATCAACCACTACGGGCTTAACCTGATCGATCCGGCAGCGAAGCAGTTTCTGATGGAGCAGATGGAGGCATTTTTCTTCGCCGATCAGGCTCACGTGCCCGAAGGTTGGGTCCCTGAAGATCAGGCCGGCGATCTGGGACCACAAGGCAAAGGCGGTCTGCCTGGTCCGCAGGCCAAGAAGGGGGGCGGCTCGCCGGTTCCCCAGGGCAAGGGTGGGGGGCCACCAGCTCCGCAACGCAAATAGATGGCTTAGTTGGCTGAGTGGCTGGATGGCTCGCGTGGTGCCATCCAGCCACCTAGCCATCCAACATTCACATCAGGGTGGTTGGCTACCGCTCACGGTGGGTAATCCTCAATCTCTATTGCACTACTGGCAGTTGCTCCTGAATCTCAAACTCCAGCTTCTGGTGCGCCTCCCGCAGCGCCGCCTCGACCGCTGCCGGCTCGTCGCCTCGGGCGAAGATGAAGCCGAGATAGCTTTCCCCTTCAGGTAGCGGCACCAGCGGGTAGTTCAGCTTCGCGGTGATTTCCACGCCTTCGATGCCTGGCACCGCCCTGGCAGCTTCGACTCCAGCCACTCCTCGGAGGATGCCGGCTCCTGGTATCGGGATCATCATCACGCCGGCTGCCCGTCTCTCCCGTTCCAGTGAGTCGATCTCCATGCCGACGGCGTGCCGCAAAACCAACTCCTCCAGGCACGTGTCGATCCCAAACTGAAGAACTCTGGAGCACAGACCGCCGATGGAGCGGCCGGCGACTTCGATAATCCACGGGCCGGCCTCGTTGATTCGGAGTTCCGCATGCACCGGGCCATGTCGCAGGCCCAGTGCTCGCGCGGCCTGCTGCGTGCAGTCTGCGATGGCCCGTTGCGTGGCTTCGGGCAGGCGCGATGGGGTGACGTAGATTGTCTCCTCGAAGAACGGGCCATCCAACGGGTCGGGCTTGTCGAACAGCGCCAGCACGCGCAGGGCGCCGTCGGTGAGAAGGCCCTCCAGGGCAACCTCCTGGCCGGGGATGAAGCGTTCCACGAGAATGCCGCGCGCATCCGGCATGCCGTCCGCCGGCGGCAGCATGCGAGCCAGGCGCATGAACGCCCGGACGAACTCATCCGAGTTGTCAGCACGGATCACGCCGCGACTGCCCGAGAGCAGGAGCGGCTTCACCACACAGGGGTAGTCCACCTGCATGGCGACCCACGCCGGGTCGTGGCCGGCGGAGGAGAGTTGGAATTCTGGGCAGGGGACGCCGCCGGCGGCCAGCAACTGGCGCATCCGATACTTGTTACGGGCCGCCAGGGCAGACTCGGGGGCGTTGTGGGGCAGCGAAAGAGCCGCGCTGGCCTGGGCCGCGATCAGAGTTCCGCTGTCATCCACGGAGAGAATCGCATCCAGCGGCTTTTCCTGGGCTAAGGCGACAATGTCACGAGTCGCCTGCTCCGGATCGGCGAAGTCGAGCGCCAGGGGCACCTGCCAGTAGTCGGCCAGGGCCTTCGGCATGTCGATGCCGTAGACGACCTCCAGGCCCAGCTTCCTGGCAGCAGCCGCGAAGGATGACGTGCCATACGTGGCCGAGGTGGCCAGCAGAAGGACTCGCTTCGGGTTATGACCGGTGTCGCTTATCACGGTTCGCAGTCCCCCTTCCCTCTTGTGGGGGCCAGCCTGGGGAGGCTGTGGGACTGTCGGGGGAACAATATGGCGTCATCCATCCAGCGGGCTCCGCACCGCCAATCCCCCGCGATTCAGGACGTGGGTGTAGATCATCGTTGTCCTCACGTCTTTGTGCCCGAGTAGCTCCTGGACGGTGCGGATGTCGTAGCC
>CAZHMV010000195.1:0-9645 GCA_964532665.1 uncultured Anaerolineales bacterium
TGTGGCTACGGGTTGCGCCGGCGGGGCCGGGAGGCTGTGCGACTGGGGGGATTGGCGCCGGCCCTTCGACAGGCTCAGGACGTCGCGTTGCTGCTGGGGCTGCAGGTGGGTGTTTCGCTGGGTGGCCCTTCGACGAGGCTCAGGACGTCGTACCGGGGCAGGTCTGGCACTGCTCGGCGCGTGGTCTGTGTGGGCTTCGGCGGGCGAGGAGTTCGGTGCGTTCCCGCTGTGGTGTGGGCCGCGCGGGTGAGTGCGCTTTGCCCGTACTTGCCGGGCTTTGGGGGTTGGGTCTGCTGTCCCGGCCCTGGGGTTCGCAGGCGAGGCCGGCGGTGCGCTGGTGTGGGTGCGTTGGCCGGCATTGGGTCCGGGGGTGTGGGCTGTGTGGATTGCGCGTTCGCCTCTCGCGAGGGACGTTCCACTTCGACAAGCTCAGCACAAGTCGGTGTGGGCGGTAGTGTGCGGCCAGGGCTGTTCGGTGTTGGTCTCGGTGGGAGTTCCCTGCCCGGCTGCCGGTGCTGTCATGCGTGGGCGTCGGAGGCCGGCGGTCGGGGGCTCAGGGCTTGTGGGTTCCGGTGGGTGTCCAGAGTGCCCTGCATCCGATTCCGAAACGATGGTGGCGCTCCGCAAGGGGATGGGTACGCCCTTACACCGGCTGGCCAATCAACGGCGCAACCTGTTGAGGCGGGATCAGGATGGAATGGAGGGTGATGGCCATGAAGTATCAACGAGGGATCATGGGGTAACTGCATTTGCTGGAGGGCCGGCACGTACCGCGCGGGAAGCATCTGGTGGGCGTACCCCGAGCGTGTCATGGTGTCGGGCCGGCAGAATTGGCGGACAGCCGGCGATGGATACACGGCGTAGGCCATCCCCCCCGTGCCCTCGGACAGATTGTTTGAGCGCCACCGATGATATTTCGGCCACCTTGAGTTAGCAGATCGCCGTGGATCGGCGGTAGCAGGATGGGAGGAATCGGGCAGGAGCACGCGGATGAGTGAGGTGGGGGCAAGTGCCCCACAGGGGGCTGCTATCAAGCTGTCAATTTGCGGCGGGCGTGGACTGACCAAACAGCCAGCCCTTGGCCTGCCGGCTGTTTGCGGATAGCCTGCCGTTGTCGATCCTTGGGGAGGTAGGGAATGGGGCAGTGAGGCGCTGCCGTTGGCCTGCAATGACTGGCTGAAGGGGGAGCCTGCTTCGCCAGCATCACCAACCTACAACCACCAACTCCAACAGCGCCGAGGAGGGGCGGGGTGCGGGGGGTGGGGGGAGCGCGGGGGGTGGCGGGCAAGCACCCCCACAACCTGTTGTGGTATGCAACAACCTGACATAGGTACATCTGTTCTCCACCATCGGCTTCAGCAGATTGACGCTACGGCTCACCTGAGATATACTTACAGTGTAAGTACACCCTGAATGGGAGGTGTGAAATGGTACGTAAGATCTTCAAGACAGGCAATAGCATGGTCGTCTCGCTCCCCAGGGATAGCCTGGACTTCCTGGGTCTCGCCGAGGGGGCTGAGGTCTCCGTGGACCTGGACCAGGAACGACGCCAGATCGTCATTGCTCCGGTGGATACAGCCCTCCAGGGTGTGGACGAGACCTTTGCTCGCCAGGTAGCAGAGTTCATCGAGCAATACCGCCCGGCTCTGGAGTCCCTGGCGAAGCGGTGAATTACCTCACCGTCGAGCAAGTGCTTTTCCTTCATGCCCGGCTGATCGAGGAGACCGGCGGTAGCCACGGGGTACGCGATGTGGCCCTGCTGGAATCGGCGGTGGCCCGTCCTCGAGCTACGTTTGGAGGGGAGGACCTGTACCCTGACCTTGTGACTAAGGCGGCGGCCCTCATGGACTCCCTCATCCGCAATCACCCCTTTATTGACGGCAACAAACGCACCGGGATCGCAGCGGCCGGCTTGTTCCTGCGCCAAAATGGCCGGCGACTGATAGCTACCAATCCTGAACTCGAGGCTTTTACCCTTTACGTCGCCGAATCCGGGCCGAACATCTCCGAGATCACTGAATGGCTGGAGAGCCACAGCACCTCCAACAACACCCACTCGCTCTGACTCCCGGCTCTCTACCCCTTGTCCTTCTGCCTGGAAAGCGGAGCTTCCCAACCCCTGGGCCGGGGCAGGTTTCTTTCACCAACCAGCAAGCGGAGCGGGGCCTCGTGCCCCTGCGCAGCGACGCGGGCCGGCCATTCAGCATCTACCCCCAATTAGCGGAGCCTCTCGGCCTCACTCAATCACCTGCGCGGGGGGATATTCGGGAATCGCCGCTCACCGCTCTCCTCCAAGAAAGTATGGCTTCCACAGTTGGACGCCATGGCCAAGTATTGGAGAGGGCGCGTGTCGTTCCATCCTCCACCGCACTCACCTTCGACCAGCAAGGTGTGCTACAATTGTGCGGGGCGAGGGTCAGCTGGCTGTGCTCGACTCGTCTCCTGGCTGGCTTTCGCCCGTCATTCCTCATCTCGATACGCCACTCCGCTGACCCCCCGACGGGTCCCTCGGGACAAGCCTCGGGAGGGACCTCAGGGCAAGGCTGCGTAGCTTACTACCAACGGCCGGCATGGTAGCAGCCTACGTGTACGCCTATGGCGTAGCCACCGTCCACCGGCACCAGCCACAGGCGTTGGGGTGGTCGCGAACGTAGATCAGGGAGGAGGCGAAGATAATCCGCGTGCTGATAGCCGACGATCACCCGGCGACCCGCGCCGGCCTGGCGGGGGAACTGGCCCGCGATCCGGACCTCCAGGTCGTGGGCCAGGCGGAAGCCAGGAGAGAGCTATGAGGCGGAGCAGTTCATCGGTCCGCATTTTCTTGCTTGTGTTGAGCGCCGTGGTTATATTGGCCGGCCTCAATCTGCTGGCCGGCAACCGCAGACTACTGCCACAGCCAGCACCCACCCCAACGCCCGAGAGCGTATTGCCTCGGGTGGACCGCGCACCCAGGAAAGAAAAGTGGCCGACCCCTACCCCATCGCCGACGCCGACGCCCCACCCGTTCCCGCCGGTAGTGACGCCGCCTCCGCTATCCTCCCCCGACTACGGGATGCAGGCTTTCCTGGGTTGGTGGAGGCCCTACCGCAGCAACCACGACCTGGATCTGATCCGCGACGCCGGCTTCACCTGGGTCAAGCAAGTCTTCGCCTGGCGAGATATCCAAGGCGCGGCCAAAGGTCACTTCGACTGGCAGCTCGCCGATGAGATCGTCTTCCAGGCCCACGACCGCTACGGGCGGGAGATCCTGGCACAGGTGGGGTTCCCGCCAGATTGGGCACGCTCTGAAGGAACCATGACCGATCCGCCGGCCAACCTCCAGGATTGGGCCGACCTTCTCTACACTTTCGCCAGCCGCTACCCGGGCCGCATCCGTGCTTACGAGGTGTGGAACGAACCCAATCTAGCGCGGGAGTGGGGTGGCCGGCAGCCAGATCCGGCAGCCCACACCGGGTTACTGCGCGTCGCCTACCGGGCCATCAAGGAGGCCGATCCCCAGGCGGTGGTGGTCAGCGCCGGCCTGGCCCAGACGGGAACCCAGGCCGGCGTCGCCATAGCCGATGACCAGTACCTGGAGGCGATGTACGCTGCCATGGGTGGTGACAGCGACCTCTACTTCGACGCCCTCGGCGTCCACGCCATGGGATTCAAAGCCCCGCCCGAGGTAAGCCCTGCCGAAGCGGCCCCGAACCCCGAGTACGGAAGCCAGCGCTTCTTCACCTTCCGCTGCGTCGAAGACCTGCGGCAGATCGTGGAGGTGCACGGAGATGCCGGCAAACAGGTGGTGGTCACCGAGCTGGGCTGGACCAGCGATCCGCGCCCCGACTCACCCTACCACTGGCACGCCGTCACCGAAGAGCAGAAGGCCGACTATCTGGTGCGAGCCTACGGCTGGGCGGAGGCACACTGGCAACCATGGATCGGCCCCCTGTTCGTCTTCGCCCTGGCGGACCCGGCGTGGACGCCCGTGCGGGTTATTGGTGGGCTATCACCGATCCCTCCGGTGAGGACAGGCCGGCCTGGTACATACTGAGGAAGATGCCAAAGGCCAGGTGAGACGGGAACGGGCGTGACTGGCGGAGCGTTGTACTGCCAGGAGGGAGGAAGCCATGATGCGTGTGAAGTCGCCTTCACGGATTCTACTGGTCGCTCTGGTGTTGGGCTGGAGCGTGGACTTTCTGTTCTACGACAGGGCCCTGGGCGTATCCTTTCCGTTGTTCGTGTTGATGTCGCTGATCGCATTGTCCGGTCTGGGCCGGCTGGAAGGGGTGCCGCCGGCTCGACGCAACCTCTGGCTGCTGGCTCCACTCCTCTTCTTCGCCGGCATGGTGTTTGTGCGAGCCAACACCTTCCTCACCGTTCTCAACGTCGGGGCAAGCCTGGCTCTGCTGGGTCTGGTGGCCCACTTCTACGCCGCCGGCCAGGCCGAGAGGATGGGGTTGCTCGGCTATCTGATGGTTCCCTTCATCTCCGGCGCTCAGGCCCTGGTCCGGCCGGCGCCGCTGCTCTCGGCCAGCGTAGACCTGCGCGCCGCCCGAGAGCGCGGCAGCGGCAACTTCTTTCCCGTGGTCCGCGGGCTCCTGCTGGCGTTGCCCGTGCTCATCGTCTTCACCGCCCTCCTGGCCTCGGCCGATGTTGTCTTCGCGCGCTACGTGCGGGACGTTTTCAGCCTGGGAATCCTGGCCGATCTACCGGAACTGATCTGGCGTGGCGTCATCATCCTGGGCGCCGCCTGGTTCCTGGCCGGGGGTCTGGCCTACGCACTGAGCCGGGGTGGTGCATCCGGCGATGAAGGGACCCTCAAGCGGGCCTCCGAGGGCATCTCTCGGATCTTCTCCCTCGGCTTCGTGGAAGCCGCAACCCTGTTGACCTCGGTGGATCTGCTGTTTCTGGTGTTCGTGTGGATCCAGTTCACCTACCTGTTCGGCGGGCGGGCTAACATCACAGTGGAGGGGTACACCTACGCCGAGTATGCCCGGCGGGGTTTCTTCGAGCTGGTGGCGGTGTCGGTGCTGACACTGGGACTGATTCTGGTGCTCCACTTTCTGACACACCGCGAGACGGGCCGGCAGGCGCGAGTCTTTAACGGCCTGAGCAGCCTCATGGCCGGGTTTGTGCTGGTCATCCTGGCCTCAGCCTTTCAGCGGCTGCGCCTCTACGAGGTGGCCTACGGCTACACCCAACTGCGGCTCTACAGCCACGTCTTCATGGTCTGGCTGGCGGTCGCCTTCGCCTGGTTCCTGGTCACGCTGTGGCGCCGGCCTGACCGCTTCGCCATCGGTGCCTTCGTGGCGGCGCTGGGCTTTCTGATCACCCTGAACGCCATCAATCCCGATGCCTTCATCGCCCACCAGAACCTGGCACGCTACCAGACTACTGGTAAGCTGGATGCCTACTACCTGACCACGCTGTCCGATGACGCAGTGCCGGTGCTGGTGCCGGCTCTGGATCAGGTGGCAGGTGACGAGAGGAAAGTCTTGACCGATCGCCTGAGCCGCCGGCGCGTACGCCTGGAAGCGGACTTGCACCAGCAGAGCTGGTCATCGTTCCACCTGGGCCAGCAACGAGCCGCCAGTGCACTGGCTACGATGGACAGCGCTAAATGATGCGCAGACCTGCGATTCTGCTTCTCTGGATCGCCGGCATGCTGTTTCCCATGGCGTGGCTCACCCGCTTCTCAGCGATCTACAGCCGGCTTTTCGAGCGCGTGTTCAACCCGCTGTGGGTGCATGTGCTGATGCATGCGTTCCTCTTCGCCGTCCTGGCATATCTGCTGATTCGTCAGAGGGCCGGCCACGCAGTGGCAGCACGCCGCTGGCGCACGGCCGTGCTCGCATTGGGCCTTGTGCTGGCCATGGCCGTGGCCCAAGAGGGCATCCAGCTCCTCTACAAGGCCCGCCCCGTCGGCGCAGATGAGGTGCTGGACATCGGGATTGACCTGGCCGGCGGGGTGTTCGGCATGCTCGTGGGAGGGCTCAAGTGAAAAGAATCGGGGCGTTTGGCCTGCTCGCTCTGAGCATGGTGTTGCTGATGGCCGGCTGTGGTCGGACGCCACGCCCCGCTTCGATCCCCACAGCCACGACGCTACCGCCCATACGTCCGTTACCGCCGTATCCGCTGCCGGCCACAGCCATCCCACTATCGTACCCACGGCCAATGTCTGCACCCACCACGCCCCTGTTGATGCCGGCCTTCACGCTACCGCCGTACCCGCCGCCGGCCACAGCCACCCCACCATCGTACCCGCGGCCAACGTCTATGCCGGTGCAGGCGTCACCGCCGGCTACACCACCTGCTGCTTCCACCCCTCTGCCCACCCAGACACCGTGGCCATCCCCAACCTCGCTTCCCACCTGGCCGGTGGTCATCCCCACCACCGCCACACCCACAGTCCAGCCGGCCCGTCTCACAGCCGCCGACCTGCTCCCCCGTGGTGCACAGCTCCTGGCCGACGCGGTGGCCGATGTAGGGCCGGATGGCGTGCCGGCTGCGGTGCTGGTCTATCAGTGGCCGGTGGGACCCGCGCTCTACTACCAGGACTTCGAAGAAACGGACCTGCATATGAAAGTCTGGCCCCTGCACGGGACTGCTTACATGCCACAAGGGGTAGTCCCCAGCCGCCCGATCCGCTTGCTGGTCGCCGACCTCAACGGCGATGGCTGGCGGGATGTCGTAGTGTTGCCGCGCTGGGAAGGGCCCCTCCGGTTCGCGCACAGCGGCCTGGCCGCCTGGCCGCGCATCCTATCGGCTGCCGAGATCCGGTTCCAGGGTGGATACCTGGCTTCGCCCATCAACGACCGGCTCTACTTCCGCGCTCTGCGCCCCACGCTGTACTACGCCGGCCCCAAGCAAGCAACCTTCGCCGATGTGGGTGCCTACCCCGCCCCACTTCCCATTCCCAGCCCGGGTGCATACCCTGGGCCACGCCCAACCCCGGAAGCAATGACCACTCCACTACCTACAGCAACCATCACGCGCACACCCACACCCTCAGCAATGCCCATCCCCACCATTCCAGCCGCGCTGCCGGACCTGGACGCTCTTCACTGGCAAGTCGTGAAGCAGAATGGCGGTACACTGAAGGTGTTGGCCGGCCTGGCTACCGGTGTGCTCGATGCCGCCCCTTCGCCTGCCGGCCGGTGGTGGGCCGTCTCACTGCTGGACCCCGCCGACGACACCTATCTTGGCTATCGCGCTGCGCTCTACGTCCTGGACAGCGAAGATGAAGGCCACTGGATGGCCGGTCGCAGCGATGATCCTTTCCGCCACTGGCATGCGTGGCTGTCGGAGCGAGGTGAACGAATGAAAAAGCCTGGCTACGCCAATCTACTGCCACTGTCGCCATGGTGTTGGGAGTCTGGTTGCTAATCAGCCACATGCGCTCGTGGGGCGGCTAGTAGGGAGTTGACCAAACATGAGCGCGCCGAGGCACGAACATCGAAGAAAGCCGGCGACTTCCATCGCCGGCTTTCGGACAGCATGTACGGCCGGAAAAAGCGGCTAACGATTGGGAGCGTTGAAGCTGGCCCCTGTGTCTCCTAACGCCGCATTATTCACGTAGTTGATGGCGGCCACGATCGGCTCCCCGGAAGAGGTCGCCACCGCTGATCCTTTGAACCCCGCGACGTTAGCCCACGTAGAAAACCCCGCGTGACTGGCAAGGTTCTGGACGGTGAAGTCTCGACCTGTGTCAGGATCGCCGTTCTCTTTGTAGAACCGAACCGTGACGTCGGTGGCTTGACTGCCAGCGTTCATAATCATCGCAGCCACGGTCCACTCCACCTGAGATGCATCAGACCACCGCCCCTGGCGTGGCATGTAGACGGTCTGGGAGCCCACTGTAGCCATGACGTGGGTCATGAAGCGGCCATTGCTGGCCTCGTGGACCATGCCGGCGATGTCCTCGCTGTTGGAACGCACCTCTGCTGTACCTAACCCGATCCAGGTGGGAAGTAGTGTGAGGACGGGAACGTAAAACACGGTTGTCGCCTTGGAGTCCACCCAATCAATAACGCTTCCTACTGAGCCGCCATCGGTGTAATTGTAGAACTCCGCTGTGACTTGCGTACTATAGACCCCCACATTCTGAATAGACAGCCCGGTGTTCTGGCCGCTCCAGTTATCCTTGACCAGGGGGGCGAAGATCTTGAGGGCCCCTTGCCGAAAGACGTTGTGGGTCGTGCGGTTAGGTCGGCCAGGTTCGTCGCTGTACTCCATGACCACGGCTGCCAGCGGCTGATCGGGATCGGAACTGATGAACGCCGAGAACAGAGAATCATTGGGGTCACCGGTATTGATAACATCACTCGGCAGGAAGAGCCACCGGTCACCAGGGTCGAGATCGTGGTTATCCGTCCCGACGATGTTTGTCTGGCCTTCTTTGCTGAGGTAGTAGAAAACCTCGGCCGTGGTGCGTTTGGTACCGACGTTCACGACGTAGATGAGCGATGAGCGACCGGATGGGGGTGGGTGGTTCCGCTTGATCATCGGAGCATAAAGCGTGGCGCCGGCCCGCTCCCAGCCCGGATCGCCGATATCGCCTATATCGGCGTCGTCGGACAGAATGCCGTTGTAGGCCGTCAACTCGTAACCGTTCCTGGTCAGAGTCACTGCCGCCACGTTCCACTCGGCGGACACGACAGCCCAGCCGTTGAAGCCGGTGTTAGTCGGGTTCACCACACACGTCGCGTTCGGGTCCAGGTGAGAACAGGTGTAGTGGCCGGCGTGGGTCCCCCCATCGTCGAACAGGTCGATTGTCACATTCGGGTAAAAGCCCGTCACGTTTTGGATCAGAATCTCGGAGTCCCAGCCGGCGTCGTCGGACCTCACGTCGGCCAGGTACACCGGCGGTGTCCAGTGTTCAAAGTTAGGCCACCATTGGGTGAACCAGTCACGCTCGGCATTGCCCTGTTGATCGTCGTAGGCTTCGTGCCAGTTGTGATCCTGGTTGGGATCGTTCACGTTGTCATTGAGCAGCCAGGCGACGACGGTGTCAGCGCGGAATTCGTTGGTGATGAACTTGCGCAACGAGTTGGCGGCCGGCCACCCCCCGCGATCGTCTTTATCCTGGAGTGGCTGGTTGGGGTCCTGATTAGGTGGCCCGCCTGATGAAAAGAGGTCGGCCTCGGTGATGGTGCCGGGCTTGCTGCCCGATTGCAGGATGTCCTTCATCCACTGTGGGAAGAAGTAGGATACATGTTGGGCGCCCAGGCTGCAATCACCGCTCCACTCAAAGCCGAGCCGCCAGTAGTTGTGCCAGTTAATGCCATCGTTGTAGTTGGAGTAGTAGTCCTGCATGACATCGTACCCGGTGCTCCCATTGTCGAGGCGCATGTCCGGGCACCAATTGTCGGGATTTGAATCGTTAATCGCATTTACATTTTTCGTCTCTGCAAATCGTGCCTGGGCCATCGGTGGAGTAAGGGCATGGACGCTAGCGGGCACGCTGAGCCAGATTTCTTTAAAGTAGGCATTCATATCTTGCCAGGCCTTCGCATGCCAAGGCTTAACCAACGTATTGTCTGTGTACCACTCGGTGTTGGGTTCATTTGCCGGCTCGAAGCCCCATTCGGTGATCCCATGCGCCTGGTTATAGTTGTGAATGGCGACCATCTCATCCGCGATATCATAAGCGGGGCGATAGTT
>CAZHMV010000196.1:0-9629 GCA_964532665.1 uncultured Anaerolineales bacterium
ATCGGGCTTTCGGCGCCATTTCGGGCGGACAAGCCCCATTGATGGGGCGCAGCTTCGTAGCCCGCCGACCCTTCGACGAGCCCCTCGACAGGCTCGGGAGGGGCCTCAGGACGTCGCTTCATCGGCGGGCGGTGCCGGCGAGATGAATCTCGCTTGGCGAGACATTCCCCGATTAAGTTGTCAAATTCATCAGTCGTTTTGAGTCGCCCAAACCGCTGAAGCGGTTACCACAACCCCGTCACTTGCCGGCATAAAACTCACTTTCAGGATAGAAGTCCTGCCAGGCCGAGTGGTAGGCCGGCACGTATGGCACGGACAGCAGGGCCGTCCCCCGCAGCGGCCCGGAAACTGCAAGTCCTCGCACAGGGTCCCACACGCTGCCCGTTTCTTCATCAACCAACTGCCCATCCCGCACTGTAAAGTTCAGGGTCTGCTCGTCGGCCAGTCGGAAGAAGGTGGACACCGCATGCGTCTCTGGATCGACGTAGACCAGGACGGGCCGGCCTCCGATCTCGTCGTTGATCACTTGCTCGCGCGCTGCGATGGCGTACGGGTACGCCTTGGCGAACCCACCGAACTGGATGCCGATGACGTAGTCCGGCTGGAAGCGAGCGCGCCGGCCAAATCGAAACCCACCCAGGCTGTTGGTCATCAGCAGCGTGTTCGGGTGCTGCGCTTTCCAGGTTCCCCAGGGCACGGTGCTGCTGGTCAGCAACTCCAGCTCCGTTCCTTTCAGCGGACCCTCAATTGCTCTTCCCCACACCTGGGACCAGACGCTCTCCGTTTTGTGGTCCCACCAGGTCATGGCGTTCATGAACAACGCCCCCTGGTTGCCGAACAGCACCGGCTCGCCGGCGATCTTGCGGACATAAACTATGCCCGTGTAGCACAGCGGTCACCAGGTGGCCAGGATGGGCACGCCGGCCAGTTCATCGTTCACCATCTCCCGGAAGTTCAACACCGAGATCGGGTAAGCCTTCGCCTCACCGTCAATCTCAATTCCCAACACCAGTTCGTCATCAGCCAGTTGCGCCTGATCGGCCGGCACGAACTCCGGCTCGTAGACCGGGCGGATGGAGTCCCGTCCCAGCAGTTGGTTGTACCGATAGTCAGGCTCGGGGGTTGGCGTTGGGCGTGCTGTGGGTGTCATGTCGTCAGCTCCTGCCGGCGATGTGGTTGGTTGGCCAACGTCGCCGGCTGAGGCACAGCCAAGCAACAGGCCCACCATGGCGATCAGAGCAATTACCAGTGGATGCCGTCGCCGTTCAATCATGCTTGATCCTCGGGAAGATAGACATACATAACAATCATCTGTCTCTTACGGCGTCGTTCTCCTGAGTTCCTTTGAGTTCCTCCGAGTTCCCCTAAGTTCCCCTGATCTTCTGCGAGGGGATCAGGGGGTGTCAAGACCGACCTAGAGGGTGGGCAGCTACCAGAACACAGAAGCCCACAGGTCTAGTGTAACCTGTGGGCATCAAAGAGGCAGTGGGGTCACTTACAATCTCGCCATGTCATTCAACGGCTTGACGCTTTCGTGCCATGCTACCCCTCATCACGCCCGAACTCGTGACAGTGCCCGCATCCGATCTTCGGCTCGTCCACCTCACACACGTACTCGATGCAGAAAGCGTCCACCTGCACCTTCTTCAGGATGCCGAAGCGCCGGCCCACCCGGGCCTCAAGCCGTAGATTGGGGCAACCGTTGGCGCGCACAATCTCCGGCACCGGGCAGTCCTGGCACAGGGATGGCTGCCATGGGTCTGAACGCGGGTTCTGTTTGATCAGCCGGCATTCCTGCACATCGCGGCCGCGGTAGTAGTCCTCGTAGTAGAAGGGGCATTCCGTTCCTGCGGGTGTTCGCATTCCACCTGTCCTCACACACCTGATTGTTGGCCTCCGTTTATCCAGCAGATTATATCAATGACCGCCAGCGCAGGCAAGCCGCAGGTCGTCTCCCGATTGACACGCGGTCGGGCATCTGGTATCATCTTTATTGTGGTTACGTATGTGAGGGTGAAGCCATGAGTGGAGACTGGTCGGGACGCCTGACGCTGATTGCAATCCTGGTAGCGACCGCCGCCGGCTTCGTGTTGTGGATCGGCTTCCTGTTCTTCGCGTGGCTGGTACTTCGAGCCGCCGGCACGTCAACCAGCTTCTGGGCGATGACCGAGGCGCTATCGACAGCGGTAGCGGCAGCGGCCGTGCTCGGGGCCGGCATTGTGGCATATCGCGAACTGACAGAGGTGTCCAGCAGCCGGCACATGGAGGTGGCCGATCGCTTGTTCGAGGAACTCAACTCGGCCGAGAACATCGAGGCGCGACGTTGGATCTTCCAGAATCTGCCCGACGACCCTGGGAAGGGTGTCCGTTCGCTCGCGCCTGAGGGTCGGGCAGCGGTGAAGCGGGTCCTGAACTCGCTGGATCGCGTCGCGTTTCTGACCCAGGCTGGATGGATCCCGGAGGAAATGATCATGCCCTGGATGAGCCCGATGATCGTCAAAGCCTGGGGCAAGCTGGGGCCGTACGTCGAATACGAGAGCCGCCGCCGGCGCGAACCGGACTACTACGAACATGCCCGCGAACTGGCCGAGCGTTGCCGGGCCTGGCGGGCGAAGAACGTGCCCGATGCGAAGATCACATGGGTCGAGGATGCACTTTAGGCCAGTGATCACTGGTAGCTGAGATGAGGTGGTTTTCATGTTGTATGAATCACAGATGGAGGCCGATGTCACCGGCCTCCTCCAGGATGCTGTAAAAGATGTATTTGTCGTTCACGACATCACAGTCGGGATGGCACAGCCAGGAGGTATGGTCGGACAGCGCGAGCCGAAGCAAGCCATTCGTCTGCGAGGGGAACTGATGATGGCGGCCGATGAAGCCTACGACATTGTGTTGTCCCGCTTCCGCAACCTGGGTTACACTCCCCTGTTCAGGCGGGATGAGGGCGCAGATGTGATCATGGCCATGCCGGGCGAACTCCCGACGAGCGAGGCGCGTCCGCTGCTGGCCGGCGGCCTTTTCATTGCCACCGTGCTTTCGGCCCTGTATGCCGGCATGGGGATGGGCGACGTCAGTTTCCTGGCCGACGGCCTCCAGGTGTGGGACATTCTTCACGGCTGGCCCTTCGCTGTCAGTCTGCTGACAATCCTGGCGGCTCACGAACTCGGTCACTACTTTGTTGCACGCCACTACGGCGTAGCCGTCAGTCTGCCGTACTTCATCCCGCTGCCGTTTGGACCGTTTGGCACTTTGGGTGCGGTGATCAACATGAAGGCACCGCCGGCTAACCGCCGCCAACTGCTGGCTATTGCGGCCGCCGGCCCCATCGCCGGCTTTGTCCTGGCAGTCCCGATTCTCATCATCGGCCTGGTGTTGTCCGAGGTCCAGCCGCTCCCGCCCGGCAACTACATGATGGAAGGCAACTCTTTGCTCTATGCCGGTCTCAAGTTCCTCGTCTTCGGGAAACTGCTGCCAGGTGGGGGACTGGACGTGTTTCTGCACCCGGTCGCTTTTGCCGGCTGGGCCGGCCTGCTGGTGACGGGCCTGAACCTGCTGCCCGTTGGGACGCTGGACGGCGGTCACATCATCTACGCGCTGACCGGGGAGAGGGCAAAGCGCCTCACCGGGCCCATCATCGGCCTGATGCTTTTGATGAGCTTCGTCTGGAACGGCTGGCTGCTGTGGGCAGCGCTGCTCTTTCTCTTCGGTCGCTACCACGCCGTGCCGCTGAACGACATCACGCAGCTTGGAAGCAGTGGCCGCGCCATCGCCATCGCGATCATCATCGTCTTCATCCTTACCTTCGTACCCATACCTCTGAACATCGTACAGTAGTCGCTGTCTAATGAGACCCTAAAGGTTTGTGAAACCTTTAGGGTCTTGCGACTTTCTCACCCAATCCACGTAAAGTCGTATGGGCAGCCGTTGCCTGGCAGCCCGATGTCAGCCCCCTGTCAGGCATCCGCACCCGGCAACCGGTATAATCTCAGTAATCAGTATTCAGTGAACAGTAATCAGTCTGATCACTGAATACTGATCACTGGTCACTGATAACTGATCACTGGACCCATGGAAACCCGACCGCTACCCATTGGCACAACGCTGAAAGACAAATACACCGTCACCCAACTGGTGGCCGGCGGTGGTATGGCCTGGGTGTATCGTGCTGAGGAGCGCCGGCCCGATGGCACCACCCGCACCTGGGCCCTGAAAGAACTGCGTGCTGCCAGCGACGATCTTGCCGTCCGCGCAGAGGGTCGCCGGCTGTTCGAGCAAGAGGCACGCATCCTGGCAGGGCTCCGACATCGGAACCTGCCGCGCGTCGCCGGCTCTTTCGAACAGGACGGCCGGTCTTACCTGGTCATGGAGTTCGTGGCTGGCGAGTCGTTGCAGAAGCGACTGAAAGAAGCCAATGCGCCGTTGTTGGAAGATGAGGTAATCGCCTGGGCAATTCAGATATGCGATGTGCTGAGCTACCTGCACTCGCAGAAGCCGCCGGTGATCTTCCGCGACATGAAGCCCAGCAACGTCATGGTCTCGCCGGACGGCACGGTCAAGCTCATCGACTTTGGCATTGCGCGCACGTACAAGGCCGGCAAGCTGCGCGACACCATCGCCATGGGATCGGAGAACTACGCGGCACCAGAGCAGTGGGGCACGGCCCAGACCGACGCGCGGGCCGATATCTACGGGCTGGGAGCGACAATGTACCACCTGCTGGCGAACGTGCCGCCCACGCCGGCCTTCCTGCCGGCGCCGCCTGTCCCCTTGCGCCAGTACAACCCGGCTGTGTCGGAGCAACTGGCGGCCGTTGTCGAGAAGGCAATGGCGCGGGACCGCGAGCATCGCTATGCTTCGGCGGCAGACATGCAGGCCGACCTGTACAACTGCCGGCCGGACCTGAAGGCGAGACTTCCGAGGGCTCCCAGGCCTCGGAAGTCTGGTGGTAAGCGCTGTCCGGATTGCCAGACGTTGAACCGACCAACAGCGCGGTTCTGCCGGCGGTGTGGGCGGCCGTTCGTCGGGGTGCTGCCGGCACGTCTGCGTATTCTCCAGCCCGTAGGGGTGTCCTGGGAGATGCCGATTCGGGGTGAAACAATGCTCGTTGGCCGGCGCAGCGAGCCCGAAGACCTGGTGCCTGACCTGGACCTGGCATTCTACGATCCCGATGCCTACGTCTCGCGCCGGCACGCCACCATTACTCGCAATGGTCAACGGTACGAGATCACGGACCTCGGCAGCGACAACGGGACTTTTGTGAACGATAGCCGGCTGGCGGTGGGCGAGAAGCGGACGCTGCGCAACGGGGACCGTATTCAGATGGGGAGGATCGTGTTGGGCTTTGCAGTTGGATAGTTGGATGGCTGGATGGTTAGATGGCTGGATGGCTGGATGGCTTTAAGGAAGCAGGTCAACATGGAATGCCCGAACTGTAAGGCTCAGAACCGGGGCGGCGCGCGTTTCTGTGCGGCGTGTGGGAGCCGGTTGCCTGATGTAGAGTCCATCGGGATGCTGGAGCCGGAGGTAGTGGATCAATCGCTGGTTGAAAACGTTGCACTAACGCCGGCAGCCCAGGAACAAACAGTTGTCGTAGAGAACGTGCCGACTGACACAGAAAGCGACGAGAGCGTGCAGCCAGGTGGTGAGCCTGGCGAGGTTGTCGAGGAGGCCGGCGACTCTTCCGAAAAAACGGCTGAGGTCGTGGACGAAGAATCTGCGGTGGCCCGCGAAGCCGAAGATGCACTCGACGAGGGCCTGACGCCGCTGCCAGCCGGCACGCTGCTGGCAGATCGCTACGAGATTGTTGAGCTTGTGTCGAGCGACGAGACCGGCAACGTCTACATCGCGCTGGACCTGGCTCGTTGCACGGTGTGCGGCTTTGAGGAGAATGCGCCGGGTGGTGAATACTGCGCCGAGTGCGGTGTCGCGCTAAGTGCGCCGCCGAAATGTGAGATCCGGGAACAGGCGGAGCCGGCTGAACCTGAAGCGGTCGCGCGGTTCAGTGCCGACGGTCGCACCTACATCGTGCTTGCTCAGGAAGAGGCCGCTGAGTCGAACGACGAGGAGCCGGCCCCACCCCTGCGAATCGGACTGCGCTGGGGTGCTCGAACGGATACCGGGCTGGTGCGGGAGCACAACGAGGATTGTGTCGATGTGCACGTGTACGCCGAGCAGGACGGGCCGGCGCTGGGGCTTTTCGTCGTAGCGGACGGTGTGGGCGGGCAGGCGGCCGGCGAGGTGGCTAGCCAACTGACAACGCAGGTCATCTGGCAAAAGATTCGCGAAGCGGTGTGGCTACCGGAGCTTCAGGGTGAGCCTGTCCTGCCCGAAACCATGGAAATGCGGATCGAGGAAGCGGTCCAGGCAGCCAACCAGACGGTATACCGTCAGCGGACGGAGCAGGCCAACGACATGGGCACGACTGTGACCCTGGCGTTGCTGCGCGACACCATTGCCGTTATTGCCAACGTGGGCGACAGCCGGACCTATCGCTGGAACGCCGACGGCTTGCAGCAGTTGACCGTCGATCACTCGCTGGTGCAAAGTCTCATCGAGGCCGGCCAACTCGAGCCGGACGAGATCTACACCCATCCGCACCGAAATATCATCCACCGCTCCATCGGCGACCGGCCACGGGTGGAGATTGACACGTTTGTGTACGAGCTGAAACCAGGTGATCGGCTGGTCCTGTGCAGTGACGGCCTGTGGGAGATGGCCCGCGACGAAGGCATCGAAGAAATCTTGCTGCTGGAGCCGGACCCGCAAGCCGCCTGCGACGCGCTTGTCGAGCGGGCGAACCTGGCCGGCGGGGCGGATAACATCTCGGTCGTTGTTGTGGAGATTCAAGGAGATCAGACGGGGGTCTGAAAACATGGCGGGATATTGCGTACTGCGTATTGCGTAATGCCTTCGCTGGAGCACAGAATACGCAATACGCAATACGCAGTACGCAGTACGATCATAACATAGAGTGGAGGAACTATGGCAGGCGAAGTTACATTGACAGCCACCCTGAACAAGGCCAGCTTTCCGGTAACAAGCACGCCGCAGTTGGCGTACGTGCTCATCGAGGTGCAGCCGACAGCGGCGGTGGCGGATGTGCGGATGCCGCTGAACTTCGGCTTCGTGCTGGATCACAGCGGCTCCATGCGCGGCGAGAAGATCGAGCAACTGCGCGAGGCAGTGAAGCTGGCTATCGATCAGATGGCTGACGAGGACCTGGTGTCGGTGGTCGTTTTCAATGACTCGGCCGATCTGGTTGTGTCCAGCCGGCCGGCGGCCGACCGCGACAAGCTCAAGCGCAAGATCGACCGCATCAAGGCCGGCGGCGGCACCACCATGTCGCGCGGCATGCGCGAGGGGCTGCGCCAGATCGGCCAGGGCGTGTCCGGCGACCGCATGAGCCGCATGTTGCTGCTGACCGACGGCCAGACCTTCGGCGACGAGCGCGACTGCGTGCGGCTGGCCGGCGACGCCCAGTCCCAGGGAATTGCGGTCAACGCGCTGGGGCTTGGCGACGACTGGAACGAAGATCTGCTGGACGACATCGCCTCCGCCGGCGGTGGCGAATCGGACTTCATCGACACGCCGGACAAGATCGTGCCGCTGTTCAGTCAGACGGTGCAGCGCACGCAATCGACGGTGGTTCACAATGCCGAAATGATCCTGCGCCTGGTCAGTGGTGTCGTACCACGGCAGGTATGGCAGGTGACGCCCATGATCACCAATCTGGGCTATCAGCCGCTGTCGGAACGCGACGTCCAGGTGTCGCTGGGCGAAATCGAAGCTCAGGACGGCAAGTCGGTGCTGGTAGAACTGATGGTCCCACCACGGCCCGCCGGTCGATACCGCATCGCCCAGGCCGAAGTAACCTACGATGTGCCGGCCCAGGGCGTGGTCGAAGAAAAAGTGCGGTCCGACATCCTGGTCGGCTTCACTCACGATGCGGCCGAGGCGAAGCAGTACGACCCGCGCGTCATGAACGTGGCCGAGAAGGTGACAGCCTTCAAGCTGCAGACGCGGGCGCTGGAGGAGGCCAGGTCGGGCAACGTGGCCGGCGCTACCCAGAAGCTGCGCGCTGCCGCCACTCGCCTGCTGGAGCTTGGCGAGCAGGAACTGGCCGAAGCCGCCCTGCAAGAAGCCGACAACCTGGAGAAAGAGGGCGTGATGTCATCGGCGGGGACCAAGAAGTTGCGCTACGAGACGCGGAAGCTGACTCAGAAGCTGGTTGACGAGAATATCAGTAAGCAGTAATCAGTGAACAGTAATCAGTGAACAGTAATCAGTTTCCGTTCGGTAAGCTCTCCTCCGTTCGGCAAGGTCTCCTGAGCGCCGCCGCACAGGGCATCGGTCGGGAGACCTCGCCCAACGTAGGGGAAATAACTGATCACTGATGACTGATCACTGTTCACTGGATAGAGAGGAGATGACAATGACTGTTTGCCCAAATTGTGGAAACGAAGCTCAGGACACGGCCGTGTTCTGCGACCAGTGTGGCACTCGATTGAAGGAGCCCGAGGTTGTTGCGACCGCCGTCGCGGAGTCGGCGCAGCCAGTTGAGCCCGAGGGGGTCCGCTGCGCTGCCTGCGGCTACCCCAACGTGCCAGGTGAGCTGTTCTGCGAGAACTGCGGCGTTCCCCTGGAGGCGCTGGAACCTGAGCCGGCAGTCGCTACGGAGCCGGCCGAAGCAGTGCCGGCTGCCGAGACGGTGGAGACACCGGTCGAAGCACCACCCGCTGCGGAGATAGCTGAGACGCTGGCCGAAGCACCGCCGGCTGCGGAGACGGTTGAGACGCCAGTCAAGACGGCACCCGCTGAGCCGGCCGAAGCTGCTGAGATGCCGGTCGCACCGGAGGTGGCGGTGGAAGCACCGGCTCCGGTCGGGGCCACCTGCCCTGCCTGTGGTGCGAGCGTGGGCGCCGATGACGAGTTCTGCGACGACTGCGGCGCGGCGCTGAAGGAAGCCGAAGCGCCGGCCGTCGAGGCGGAGGTGGTCCCCGCCGTGGCCGGCCCGCGCCTGGTCGTGGCCGATACCGGTGCTGAGATTCCGTTGCCGGCCGGCGACGAAGTTCTCATCGGGCGAGAAGACCCCATCAGCGGCATCTTTCCCGACATCGACCTGACGCCGCACGGCGGCGAAGAGGGTGGCGTGTCGCGGAAGCATGTGAGGATCCGCGCACAGGATGGCAGGTACACAGTGGAAGACCTGAACAGCACGAACTTCACCTTTGTGAACCGCCAGCGTCTGGCCCCCGGCTCGCCTCAGCCGGTGAAGGATGGGGATGAACTGCGGCTGGGGCGTGTGCGATTGGTGTTTAAGAGCCAGTGATCAGTTACCAGTTAACAGTAATCAGTAAACAGTTTTCGGAATCTGATCACTGATTACTGACAGGAGTTACGCGGTAAAGGTGACCGGCACTTCCTCAACCCCATCGGAAGACCGGCAACGCTGGTTTTACAGCCAAAACAGGTGCTCCAGACACAGTTTCGAAGTGCCGGTCACCTGACTCTCGCTCTCACCGCGTAAGTCCTGTTACTGATCACTGATCACTGATCACTGATCACTGATTACTGGTTACTGATCACTGTGTTTCCAGCAGCCCATCGGCGCCCCATTCCTTCTGCTGGCG
>CAZHMV010000197.1:0-1354 GCA_964532665.1 uncultured Anaerolineales bacterium
CTAAGGTCACTGACGATCTCGCCAAGGATACAAAGGAGCCTTCTATGCAACGACCGTTATGGCGCATTTTGATGGATATGCAGCAATCAGAACCGACACCGCTAAGCGAGGCAGAGTGTGTTGATCTGTTGGAGTTTCTGGCCGAGGAAGTGATGGCTGGCTGTGATCCGGAGACGTTGAGGCCGCTGATCGCCCGTTGTCTGGCCCAGATGCTGCTGGATGGTTCGGGGCCGGCGTCATCCGAGCTGGTGTAGAAATCACGAACGAACGATGAATCAGGAGGAATCCTTATGGAGCTTGGCATGATCGGACTGGGGCGCATGGGCGCGAACATGACGAAACGACTGGTGCGCGCCGGCCACCGCGTGGTAGGGTACGACCGCAACCCGGAGACCGTCCAGCAGGTGGTTGTCAGGGGCGCTGTGGGAGCAGACTCCCTGGCGGCTCTGGTCGAGCAGTTGACCTCACCCCGAGTTGTGTGGCTGATGGTGCCCGCCGGCGACCCGGTGGACCAGACGCTCCAGGCACTGCTGCCGCTTCTGGCCCCGGACGACGCGGTGGTGGACGGCGGCAACTCCTACTACAAGGACTCCATGCAGCGGGCGGCCATGCTCGGGGAACGCGGTCTGCACTTCGTGGACGTGGGCGTGAGCGGCGGCGTCTGGGGGCTGGCCGAGGGCTACAGCCTGATGATCGGCGGTGAAACAGAGGTGGTGGAACGGCTGCGTCCTATCTTCGAGGCGCTGGCCCCCGCGCCGGCCCGGGGGTGGGGGCACGTCGGCCCGAACGGAGCCGGCCACTTCGTCAAGATGGTCCACAACGGCATTGAGTACGGCCTGATGCAGGCCTACGCGGAAGGGTTTGAGCTGATGCAGCACAAGACCGAGTTCGGCCTGGAGCTGCATCAGATTGCCGAGATCTGGCGTTACGGCAGCGTGGTGCGCTCCTGGCTGCTGGACCTGACGGCGGCCGCGCTGGCGGAGAACCCCACGCTGGAGAGCATCGCGGCCTACGTGCCCGACTCCGGCGAGGGGCGCTGGACGGTGGCGGAGGCCATCGAAGTAGGGTGCGCCATTCCGATCATCACCATGGCCCTCCAGCGCCGCTTCCGCTCGCGGGAGCCGGAACCCTTCTCGGATAAGCTGTTGGCCGCCCTGCGGCGCCAATTCGGCGGTCACGAAGTGAAACGTGAAACGTAAAACGTGATCACCACGCCTCACGTTTTACGTTTCACGTTTCACGGGAGAGCATGACACATGAACCGAATGAATCACAGCGTTGAGCCCCATCTCTTTGTCGTCCTGGGTACTACGGGCGATCTGATGCAGCGCAAGCTGCTGCCGGCCCTCTACCA
>CAZHMV010000197.1:1454-9583 GCA_964532665.1 uncultured Anaerolineales bacterium
TCCTGGGTACTACGGGCGATCTGATGCAGCGCAAGCTGCTGCCGGCCCTCTACCACCTGACCGCCCAGGGGGCTCTGCGAAGCCGCTGCCAGATCCTCGGCGTCGCCCTGGATGACGACCTGGACGACCGTGGTTTTCGAGCCTGGGCGCGCGAGGCGCTGGCGGCCGCCGGCCTGCCCATCGACCACCAGACGACCGGGTGGTGTGACGACTGCCTGCACTACCAGCCTATGGGCCGGAGCAGCGAAGGGTATCGGGAGTTGGCGGCGCGCATCGCGGCGCTGGAGCAGGCACACGAGCTGCCGGGCAACCGGGTTTTCTACCTGGCCCTGCCGCCGGCGGTCTTCCCCACCGCCATTGAGGAGCTGGGTCAGGCCGGCCTGAACCGAAGCCCCGGCTGGACACGGCTGGTGGTGGAGAAGCCCTTCGGACATGATCTGGCCTCGGCCCAGGCGTTGAATCGTCTGATCCACCGCCACTTCGAGGAGTCTCAAGTCTACCGCATCGACCACTACCTGGGCAAAGAAACGGTGCAGAACCTGCTGGTCTTCCGTTTCGCCAATGCGCTGTTCGAGTCGGCCTGGAACCGGGATCGAGTGGAGCGCGTGGAGATCACCGTGGCTGAAAGCCTGGGGGTCGAGGGGCGGGCCGGCTACTACGAGCAGGCCGGCGCGCTGCGCGACATGGTTCAGAACCACCTCACCCAACTGCTGACTCTGACAGCCATGGAACCGCCCACCGCTTTCGAGGCCGACGCCATCCGCTACGAGAAGGTCAAAGTGCTGCGGGCCGTCGCGCCGATCCGCCCGCAGGAGACCGTCTTTGGACAGTACACGCATGGGCAGGTCGATGGACGAGAGGTGGCCGGCTATCGGGAGGAACCCGGCGTCGCCCCCGATTCGAACACCGAGACGTTCGTCGCGCTGCAGCTGGAGATCGCCAACTGGCGCTGGCAGGGGGTCCCATTCTACCTGCGTACCGGTAAGCGCATGCCCCAGCGGACCACCCAGATCGCCGTCACTTTCCGCTGCCCGCCCGTGTCGGTCTTTCAGCCCTTCGATTACTGCGACATCCACTCCAACGTGCTGATCATCACACTGCAACCAGACGAGGGCTTCGATCTGTGCTTTGAGGTGAAGGCCCCGGGTGATCCGATCATCCTGGAGACGCACCGCCTGCACTTCCGCTACGCCGAGGCGTATGCTCCCCTGCCGGACGCCTACGAAACCCTGCTCCTCGACATCCTGACAGGGGACCAGACCCTCTTTGTGCGCGCCGACGAAGTCGAGGCTGCCTGGCGGTTGTACGATCCGTTGCTGAAAGAGGAGCTGCCGGTGGAACTGTACCCGGCCGGCACGTGGGGGCCGCAGGGGACGCATCGACTTCTGGCGCGAGGGCATGACGTTGGACGCTTGTCTTTGCCGACGGGTGGCAGAATCGCTGAAACCCTGAAAGCATGATCCCGCTGATCCAGGTCATTCCTCTCAGCGTCTTCATGCTTTCAGCGTTTCAGCGATTCCGGTGCCGGCGTGCCAGACGATAACAAACGGTTCTCCGAGCCTCCCTACTCGTACAAGTCCGGCCTCGCCGCTTTTATGCGATGCACAACGTTGAAAGCTTCCTCGCTCTTCTCGATGGCCAGGGCTCGACCGATCTCCCGCTTTGCCTCCTCCCATCGCCTTAGATCACATAAACTCAGCGTGTCGTCATGATACTATCCTGGGCCATTCATGACAATGCCGAAGCCCACACACCAAATTCGAGGAATTTGGGGGGAACTGCGTATATTCTTGCGGTCTCATGCGTATACCCTCATGAGATGGACCTCAACGCGATGCATCGAGCCCTTCGACGTGCTCAGGATAACACTTGTCGAGATGACGAGGGTTCCCACATTGCCGTCGATGGTGGGTGGCATGAACGTTTGCGGCAAATAGGCCAGGGAGGCCTGCCATGTCCCGGAAGATAGAAGAAGCCCTAAACGAATGTATCGAGCAGATGCCGGCGGACGAGATAGCCATTGACGCGATCGTGGCTGCCCATCCGGAACACGCCGGCGAACTGACCTCGCTGGCACACCTGGCGCAGGCCATCCGTGAACTGCCGCGCCCGGAGCCGCCGGCAGAGGCGCTGGCGGAGATTCAGGCGCAGGCGGTGCGGGTCGCCCGGGCCAAGCGGGCGACTGAGCAGAAACGACCACGGCGGTCGCTTCGTCTGCCGGTGCCGGCGGGGTGGACAGGCCGGCTGATGTGGCGTGTGGCCCAGGTGGCCGTCGTGGTGCTGATCGCTGTCGTTCTCGGCATGGGGAGCGTCACGGTGGCGGCTGAGAGCCTGCCAGGAAGCCCGCTCTATCCGGTCAAACGGGCTGCCGAACGGGTGCAGCTCCGCGTCACGTTCGACCCGCAGCAACGGGCTGCCTTGCGGTTGGCCCTTGCCGAGCGACGGGCCAACGAGATCGTCGCGCTGGCCCATCGTGGCCGGCCGGTGGACCAGATCACCCTGGCGGTCATGCTGGAGGAGACGGGCATTGCTATCCGAGAGCTTCAGGGCCTGTCGCCGGATGCGACCCGAACTCTTCTGGCGCGAGCACAGAGTCTGCTCGAGTATCAGCAGGTCTGTCTCGTACATATCCGCCCGGATGCGCCTGAGGCAGCATTGGCGGCCATTGACCAGGCCATTCAGATTTGCCAGCAGCGGGCCAGACTGATTCAACAGATGCAGAGCGAGCTGAATTCCAGCATTCAATCAAGATAGAGGAGGATTATGTTATGGACACCCAGGTTAGCCAGAGCCCCGTGGACATTCCTGTAGGTCGAACACCCGTGCCGGCGCAGGCATCCAGCGTCGACCGACAGGCGCGCCGCTGGCGCCCCGTGGTGATATCAGCAGGGGCCGCATTGCTCGCCCTTTTGGCCGCTGTGGTAGGTGGCCTTTTCACCGGCACGGGGGTGGGAACAGTGACCGGCACTGTTGAATCCCTGGTCGCAGCCTCCAACACCTTCTTGAGTAATGCGGCGGATCTGATCCCCCTGGGCTACGCCTTCGGCGCCGGCATGGTGGCGACGGTGAATCCCTGTGGCTTCGCCATGCTGCCGGCCTACCTGGGGCTTTATCTGGGTACCGATGAAGGAGGAGGAACAAGAGGCTCGGTCGAGCGACGGGTGGGGCAGGCGCTGCTGGTGAGCCTGCTGGTCACGGTCGGCTTTGTTCTGTTGTTTGGTGTGGCCGGCCTGCTGATCAGCGCCGGCGCCCGAGCGGTGATCGGATACATGCCGTGGATTGGCCTGGTCATCGGCGTGCTGCTGGTTGTGACGGGAGCCTGGATCCTCGGCGGGGGAAACCTGTACCTGGGTGTTGGGGACCGGCTGGCCGCCGAAGTCGGCACACCCAACCAGGCCAGTGTGAAGGGGTACTTTCTCTTTGGACTGAGCTATGGTCTGGCATCTCTGAGCTGCACCTTGCCTGTGTTCCTGACAGTGGTGGGGGGCACGGTAGCCGCAAGTGGTTTTCTGGGAGCCAGTTTCCAATTCGTTATGTACGCCCTGGGAATGGGCTTTGTGATCCTGCTGCTCACGTTAGGCATGGCTCTGTTCAAAGGGGCCGTGGTCGGGACCATACGCCGGGGACTGCCGTACGTGAAGACCGTAAGCGCTATCCTGCTGATCGTGGCCGGCGCTTACATCGTCTACTACTGGCTGACTCTGGGAGGATTGCTAAGGGCGATCGTATAGTGCGGGTGGTCTGGGTGAACGGTGAGGGATTTCGACAATGAGTGCGAATTATCATGAGCATACTCGAAACGGAAAACGTTGCTGCTTCGACCGGGCAGCACTCGGGAGGGGCAGGCCGGCGGATTTTCGCGACAGCCGTATTTCTGGCCATGGTGGGGTTGATCGCGCTGTTCGCCTGGGGCCTGGCGAAGTCCGATCAAATGCCAGGTGGGATTGCGGTTAACGCGCAACTGGGCGAAGTAGAAATCCGGTCAGGGCCGGTCAGGCCGTTTGAGTTGGCTTTGTTCGACGACGGTATACTGACGCCAGAGAAGTTGCGCGGTCAGGTGGTGATGGTGGACTTCTGGGCCTCATGGTGCCCTCCTTGCCGTGCGGAGGCGCCAACGCTGGCCCGGGTCTACCGTGAATACCAGGACAAAGGCGTGGAATTCGTGGGCGTTGCCATCTGGGATACGGCAGAGGATGCCCAGGCTTATTTGCAGCAGTTCGGCGTGACTTACCCCAGCGGCCTGGACCCGAAAGGGCGGATGGCTATGGATTACGGGGTGACGGGCATCCCGGAGAAATACTTTATCAGCCGGGACGGTACCCTGGTGAAGAAGTTCAACGGGCCAATGGATGAGGCCAGGCTGAAACAGGTGCTGGATGAGCTTCTGGCTGAATGAGCCTGACTTTCTAATTCGTGGCTCTCGGCCCCGGAGGAGTTGAGGCAGATGAGGCATTCCAGGCGAACGAAATGGGGTGTTTTCAGAATCGCTGTCCTTGCGACAGGCCTGGTACTGGCTTTGCTGGTGTCGGCCTGCGCTCCCCAGGAGGCAGCCGATCCACTGGAACAGCGGGCGCAGACCCTCGACCAGGAGCTCATGTGCCCCATCTGCCCGGGCGAGACCATCGCTCAGTCCCAGGTCGAATTTGCCCAGCAGATGCGAACCTTTGTGCGAGAGAAACTGGCGGAGGGGTGGACCGAAGAACAGGTCAAGCAGTACTATGTGGAGCGGTACGGGCCACGCATTCTCATGACCCCGCCGAAGCAGGGCTTTTACCTGGTGGGTTGGATCGGTCCCCTCGTGGCTCTGTTCCTGGGCGGTGGTGTCGTCGTATACGTCCTGAAGCAATGGGTGGGGCGGCGACAGGGTCGTAAAGACGAGGTTTTACAGCCTGTGGAGGAACTCCCCGGTGAGTATCTCCAGCGACTGGAAGAGGAGCTGGCGCAGTTCAAATAGACCAGTACTGGAAGAGGGGCGTGTATTTCAGACGGAGTTCACAGATGTGCATGATTGTGATTTGTACAAGGAGGTGACAGCATGGCGAAACTTTCTCTAAAGGGCAGAGCAGGAACCCAATGGGGGCTGGGAGGCGGGCTGATCGCCAGCCTGTGTTGCCTGGGGCCTACGGTGGCGGCGCTGTTCGGGTTGACCGGCGCCACGTTTCTGTTTAGCATGTTCAAGTATCGGCCCTACTTCCTGGCCGTGGGCGGCGTGTTCATGGTGGCCGGCGTCGGTCTGGCCTTGCGACGCAGCCGGCAGACCTGCGACGCGGCCCAGCATCGACGAAACCAGTGGCTGTTCCCGGCGGCGGCGCTGTTGAGCTTCGGGGTGAGCTACGGGGTCCTGACGTACGTCACTCCCGGCCTGGTGTACCGTTCGCTGACCCCTGCTGCGGCGGAGAGTCAGCCGGCGAAGAAGGGCGACAGCTACGCGCCGGTAGTGCTCCCGGCCCAGGTGACTATCGTTGCGCCTGATGCAGTAGCACCAGAGGACAAGGGAATCGCAAACAGCGAGCAGACGAGTGCCCAGCCAGAGGCGGCCGCCGTGTCGCCGCCGGAGGTACAGGCACCTGATGCCGCGCCGGCACCGGCTGAAGCTCCGGCAGACCAGGCGGCCGGCCCGCGCCGGGCGACGCTGGCCATCCAGGGAATGACCTGAAGCGGCTGCGCGGCTGCCGTGCGCAGCATCCTGTTTCAGCAGTCTGGTGTCACCGAGGCCAACATCAACTGGCGGGAGGGGCGAGGCTGGGTCGTTTACGACTCCACCCAGGTGACGGCCGAGGAGCTTGCCAGGGCCGTGTCTCCATATTACCCGACCCAGGTGATGGATGACCAGCCGGCGTCGGACTCGGATGGGAAGGGGCAGCAATGACGGTTCGCTTTGAGAGGTCCGGGACTTTTCCAATGCCTGGGCCTATTGGGCGAGGCATTCGGCTTGTCGCTGGCGCTGTTCTGCTCTACTTCTTCGTCGTGACGCTGATCAACTTCCCAGCTTATGTCAGTTTGAGGATTCCGACACATCCCCTGTTGTGGGTTGGGGTTGCTTTCAGCATCTACGCGCTTCCCGAAGTAGCCGGGATTGCCTCTGGCCGTGATCTGGGTCGGTGGCCCCAGCGTGTCTTCGGGGGACTGGCCGTCGCGGCGGTGGCTTTCAACCTGGCACGGTATTCGAGCTGGTGGGGGCCGGCATTGGGGTTGCTCCTCTTCCTCTTGCTGGCATACGTCACCGGGGTGGCCGGCGTATCTTTCCTGCTGGCGGGAGCCCTGGCGGTACCTGGTTGAGAGATGCGGGCCATCCCCCACGTGGTGGGGCGAATGCTGGGTCGGGAGACTGAGGAGCATCACTGACGCGGTGGCTTGACCGCTCTGGATGAGTGGGAAGCAGGTCGAAAGAAGCAATGATGCGCTCTTTCGGAAGGTGTGGCAGTATTGCGTATTACGTGCTTTACCTGATGCCGAGGACTTTCCGAGAAAGCCCTGATTAACGAGGAGAGGTGCACACACATGAGCGATGCATGGCTTGAGGTACGCGGTTACGTGGCGGCGGCGATTGCCCTGGTGGCCTGCCCATGTCACCTGGTGGTGACCCTGCCGCTGCTGATCGCCCTCACCGCCGGCACTGCGCTGGGGGCGTTCCTGCGGCAGAACTCGGCGCTGGTATTCGGGGTTTCAACGGTGTTGTTCGTGGGCGGCCTCTACCTGGCGTTCCGATGGATGGGCCAGCCCACAACGGTCGCTGACCCGCCGATCCGCCGGCCACGTCCACGACGCCGGCAGAGGTCGGCCCCGGCACGGGTGACCGGCAACGGTCGCCCCGTAGTCACGCTGTTGCACGCCCCCACCTGTCCGACCTGTCCCCAGGTGCAGGACATCTGGCGTATGCTTCAAGATCAAGCAGATTTTGACTACGAAGAGGTGGACATCACGACAAAGCGGGGCCGAGAACTGGCGGCCCGGTACGGCATTATGCGCACGCCGGTGACGTTGATCAACGGTGAGGTGACCTTCCGAGGTGTTCCCTCACCCGATGAGGCACTGGCTATAGTCTCATAGTCAAGTGGTCAGGTGGTCGCATAACCTGTTTATTATCCGACAAGGAGACCGACTAGGCGACCAATCGACCACCTGACTAACCGACCACCTGACTAACTGACTAACTGAAGGAGACATAATCGAATGGCTGAAGCTAAACGTCGTAAGCGACAACCACAACAGCAAGCAGACAAAGTGACTGTCATTGACGGCAATAAAATCCTGCTCGGGTTCGGCGCACTCATTGTAGTGCTCGGGGTGGGTGCCCTGGCATTCTGGGTGGCCGGCCAGAGCTCAGCGCCGGCGGTTGTCCGCCAGCCGGTGGCGCAGGTACAACCCCGGGTCCAACAGGTACAACCGCAGGTTCAGCGGGTGCAGCCGGCCGCGCCGCAGCAGTCGCAACCGCAGACGTCGTCACAGTCACAGCCAGCGCGCGAATCGCAGCCGCAAACCTCGGCCCAATCCCGGTCCAGCAGCGGCTCTGGTGGCGTCTCGGTGGGGCTGGCCAACGATCCGAGTAAGGGCGACGTAGCGCCGGACTTCAGTGTACCCACCCTGGATGGTGGGACCTTCAACCTGGCAGATCAACGGGGGAAGCCGACGGTAGTCTTTATCATGGCCTACTGGTGTCCCACGTGTGTGCCGGAAGCCCAGGCGCTCAAGCAGATCCACCAGGAGTACGGTGACAAGATCAATATCCTGGCCCTGGACGTGGACCCATCCAGCTCGCCTGATAAGCTTCAGGGCTTCGTCAAGTGGGTCGGCAACCCAGGTTATACCTTCGGCTTCGACAAGGATAACACGGTGGTTCAAAATTACAAGATCCGTTCCCTGGACGAGACCTTCATTATCGATGCTGATGGGAACATCGTCTATCATGATTCGTATCCCACACCATACAAGACGTTGAAAGCAGCGCTGGAGAAGGTCGTATCATAAGTCACTGAGCTGCACGACCCCGATCTTTCTGGCCGTCAATAGGAGATAGAGGGTGGAGTCCGGGCAAAGCCGGCTCCACCCTCAGTTTTATCATCTCGATGAGTTCTCCAAGTTCCCCCAAGTTCCCCCGAGTTCCCCTGAGACCCCGAGCCTTCCCCAAC
>CAZHMV010000198.1:0-9449 GCA_964532665.1 uncultured Anaerolineales bacterium
CACGCTTCCCTTCCCTGGCGCCGGCGTGGTGTGGGACTTCGACCCGCCCAGCCGCAACTACACCAACCTGAACGCTGACCAAAGTGGCCAGGACTTCACGGCCGTGCTGCTGGGAGACGCGTCGGGCAACTGGGCGGCTGGTGGTGGTCAAACCCAGGTGTTGGCCAGAGTAGCCGATACCGCATCCCTGGCCTTACCGGACCTCTACGCCGAGCCCGGCGAGCGCATCACCGTCACCCTGAGCATCACCCTGGAACAGGCTCAACTCTACGCCGCTGATCTGATCATCACATACAATCCGGCCGTGCTCACTGCTGTAGCCGTAGCAACCGGCGAGACCGCCCAGGACTTTCTCGTGTCGAGCAATCTGGGCCAGTCAGGCACGGTGCGGGTAGCCCTGGCCGGGTCGCAGCCATTGACAGGTGCCGGCGTGCTGCTGCACCTGGCTTTCGATGTAGTCGGTCAGCTCGGGGACACAACAGCTCTAGCAATCGCGGGGGCCAGCCTGAACGAAGATGCGATCACTGCCCAGCCGGCAGATGGCGTCATTCAGGTAGTGGACCTGCCGGCGTGCGACTTCGACCGCGATTGTCGAGTGGCGATGAGCGACGTCATGCGTGTAGTCACACACTGGCGGACCAGAAGCGGCGATGCTGCCTATAATGCTCTCTACGACCGCGACGAAGACGGTGACATTGATATTATCGACATTATGACCGTGAGCAAGGCATGGGGGGAACAATGTCCACCGTAGCGGCTCATCTGGCCCCTACCCTGCCTCATTCGCCCCCACAAACCGATACCCCACCTTGCGCACCGTCTGAATCCTCAGCGGATGGCTCCGATCCTCCTCGATCTTCGCCCGCAGCCAGGAAATGTGCACCTCCAGCGTCTGCATATTCCCCGTGTAGGTCGTCTCCCACACTTCCTCCATCAGAAACTCGCGGCTCAGGGTCTGGCCGGCATGCTCCATGAGAACCTGGAGCAGCCGGCATTCCTTCGGCGTCAGATGATGCTTCTCACCGCCAACTTCCACCTCGCGCTCAGATACGCGCAGGACAACGCCGGCCACTTCCAGGCGACCACGCTCAGGACGGGCATCGGGGGGCACAACCTTCCTCCTTACACTCAGGTGCTAACAGACATGTACCACCAATTATACAACACAACCCATCGAGTCGAGGTTGGAAATTGGTCAAAATCCGGCCGGCCATCCAACCACTAGGGGTTGCATAAATCCGCATTCTATGGTACAATATATAGTACCGAACTACAATAGCATAGTCAGATAGTCACATGGTCGAGTTGTCTGGTAGTCAGGGACCTCGGTTGATGCCCTGCCCAACCCTGCCCAAGCAACCGGACGATGAAACAGTCGAACCTCCGACCTAGCGATCACCCGACTCATAGACACCCTGCCACCGACCAATGACTGAAACACACCGAAACAACTTCCTGTTCTCGGACCTCCACCTGGCCCATCTGCTGCCGGAACATCCCGAGTGGCAGACGGCCGACGTGGAGCTGACCCTCCAGACGCTGACAGCCCTCTGGGAGCGCTTCACACCCCAGGCCGGCGATGCCGCGCACACCGAATCCGAGTGGGTCCGGCCGATCCTCCGCGCTCTGGGACACGACATCCCCTCGATACGTCTTCGGCTACTGGGGACCAGCCCCTCGATACGCTTCGCACCTGCAACAGGTGATGCTCCGTTTCCGACCTTCGTCTTCCACGCCGGCGACCCCCGTGGCGCCATCGCCCCGGTTCACATCCGGGCATGGGACTGCCGGCTCGACCACCCTACGCCGACAGAGCGAGACAGCCCGGAACTCCGCAGATGCCTCAGCCCGGCCTCGCAGATTCGGGCCCACATGCGCCATGCCGGCATGCGATGGGGTGTCCTGACCAATGGCCGGCAGTGGCAGCTCTATCATCAAGACACGTCGGGCAAACTCGACGTCTACTACGAGGTCGATCTCCCGGCTCTTCTTCAGCAAGTGACGGCCGGCGAACTAGAAGGCGTGTCGAGCATCCGGTCCGAGCCGCGCCCAGGCTCGCCTGTTCTGATCCCCACGAACGGGTCCGTGGGGGAGGCTGTCAAAGGGCCGGCCTTGATCCCGATTGAGAGGTTCAAATACTTCTACCTGTTCTTCCGGCGAGAGGCATTCAACGGCAAGCCGTGTTGGCTGGACAATGTGCTGGCGACAAGTCGGGCATACAAGAAAGGTATCAGCCGGCACTTGAAAGAGCAGGCACCCGAAGCCCTCCGACTGTTGGCCGAGGGGTTTTTCGACTTTCCTGCCAACGCTCTCATCCCGACACCCGAGACCCTCAAGACCGTCCACGATCATAGCCTGGTCGTCCTGTACTGGCTACTGTTCATTCTCTACGCAGAGAGTCGCGGCCAGTTGCCTGTCAAGCAGAACCCAGCCTACACCGAGAGCTATAGCCTCCACGCCCTGACACGCCGAATCGCCCACGACATCGACCAGAAGAGGCCGGCCGTGACATCGATGGACGAACTGTGGAGCAGCCTGCGCCGGCTGTGGCGCGTCCTCAACGCCGGCAACTCCGACCTGGGCGTGTCGGCCCACCACGGAAGCCTGTTCGATCCCGGCCGATATCCCTTCCTGGAACAACACCACATCGGCGACACCCACCTCCGGCAGGCGATCGACCTGCTCGCACGAGCCAGGGACCCGATCTCTGGCCGGCGCGTCCTCGTAGACTACCGCGACCTGGACATGCGTCACCTGGGCAGCATGTACGAAGACCTGTTGGAGTATCACCTGCAAGTGGCAGAGCCACAGCACAGGAGACTGGAGACCAGGGATCGGAGATTAGCGAGTGGCAGCAGCGAGTCCGTCCAATCCCCAATCTCCAATCCCCAATCTCCAATCTCTAAAACCCAATACCCAATCTCCCTGGTGCCCAACAACAGTGAGCGCAAGTGCACTGGCAGCTACTACACCCCCGACTATATCGTTCGATGGCTCGTTGAGCAGACCGTAGGGCCGGTGTTAGATGAGATTCGCGATCGCCACACCGAACAGCAGTCCGACGGCACCTATCGGGTTATCACCAGCCGACAGTCCCTGGTCAACGACATCCTCAACTTGAAAGTGCTGGACCCCGCCATGGGCAGTGGCCATTTCCTGGTCGAGGCGGTGAATTTCATCGCCCAGTACCTGGTATCCCTCGGTCTGGGGCCGATGGCGGACCTGGGGAACGAGTCGGAGTTGACCTACTGGCGCCGGCGCGTGGTCCAGTCCTGCATCTACGGCGTGGACGTAAACCCGCTGGCCGTGGAACTGGCCAAGCTCAGCCTGTGGCCTCTGACCGCCGCCGAGGGCAGGCCGCTCAGCTTCCTGGATCATCACCTGCGATGCGGCGACAGCCTGCTTGGAGTGCGTATGGCCGATCTGAATATGGACGGCACATTCACTGGCAGAGACGAGCGTCGGCACAAGCGCAGCGCAGGCGAAGCCAGCCAGCTCTCCATGCTGGACCACGAAGGGTTCGTCTGTTCCATGCAGACGGCAACCAGCCTCATGGACCAGATCCGAACACTCGGGAGTGAAACTGAGCACCACGTGCGACAGGCCGGCCACCTGTACTACGACCGGCTGCGCACCCTCACGCGCCGTTTTCGCACGCTGGCCGACGTCTGGACAGCGCGACACTTTGGACTTCAGATCGGCAGCGCCCTGTGGAGCCAGCTCGTCCAACACGTGTTGCACGACGACCTGGAGACGTCGCCATACGCAGACATCATCCAACACGCGCAGGACATTGCCAGGCGCCAGCGCTTCTTCCACTGGGAACTCGAATTCCCCGAGGTCTTCTTCTCCCCCTCTTCCCATTTGAGCCGGGGAGCGTCCGGCTTCGACGTCATCATTGGCAACCCACCCTATCTCTTCGGCGAACACGTTCCGGCCGACGTGAAGCCGTTCCTCCGCCGACATTACAATCTGGCTGTGGGCCAATATGACACCTACTGGTTGTTCTACGAACGAAGCTTCTGGTTGCTCAAACGGCAGGGCCGGCACGGATTCATTGTTCCCGACGCGGTGCTGGCTCGGGATGAGGCCGAAGTGCTGCGTGCCAGGCTGCTGGAAGACCACCGCATTGCCGCCATCGCCCCGGTGGGGCAGGTTTTCGACGATCCGGGCGTCGGAGCCGTCCTGGTCGCCTGGGAGAACTCGCACCCGGACGGGCACGCCCTACACGTATGGCAGCACAAGAACGGCTCATGGCGCCAACGTCGGTCGCTGCCGTTGTCGGCCCTGGCAGCTTCGCCAGGACACCGACTGTGCATCGATCTGGACGCGAGATCCCTCGCCCTGGTCACACGCCTCAGAAGCAACTGCCGGCCATTGCGCAACTCCGTCGCCGTTTCGCGGGGCGAAGAAGCAGGCCGGCGACACCTTCGCCCCATCGACGACCAGCGAGCTGGCGACGTCCCCGTCCTGATCGGCAGCGACATCTCACCGCTAAGCCCGCCTACGCCATCACACTGTAGCGCCAGGCACAGACTGGCCAAGGACCCCGCGATCTACCGGGCCGGCAAGCTCGTTATGGTCAAAACCGGACGGAACATCGTCTGCACCATCGACAAAATGGGCTATGTGACCCTGCAATCGGTTTACAACCTCAACCCCCTCCCAACTTGCCGGCTGAGCGTCGGGTACCTGGCAGCCATCCTGTCATCCTCACTCCTGTCGTGGTACCTGCGCGCCACCGTCACCGGATACAAACAAGTATTTCCCCAGTTGAACCAGTCCAACGTCGAAGAACTGCCGATCCGGCCCATCGAGTTCACCACGCCGGCGGACACCCGGGCCGGCCTCCTGGAAAAAGGCAAGCGCCTCTACAACATCTGCATGACCAGCGGTCGCTGTGCGGGTGTCACCGGCTTTGTTGAATACCAGCTCAACAAGAAGCCGGAACGCGCCGATGTCGTCCATGACCTGCTGGCCTGGCTGGCAGAGCAAGCCATCGAGATGAACAGCCGGCGGCAAACCCTGGAGAAAACGCTGACCCCCTTCACGTACCTCGATCGCGATATCCCGTTCGTCGAGTTCGGCAGGGTCTTCACGCAGACTTCCGAAGTCGCAGCGACTTCGGAAGTCCGCGACCTGAATCACGTCTGTCACGACATCGATGGCCTGCGGCTCGTAGAGGCGGGCGACGTCTGGGAACTTGAACTCCAGCTCAAGAAACGCAACCCTCGCAACGGTTGGCGATCGTGGCAGTACGAAGAAGGAAGCAGCCGAATCGCCCGCGAATGGGTGCCGGCCTGCCGGCTGGCATTGAGCCACGACCAGGGCCGATACTACCAGATCGCCTTCGAGATCCTCGAACAGTTCACCCGCGCCCGTCCCTTCCCCAGCGGCCACACACGCACGACCTGGCAGAAGCTCCAGGCAACGCGGGTGCCAGACTTCGACCCCGACGCCGACCTGCGACCGCTGGCGGAGCGCCGTGATGAATTGGCCGAAATCGAGGGCCGCATAGCGCGCATATCTGAGCTGATCGATCAGATCGTTTACCGACTCTACGGCTTGACCGACACAGACATAGCCAGAACCGAATGAGTGTGGCCAAAAGTAGTTGCCCCCCATTGCCCCCATTCTTGTAAAATCACGCCGGCTGATGTATCCTTTATCAGCAATACATCGCGTCCGCCAGATCACGAGCCTGGCGAATGAATTCGCGGCAACCCTTCGACAGGCCCTTCGACAGGCTCAGGAGGGGCCTCAGGACGTCGCGACTGCAAAACCCGCCTTCGCGGGTCGAGTCTTAGTCGCCGAAGCCTGTCCTGAGCCTGTCGAAGGGGGCGATCCTTCGGCCAGGCTCAGGACAGGCTTCGCAAGGGTTGGTGCAGTTTCAACTGCCGGACAGCGGAATGTGCCATTGTCAAAGTAGACAAACCACGGACCATCGTAGACTGAGGTAAGCGACGTGAAGTTGAACGGTAGAGACAGCCTCAAACAATCATACGTCCAACCCGACAGCCGGCCACCCCACCCCATCGTCCGGCTGGAGGGCGTATCGAAACACTACGAAGAAGCCGGCCAGCCGCTGGTCGTCCTGAATAACGTGAACGCCACGTTCCAGGCCGGCCAATTCATCGTCCTGCTGGGAAAGAGCGGTTCGGGGAAGACCACACTCCTCAACCTGATCAGCGGGATCGACAACCCGACCAGCGGCGACATCCGAGTCAACGGCACATCGATCACCCGTCTGTCCGACCGGGAGCGCACCCTGTTCCGGCGCGACCACATCGGCTTCGTGTTCCAGTTCTTCAACCTGATACCCACGCTGAACGTGTTGGAGAACGTGCTGCTGCCGATGGAACTCGGTGGGCAGGACAGCGCGGCCGCCCGCGAGAGGGCCATGGTGCTGCTGGAGCGCGTCGGGCTGGCCGGCCGGCCAGGCACCTTCCCCGACCGACTCTCGGGCGGCGAGCAGCAGCGGGTAGCCATCGCCCGCGCCCTCGGCCACGATCCCCTGTTGATCCTGGCCGACGAGCCGACGGGTAACCTAGACACAGACACCGGTAATGAGGTGCTGGCCTTGCTGCTGGAGCTAAGCCGGCAGGCCGGTAAGACCCTCATCATGGCTACCCACAATCCCGAAGTGATCCCCCTGGCCGACCGTGTCTTCCACATCCGCGAGGGCCAGTTGATGGGGATTCCCGATCTGGGCAGAGAAGCAGAGAAGCGGAGGAGCGGAGGAGCAGAGGAGCAAGGGAGCAGCAATGTCAACCTTCAATGAAGATCAGCCCTTCACCCTGGCACCCCGACACCTCCGCCGCCCGGCACCTCTACTCAAGGTTAGCTTGCGGCACACGCTACGCCGGCCCCTCCAAAGTGCCCTGTTTATCCTGGGCGTGGCACTGGGTGTTGCCGTCATCGTGGCCATCGACCTGGCCAATGGCAGCGCCAGCCGCGCCTTCGAGCTGGCCACCGACACCGTGGCCGGCCGCGCCACGCACCAGATCGTCGGCGGTCCGGTGGGACTGGACGAAAACGTCTATCGCCGGCTGCGCGTCGATCTCGACGTTCGGCTGTCTGCGCCGGTAGTCGAAGAGTACGTGACGGCTCTCAGCCTGGATCAGCGACCGCTGCGGCTGTTGGGCGTCGATCCCTTCGCTGAGCCACCGTTTCGCAGCTACCTTGTCAGTCAAGATAGCGTGCCTATCGACGCCTTGACTCAGTTTCTCGTCGAGCCGAACACGGTTTTGCTCTCGGAAGACCTGGCTAACCGATACGGTATCGAGACCGGCGACCGCCTGACGCTACGTGTCGGCCCCAGGCGACAAACCGTACAGGTGGTCGGGCTCCTTCGCCCGACGGATAACGTCAGCCGGCGTGCCCTTCGGGATCTGCTGCTCACGGACATCGCCACGGCTCAGGAAATCCTCAGCTTCCGTGGGCGGCTGAGCCACATCGATCTGATCATCAACCCCGACACGCCATCGGGTCAGGCCACCCTGGCGCGCATCGAGACCATGCTGCCGGCCGGCGCTCGCGTGGTCCGCACCGAGGCCCGCAGTGACACCGTCCAGCAGATGACCCGCGCCTTCGAGCTGAACCTGACCGCCCTCAGCCTGCTGGCGCTGCTGGTCGGCATGTTCCTGATCTACAACACGGTCAGCTTTTCGGTGGTGCAGCGCCGGCCCGTGTTGGGTACGCTGCGGTCCCTGGGTGTCACCCGCCAGCAGATCTTCGGGCTGATCCTGACGGAGGCAGCCGTTCTGGGGGTTCTGGGGACGACCCTGGGGTTGGGTCTGGGCATCGTGCTGGGGCGCGGCGCAGTGCGCCTGATCACGCAAACGATCAACGACTTCTACTTCGTCCTCTCGGTGCAGACAGTCAATGTCTCCCCCCTCTCCCTGGTGAAGGGGGCAGCCATTGGCGTGGGTGCCGCGTTGTTTGCTGCGACGCTGCCGGCTCTGGAAGCCACGACGGTAGCACCCGTCACCGTGCTCCAGCGGTCGGACATCGAGTCGAAAGCGCGGCGGGCGGTGCCTTTCACCTTTGCTGCCGGCCTGATCCTGTGCACCATCTCCGCCGGACTGCTCTGGATTCCAACTCGAAACCTCGGCGTCAGTTTCACCGCGCTGTTCGGCATCATCATCGGCTTTGCCCTGCTGACACCAGCGGTTACGGTGGTGCTGATGCGCGGGGTGCGGCCCATCACGGCGCGCCTGGCCGGCGTGCTGGGCCGCATGGCCCCGCGCGACATCTCGCGCTCGTTGAGCCGCACGTCGGTGGCCATCGCCGCGCTGATGGTGGCGGTGTCGGTCATTATCGGTGTCAGCGTCATGATCGGCAGCTTCCGCCGGACCGTGGCGGACTGGCTCCAGACAAGCTTGCAGGCCGATGTGTACATTTCACCTCCCAGCGTGGCCGCGAACCGCATTGGAGCCCCGATGGACCCGGCCATCAAGACAGAACTGGAGAGCGTCGAAGGTGTCGTAGCCGTCGAAGCCATTCACGACGTAACGGCGGACGCCGCCGACATCGGGCCAGTCAACCTGATAGCCGTGACCGGCGAGCGTGAGGACAGGCGCCGGCGATTTGCCCAGACTTCCGTCCCAGCCAGCCAGGTCTGGCCGGCCATGGAAAACGGCGCCGTCGTCGTCTCCGAAACCTTCGCCTACCACAACAAGGTGTCCGCGGGCGACGAAATCCGCCTGCTGACCGACCACGGCGAGCGGGCTTTCCCAATTGTCGGAGTGTACTATAATTACTCGTCAGATCGCGGCATCGTGCTGATGAGCATGGATGTCTACCGCCAAAACTGGGACGATGATAAGATTTCGTCCGTCGGCCTGTACCTGGCACCCGGCTATGAGCCCCAGGCAATGGTAGAGCAACTGCAGGCACGCTTCGCTGGCCGGCAGGAGCTGGTCATCCAGTCGAATCGCGACCTGCGCGAATCGGCTCTGGAAATCTTCGACCGCACCTTCGCGATTACCATGGCGCTGCGCTTGCTGGCGACCGTTGTCGCGTTCGTCGGCGTGCTCAGCGCGCTGATGGCCCTGCAACTGGACCGCGCCCGCGAGTTGGGCGTGCTGCGCGCTACCGGCATGACCCGCCGGCAGTTGTGGGGTCTGACGCTGCTGGAAACGGGTCTGATGGGCACCACGGCCGGCCTGCTGGCCATGCCAACCGGCTTCGTCCTGGCCCTGGTGTTGATCTACGTCATTAACCGTCGATCCTTCGGCTGGACGATCCAGATGGTGCTGCAGCCCGGCTACTTCGGCCAGGCGATGCTGGTAGCGGTGGCGGCTGCGCTGTTGGCCGGCGTGTACCCGGCGCTGCGGGCAGGACGGACGGTGCCGGCGCGGGCGCTGAGGGCAGAGTGACTGAGTAGCTCGATATTGTTAGATTACGTCGCCGGCAGGCCCTCACCCCCCTAGCCCCCCTCTCCCAAC
>CAZHMV010000199.1:0-9417 GCA_964532665.1 uncultured Anaerolineales bacterium
GCTCTTTGATGATGACGGGGTTGGAGATTAGAGATTGGAGATTGGAGATTGGAGAATGGAAAATGGAAAATGGAAGATGGAATCTATCTTCCGTGTTCCGTGCTCCATTTTCCATTTTCGATTTTCCATTTTCCATTCTCATTGCACTTCGCCCTTCGTGATCCGCAGAAACAGGTCTTCGAGGTCGGTGGTGTCTTCGGTGAAGTTGGTGACCTGGACGCCTTGCTGAACGAGATGGGCCAGCAGGCCGGCGGTGGCCTCGGCGTCGCCCACAAAGCCGGCTTCCAGGCCACCATTGACTTCGAAGGCTTCCCCAACACCCGGGTAGTCCAACAGCGCCGCGCGGGCCGCTTCGACGTCTGAGATGACGGTGAGGCGAATGGTTTTCTCGTGGTGCAGATGCCGGCGCACCTCGTCCATCGAGCCGCTGATGAGCAGCCGGCCCCGCTCGATGATGCCCACCTGATCGCACATCTCGGCCAGCTCGCTCAGGATGTGGGAACTGACGATGATGGTCTTGCCCATGCGCTGGAGTTCCCGCAGCAGTTCGCGGATCTCCACGCGCGCTCGTGGGTCCAGGCCCGAGGCCGGCTCGTCCAGCAGCAGGATTTCGGGGTCGTGAACCAACGTGTGGGCCAGGCACAGGCGCTGCCGCATGCCCCGCGACAGGGTCTCCACGTAGTCGTCGCGCTTTCCGTCCAGATCGACCAGCGCCAGCAGCTCGTCCACCAGGCGTGCTCGGCGGTCGGCGGGCAGGTTGTAGCAGCGGCCAAAGAAGTCCAGGTACTCCCAGACCATCATGTCCTCATACACGCCGAAAAAATCCGGCATATAGCCAACCAGCCATCTAGCGGTCTCGGGGTTGCGCCGGACGTCCTGGCCGGCCAGCCGAATGTCGCCGGCAGTGGGCTCCAGCAGGCCGGCCAGGAGCCGCAGCGTCGTGGTCTTGCCGGCGCCGTTCGGCCCGATGAACCCGTACAGCGTCCCGGGCTCGATGCGCAGATCGAGGTTGTCAACAGCCGTCAGGCCGTTGAACTGTTTGGTCAGGTTGCTGGTTTCGATTGCTGGCATTTCTATGCGTCTTGCGTATTACGTCTTGCGTCTTGCGTACTGCGTACTGCGTATTGCATAGCACGCAAGACGCAAGACGTAATACGCACTACTTCACTCCCTCACCGTTGTGTTGCTTCTACACGCGTCCCTTCGAGCGCAACACTCGTGTACAGGCACCCGCCCCTATCATCGCCGGCCTGCATCCGAACGCGAATGGCGTGGGTAGTGTCGTTGATGAAGTGTCGGGCATTGTCGATACGATTGGTGCCCAGCGTGACGTTGTCCAGGGGGTGCCAGGTGCCGGCCCCCCAGTCGTACAGGGCCGTGGCCGGCGGTTGCCGCCATCCGCCGTCGCTTTCGATCATCAGGCTGAGCCGGCTAAAGTCAACATCGTAAAGCTGGCGGGGCAGTCGGAATTCCAGTGTAATACTGCCCTGGTAGGGGGCGAAGCCTGGACCGCGTGCGGTGTAGCATTGGCTCACACTACCTTCCTGGCGGATGATCCGCGCGGACACAAATCCGGGCGGGATACTGACCTCCCGGTCGCCGAAATGCAGCGCTGGCCGGGCAATAACCAGCGAGGTTCCCATCTCCCGAGCGTTCGCGCCCTCGACCTGGATCGATGTTGGGCTTTGGTCCAGCCACGCGATAAGCAGCGGGCCGGCATCGGATGCGAACCCCGCTTCGTAAGGGGGCGCGAACACGCTGTCCAGCACCTGTTGTTTGAGCCGTGTCTCGCGACTCAGCCCGCGCGGGCCGGGGTTCCCAAATTCATCTTGCAAGATGAGATAGCTCAGCGGTGGTCCACGCATGTCGCCTGCAGCGCCGATTGCGAAATCCACATCGGCCGATTCGCCAGCCTCGACCGTTCCCAACCGGCTGAAATCGCCGCTCATCGTGACCACTACGTCGCGCAGTGGCGACGTGCCGGCGTTCACCACCTGGCCCCGGATGCGGCCATCGCTGTAGGTCAGCTCCGCGTGGATGTTGACGGGAGACCAGGTGATGGTTTCGGTCATGAAAGTCCGCATTGCCCACTGGTTGACGGTCAGGTCCCGAACCCGGGTCGGCCGGCCCTGAACCACCGTGATATTGCCGCCACCGGCTGAGGGATCCCACGGACCGTAGCCCGGCTTCAGCGGGCTGATGAGCGGGTCCCCGTCGGCGGTGAGCGTGTAGGATCGTTTGGTAGGTGAGAACAGGCCGGCATACGTGCGCACCTGCGCCATCTTTGTACCAGGCATTACCTCGATGACCGACAGCTTGTTCAGAATCACCTCACCGCCGCGCAGTCCATAGCCGACCCCGTAGGCCCCCACCGAGAAGGTCAACGTCATGGCCGGGATGGTGACCCACGCCCACGCCAGCCGGCGTGCCCGGCGCAGGATCAGGTAGTTGGCCGGCCCTACGAGGAGGATGTAGATCGCCAGAAGCAAAACCACCCATCGCACCGACGGCAGGTCCAGGGACGGCAGGTTGGTGAGAGCGTTGATCATCTGCCCATCGGCCCACCGGCGGGGGGATACGTCTGGTGGTCCGCCGGCGAAAGTGTTGACATCGGGTTGTAGCAGTCTTGTCCACATCGCCTTTTCGCCGGCCCATGCGCCGAAGGGTGCCGATCCAAGGTCCAGCGCGACGAACGTCACGCGCCCTTGCCCGACTTCCTGCTCGGCGATCAGGGGGATGTCGTGCTGCCCGGCCAGCGCAACCCCCCTCTGGATCGTAGACCTGGCGATGACGAACGGCCCGGGAATGCGCACCGATTCACCTCCGATGGCGGCCAGACCGGGCAGTTCGCTGACGGATTGAGTGCCGTTGAGCGTCACCGGCAGGAGGTCTGCGGGCAGGCCGGCCACCGTGAGGGCCGTGCCAGCGCCACCTCCGACGATGAGATGTCCTCCGATCCCGACCCAACCGACCAGCGCCTGCCGCTGGGCCGGCGAGAGCCGGCTGGTATCGACGTCGTTGAGCACCAGAGCGTCGAAGGATCCCAACCCTGCTGCCCGGTCGGGAATGTCGTCGATGGCGAAGGCAATCGTTCGTGGATTCCCTTCGCCGATAGAAAGTGTGCGCAGTGTGGATAGAGCGTCGGGGTCGCGGGCGATGACCCCTGCCAGGAAGGCCTGGTAGGTGACGGGCTGCACTTCGACGGTGGATCTGCCCAACTCATCGGAGCCATCCATGAGTGAGAGGCGCAGCCGGCGCGAGAAGTTGCTGGGTATCACGTACAGGATGACCTGCTTGTGAGCACCGGCGGGTAGCTCGACCGGCTGAACGAAGGTCGCCTGCCCCTCGGACGACGTCAGCACGGCACGGACTTCCACGGCGCGGTCGTTCCCCCGGTTGGACAGGGTCACACGGATCGGAAGCCATTCGCCGTACTTGACGACGCCGTCGAACAGCGGTTCGGCGGACCAGGTGATGCCGCTGGCCGGCGGTTGTGCCAAAGCCGGCGTGCCGGCCAGAAGCATCGCCAGGGCCGCAAGTGCCGCAATGAGGAGCGACGAACGGCGTTTCGAACCGTCCTTCCTTGCCGGGTTACTCATAAAATGCGCCTGCCGTATTCTTCGTCGTGCCAGCGGGTGGAGGCGGCGTCTCGGATCGGGCCGCGCGCGACCGCCTGGGTCAGCCGGCTCGCACCTGGCGGCCGGTATCATTCGGTGCTGGCCGGCAAGGGCCGGCGTCACCACGAGGCCAGCACGCCGCCCCTGTGATATTTAACGAATGACGCCTCATCAAAGTTCCAGATACAATTGTACCCGGGGTGAGGCGAGGCGGCAAAGGGTGAGGCTGAGGATGTGGGGTCAATCCGACCTGCCCCGCCCCTACTTCTTGCTAGGCTCGGGTCGATATGCTATAATACTTTTGTTAGCGCGAATAGCTCTTGGGTTGATCGGGTGGCAGGCCAATCATATTGGCCGTCGTTGTCCAGATACGCCCCACATGGTTGGGTTTCTACCCAATGATATTCTGCGCCAGTTTCAGACTGATCTGGTCCCCAGAATCGTTGACGGGAGACTTGCGAAGTGTTAACGTTACTACTCAGCCTGCTCGGCCTGGATTGTCGAATCCAGGCCACAGAGTGACGGCATTGGCTTGAATCGGCCACTTCAGCCGCCGGATCTGGCGATCCGGCGGGAGCGGCTGGGTAGTAACGTCTTGACTTACTGACATTGACTGAGCACTGATCACTGACTACTGATTACTGATCACCGATTTCCCAGGAGGATGTGAATGAAACAATATTCTGTCGGCCGGCTTCGAAACGTGGTGCTTCTTGGCCATAGCGGTTCAGGTAAGACATCGCTGGCTGAAGCGATGTTGTTTGACACCGGGGTCACAAACCGCATGGGCCGGGTTGAGGATGGCACCACCGTGGCCGACTTCGACGATGAGGAGCATCGCCGTGGCATCTCCATCAACACAGCCGTTGTGCCGGTGGAATGGAACGACCACAAAATCAACGTGCTAGACGCGCCTGGTTTCATGGATTTTCTGGGCGATATTAAGGGAGCCCTGGCTGTTGCTGATGGCGCTGTGATTGTGATAGACGCAAGCGCAGGCGTCGAGGTAGGCACCGAACTGGTCTGGGGCTACACGGATGAGGCCGGCCTGCCCCGCCTCGTCTTCGTCAACAAGATTGAGCGCGAAAACGTGCGCTTTGACCGCGTACTGGAGCAGTTGGACGCCTCCTTCGACGCCACCTTTGTGCCGATTCAGATCCCCATCGGCGAGGGCAGTCATTTTCAAGGCGTCGTTGACCTGGTGTCGATGAAAGCTTTCACGGGCGACGGCAAGGCGAGTGAGGATATCCCGGATGCTGCCGCGGGCCAGGTCGATACATACCGCCGGCGCATGATGGAGTCCGCGGCCGAGAACGACGACGAACTCCTCATGAAGTATCTGGATGGCGACGAGCTCAGTGGTGAGGAGATCAAGCGCGGGTTCCAGGCCGGCGTGGCATCGGGTTCCATTGTGCCGGTGCTGATCGGCTCGGCGACGCACAACCATGGCGTCCGCCGGCTGATGGACGCGATGATCGAGTATCTCCCATCGCCCAGCGAAGCCTCTCCCTATCAGGCCACCAACCCGGCGACGGGGGAGGATGAAATGCTCGAGGCCGATCCAACCGGTCCGCTGGCAGCATTCGTTTTCAAAACCGTCGCCGACCCGTACGTCGGGAAACTGACCTTCTACCGGGTATTCTCGGGCACGATGCAGTCCGACACTCAGGTGTACAACCCGCGCTCGAGTTCGATGGAGCGCCTGGGGCAGCTCTACGTGATGCGTGGCAGGGAGCAGATTCCGACTGGCCAGGTCGCTGCCGGCGACATCGGAGGGGTTGCCAAGCTGGACGAGACTGTGAGTGGTGACACGTTGTGTGATCGTGGTCATCCCCTGGTGATCCCGCCGCCGGAGTACCCGACACCGTTGTACTCTGTCGCTTTGACACCCAGGACCCAGGCCGACACGGCAAAACTGGGCCCAACCCTCAGCCGGCTGACCGATGAGGACCCGACCCTGCGCTGGCATCAGGAGCCCAGCACAAAGCAACTCATCCTGTCCGGGATGGGTGAGACGCACATTGATGTCGCGGTCCGACGGATGGAGGACAAGTTCGGTGTCAAAGTGAACCGCGCTGTTCCGAAGGTCCCGTACCGGGAGACCGTCACGCAAATTGCGTCGGCTCAATATCGTCACAAGAAGCAGACGGGAGGTGCCGGCCAGTTTGCTGAAGTGCATCTGCGAGTGGAGCCGCTGGAGCGTGGCGAAGGCTTCGAATACGAGAGCAAAGTCTTCGGTGGTGCGATTTCCCAGTCTTTCATTCCCTCCATCGAGAAGGGCATCAAGCAGGTGCTGGAGCAGGGAGCCATCGCCGGCTATCCGGTGGTGGACGTGAAAGCTGTGGTGTATGACGGCAAGGAACACCCGGTTGACTCGAAGGACATCGCTTTCCAGATTGCCGGCCGTGAAGCGTTCAAGCTCGCCGTACATGAGGCCGGCCCGGTGCTCCTGGAGCCGATCATGAATGTCCGCGTCATCGTCCCCGTGGACATGATGGGTGACATTCTGGGGGACATGAGCACGCGGCGCGGTCGCGTGCTGGGCACCAACCAAGAGGGCCGGAAGGCGGTGATCGAGGCCCAGGTCCCGCTGGCCGAGATGCAGCGGTACGCCACAGACCTGCGCTCCATGACTCAGGGCCGAGGTATCTACTTTATTGAATTCTCACACTACGAACCGGTGCCCCAGCACGTTGCTCAGGAGATTGTCGAGCAGGCGAAGCGAGAGCGAGAAGAAAGCTGACAGCAGGGTCGGGGAAACGTGTTGCGTGGTGCCCTTCGACAGGCCCTTCGACGGGCTTAGGAGGGACGTCAGGACAGCGCGTGTTGTGTGACAGAAACGGAACATGCACCACGCAACGCGTTTCTTGGATGGAGAGCCCATGATCGACAAAAGCAACTTTCCGGGACGTGGTAAAGTGGCCGTGTTGCGCACGCGGCCGGAGACTGTATTGGAGGATTATGGCCGGCTGATGCAGTTGGCCGGCTATCGGGAGGCCCTGCCGCCGGACAAAGAAACTCTCCTGAAGATCAACATCTCGTGGGACACCTGGTATCCGGCTTGCTCGACAGCCCCCTGGCAGCTCGAAGGGGTGATCCGCGAGTTGCAGGGGGCCGGCTATTCCCTCACCGGCGTTCACAACGACACGGTGGTCGTAGACACCTCCAACGGTGAGGTCAACAACAAGCACAAATACGTTACCGACAAGTACAACGTTCCCTGTGTCTACACCTACAAGCCGGGCGTGGAGTGGGTACGCTATGAGCCAAAGGAGCCTTTCCTGGTCCTCGACCATGTCTACCCAGAAGGTGTCTACATTCCCAAACTGCTCTACGACACCAATATTGTACAGCTCCCTACAATTAAGACCCATGTCTTCACCGTGATGACGGGTGCAATGAAGAACGCCTTCGGAGGATTACTTCACCGCAGGCGACACTGGACCCACGCTGTGATTCACGACACCCTGGTGGACCTGCTGCAGATTCAGCAGGACATCCACACGGGCCTGTTCGCGGTCATGGATGGCACGTTTGCCGGCGATGGCCCTGGACCACGGGCCATGCGATGGCACGAAAAGGACGTCATCCTGGCTTCCGCCGACCAGGTTGCCATCGATGCGATCAGCGCGAAACTGCAGGGCTTCGATCCGATGTCGATCCGGTTTATCCGGCTGGCTCACGAGAAGGGGTTGGGGGTCGGCGACCCGCGCGAGATCGAGATTGTCGGCGACGTCGAGGTGGCCGAAGAGTCGTGGGGTTTCGTCCAGCAGCAGACCTTTGCCAGCCGGGGTCAGCATGCCATCTACCACGGGCCGCTGAAGCCTTTCGAGAAGTTGCTGCTACAGTCGCCGCTGGTCCCGTGGTCCTACTTCGCGTCCCACCTGTACCACAACGTGTACTGGTATCCCTTCGTGGGGCGGAAGCGCGTCGAGGCAGCGCTGAACACGAAGTGGGGCCGGCTGTTCAAGGAATACGGCGACGGCCAGGTGGTCATGCCAGGCGTACCCCCGCGCACCACAGCCATCGCTGCCGGCGGCTTGGCGGCGATGCTGGGGGCTGTGTACTGGCTAACGCGGGCGGTCACGAAGAAACATTGACCAGGCTCAACGCAAAACTGGAACTGGCAGCCCAGCACCGGCCGAAAGCACGTACGTGAAACGTGAAGATCGAGGGCAGGATCAAGGTCATCACGTTTCGCGTTTTACGTTTCACGCGGTTTGGCCTTACCGGTCGCCGGCTCCTCGATGGTGTGTGCCTGAAACGTGTACACCTCCAAATCCCCCTCCAGGAACGCATCGGCGGGCAGGCCGGCCTTGCGGCACAACACCGCCATAAACTCACGCGGATCGGGCATCAGGTCCCAGGTTTGAGGGAGCAGGAGTGCGCGATGGAAGCCGCTGATGATCATCACGCCGTCGATGTGCGGCCTCAAACGGGCGATGAGGTCCCGGCCGTCCTGGTACTCAAGCGGAGTGAGCGGTGTCAGGATCGAGATATCGATCTCGATGTGGGGCAGTTCGTCCGGCGTGACGGGCTCGAAGCGTGGATCGAAGAGGGCGGCTCGCATGGCGTTGGAGGCCACATCCAGCACCAACGGGCGGTACGCCTCCGCCGATCCGATGCAGCCGCGCAATGTACCGTCGTCCATACGCAGCGTGACGAAGCTTGCGCCTTTCTCTAGCAAGCGCTCGGAAACCTCTACCGGCGGGAGCCACGTCTCGTCGGCGACGCCTGTCTGAACAGCTACTTCCAATGCCGCGCGGGCGACCTGGAGTAACTGCTCCTCCTCTGCCGGCGTCAGTTCGAGAACGGTCTCAGTCTGCGACGTGTCCATTGGAAGTAGTGTAGGCCACGGCGGCATAGCCGACGACGCCCGATTTGTCGCCACCCGTGTCGCCGGAGTTGCGGTAGTCCAGCAGCGTGGGGTGCCAGTCCAGGTTGTGAGCAATGGTCATCAGGGTGAGAACGGGCATGACGCCGCAGGCCTCGCCCTGGGCGGCCAGGTTCAGATCGCCGGCCACGACTGCTTTCACGAAAGCCCGATCCATGCGCTGCGCTGCCTCATAGCCGTGATAGTGGCTCAGGTCAGAGCTGACCACCACCAGGCTCCAGAGATCATCTTTCACCAGTTCGGCTAAGTCACGAGCAACGCGCACGGGATCGACACGGCCGAACAGCATCGGGACGATCTGGAAATCTGGCAGCACAGCCTGCAGGAAAGGCAGCTCGACTTCCAGGCAGTGTTCGGGCACATGCGCCTGATTTCCTGCCAGATACGGGTCGCCATGCTCTACCAACGCTTGCGCCTCTTCCACCGCCACCTTCACGGCCCCCAGCGGCGTGTCGAAGCGATCGAACAGGCCGACGGCGACGCCGTTGACAGGCACGTAGTGCGCCGGCCCCATCAGGTAGATGGTGTAGCGTCCCCGGGGCTTGCCGGCCAGCGCCTTGAAGCTATGTCCAGCGATGGGACCGGAGTAGGGGTAGCCGGCGTGGGGCGCAATCACAGCGCGCACCTCGCCCAGTTGGCGGGCCGGCGCTGCTTCCAGGTAAGCATTGACCATATCCCGCAGTATTGTGGGATTGGCCGGATAGAACTGGCCGGCGACGGCAGGCCGGCGACTTGTCAATTCGTGCGTGAACATCGGAGTACCTCTCTCACACGCCGATGCTTCAGGATTGTTGCTACTTATATCATATCAGATTATGCCGGCGTTGGCAAGCTCGGGCAGGCGCACGTCGCAGGGCAATCGCATCTCAACGCAGAGAGGGTGATCCGTTCAAACTGATAGCACTT
>CAZHMV010000200.1:0-6511 GCA_964532665.1 uncultured Anaerolineales bacterium
TATAGTTGTGAATGGCGACCATCTCATCCGCGATATCATAAGCGGGGCGATAGTTGTTCCAGTCGCAGTAGCCGATACCGGGAATGGGATCTACCCACAGATTGTAGTTTGCATCGAAATTGCCCGGTGACGGGTAAACGCGAATGATGATGCGCACGCCGTTCTGTGAAGCACGCTGTAGGTAATCCAAAATTACAGGACGGCCAGTAGTCGTGTCGTTGGCTCCTGTCTTAATCCGACAGTTGGCATCACGGCTCAGGTCGTAAAGCTGGCTGCTGAGAAACACCACCGCTTTGGGCCAGGTCACACCAGGTCGGTCTCCATCAATTCGGGCCAACAGTGTGCTGTTCCAGTCTGCCGCAGGTCGGTTGCCCAGGTGAATGCCGGACCACTGCTTGATGGGTCCGCTCGCTGCAATGGGCCCTGGAGAAACTGAGGCAAACGCACCAAAGGCTATTACAAGCACAAAAAGACGGAACATGGGGATGATTCTCTTCATAGCGAAGCTCCCTCAGCAATTAGCTCAAGAAAATGATCTCTAGATTCGAATGTCTGGCAGCGTCTATGGCAAGCGGCGGAAGCGCGCCACGTAGACGCGTCCCTCACCGCCGGCATCGAAAATCCAGGCTACCGTCTGGCCATCGGTGGCTACCTCATCCACCTGTGAAGGTCGCTCCAGGCGGAAGGATTGGAAGAGTGTCAACATGGCGCCGGTTTCCACATTGTACACCCGGCTGCCGGTGTGCAGCATATTGCCGTGCAACGCCAGAGAGGGATCGAACCTCTGCGGTTCGGGTAGGATGCGCTCTTGGCGGGTGGCCAAGTCGTAGAGATGCAGCTGCCCGTTGCTCCCCAGCCAGACAACACGCTGGCCTGAAATAGTGTGGGACCTGCAGCAAGAAGCATCGTTGCGATAGTAGGCTGGGCCCAACGCAATATCCTCGCCGGTGCGCAGGTGATGGACTCGCAGGGTCGGCTGACTTGGGAATCGACCACCGAGAGATGCTCCTGGTGGCCAATACAGGTAGATAGCCCAGTTGCCGTCAACGCGGGGAAAGAGATGTATGCCTGGCCTGACTACCACAGGGAATTCCTCACCCCGCTGCAGGTCGTAACCATAGAGATCCACTTCTCGATCGTTGTTGTAGTGACGCCAATCACTCCAAACAACTGTGTGACCTGAAACATCAGGGTAATCACCCGGCTGCTCATCAGGGCCAATTTGAATTTCTTGTTGACCTACCAAGTCATAGGCTCGGAGAACAGTAACGTGCCTGTCCCCCAGGTCCATGGATTCTGCCCAAACAACGTAACGACCGGACACAGTCAGACCGCTTTTTCCCCCTGGCAAGCTGCTGATGCGCCGCTCCTCACTGGTCGCCAGGTTGTAGGCCGCGATGTTGGTCTGATTATCCTCGTAACTTCGCCAGACCACATAGTTGCCATCCACGGCCAGTTCACTGCGCGGCGCCGGCCGGGTCGTAATCTGGATCGGCTGGGTGAGGGCGTCCGTCACCTCCGGTGGCACCGGTGTCAGCACAATCTCGATCGGGCTGGGTGTTGGTGGTGGGGTGGGGGGTATCCCACCTGGTGTCACGGTGGGGAAGGGGGTAAACGTTGGCGCAGGTGTCCCTGGCGGGGGATAGGGGCCGGGTGTCGGCGTCTGCGGGGGCGGGTACGGCTGCTGCGCCACCTGCGGTTGCCCACGGGCACCGAATTGGCCACCAAAGGTCAGCGCCAGCGCAGCCAGCAAAATCCCGATGGCAGCCAGGCCGGCCAAGCTACCCATCACTTTAAGGAAGCGGTACATGACTCTCTCCTCCTCTCGCTACTCAATACTAACCTCGCCGGCCGCCTTCCAAGTGTACCTTATTGTACCGCAAAAAAAGCGGGTGTCAAGACCTTATCCAGACGCTAGACGAACGAGTTCTGTACGTTGTTCCAATCGCCGGCCCCTTTGCAGCTCCTTCAGCGACTGTAGACCCTAAGGGGTTCCGAAACCCTTAGGGTCTGTTTGGTTTTTCATCTCTCTGCTGCTACCATTTGTTCTGATCTTGTCTGGGAAGTGATCTGGAGGAGATCAGCCGATGTTTGAGCGAAGGGACTGGCTTATCATTGCCCGTTCGAGCCTGGTCATCCTGCTGTTGGGCCTTACCCTCAGCCTCAACGAGGGTGTGGATGGGGCGGGCGTGAGATCGTCGGATCCGGACAGCTCTGCCTGGCAGCCGCGGAACATGACGCTGGTGGGGCAGATCGGTGGGCCGGCGTATGCGGTTGCCGTGCAAGCCAACCACGCTTACCTGGGCATCGGGCCGCGGTTGTGGGTCCTCAACGTCTCCGATCCGGCCCACCCTGCTGTCGTCGGCGTGTCGGAGGAAATGCCCGACTACGTGTCCGACGTTGTGGTCTCCGGAAATCGGGCATACGTGGTCTGGAGTGGCTACGTGGGACCGTTCAACAGCGGGCTGTGGATCCTCGATATCTCAGATCCGACTCAGCCGAGGACGATGGGCCGCTATTCCATGCCCGGCTGGTGGGTTGATCGCATCCATCTCACCGGTGATTACGTCTACGTGGCAGCCCGATACCGGGGCGGCCTGCGGATCCTCGATGTCTCTGATCCAACCGTGCCTCAGGAAGTGGGTAGCTACCAACCCCCCGGCGCTGTCGTGGACGTCCACGTGGCCGGCCGGTATGCCTACCTGGCCTGGCGGGAGAGCGATGATCCGGACCCCGGTGGCACCGGCGTGCGCGTGGTAGACGTCGCCGACCCAGGCACGCCGGCCGAGGTGGCATTCTACGCGATGCCCGACATCGTCTACCGCCTCTACGTGGCGGAGAATCTCCTGTACGTGATCGATGGCGGTGGTCTCCGAATCGTGGACATCTCCGACCCGGCTGAGCTACACCTGCTGGGATCATATCCAGTTCATGTGTGGGGCGGCGATGTCCAGGTCGTCGGCCATTATGCATACCTGGCCAGCGCGGCGCTGCACATTATCGATGTCGCCGATCCGGCAGCCCCCATGCGCGTCGGTGTGTACCAGGAATCGGGTGGCAGGGCTATGGCCATAGCCGATGGCTATGTCTATCTGGCCCAGGCATCGGCCGGCTTGAGCGTTGTGGACGTCTCCGACCCGCAAAGGCCTGTTCTCGCCGGTTCCTACCAGGCCCCAAATAACCCGAACGACGTTGATGTCGTCGGGCACTACGCCTATGTCACCGACGCTACGACCTCAGCGAGGATTGGCCGGCGGCTGCGCATCATTGATATCTCCAATCCTGCTGTGCCGGCGGAGGTTAGCTCGTATCGGCTGCCCGGCGGCATTTACCATCTATCTGTATCTGGCCACCACGCCTACATCGCCACTGGCTTTGACTACGGTGTCCACATCCTGGATGTGTCCGACCCAACAGCCCTCCGCGAGGTTGGGTTGTACGACGCCGAAGGGGGCGAACGTGACATCCACGTCGTGGGACGGTATGCATACATCGTCGCTATGAGCTACGAGGGTGACGACGTACACAGCCGGCTGGAAGTGGTGGATGTGGCAGACCCGACCTCGCCGGCCCGCGTCGGCGTGTATGAATTCCCACGTGAAGTGAGCGACGTTTTCGTCGCCGACGAGATCGCCTACATCGTGTCGAATATGTGTGCTCCAATGTCCGGTGGTTCATACTGCTTCGGCGTCGTGCGGCTGGTGGATGTGGCGACGCCGGAGGCCCCGAAGCTGTTGTCCGTGTACCGGCCGCCCGGCAGTGCCCGCAGCGTCTTTGTGACGGGTGAATACGCCTATGTGGCCGACGGGAGCGCCGGCCTGCGGATCGTGGATGTGTCGGACCCGACGCGGCCGCGGGAGATCGGTGGCACGGCACCGATGCCGGCGGCTACCGTGCATGTCAGTGGGGACTATGCCTACGTCGGTGTGGACCGACGAGGCACCGCCGACTATTCGGGGGTGCACGTATTCGATGTCTCGAACCCCGGAGCGCCCGTTGAGGTGAGCTTTTATCTCATGCGGGGTGTGCCCTTCGGCATCGATGTGGCCGGCGGCTACGCGTATGTCGCGGCGGACTGGGCCGGCCTGATGATCTTGCGCCTGACGCCGCCTCGTCTGTGGCGGGTGTTCCTGCCGCTGCTGCCAGTGACCACCGGGACACGGGTGGGGATCACAACGCATGTTCCGTGATGTGATACTTTTGTCCGTTCAGCGTATAAATAGATGCGGGAACGGGTGGTCAACGGATGCCGGCTGTGCCGGCATCCAGCCGCTTTCCAATAATCCGTTTTCCATCCGTTGACAGCCCATTCGTTGCAACGGACAAGGGGCTCCCATGCTACAGAATGTCATCAACAGGTTTGCCACGAAACCAGACACGTCAATCACCGATGCTGACGCCTTCGCGGAGCTGTACCGCCAACACATCCACCCCGTCTTCAACTACATCCTCTTTCGCGTGGGCGACCGCGTCGTCGCGGAGGACCTGACGGCCGACACCTTTGAGCGGGCCTGGGAGGTGCGCCATCGCTATCAGTCCGACCGCGCCAGCTTCACCACCTGGCTGTTTACTATCGCCGGCCGCGTGGTCATCGACTGGCAGCGGCAGCAGAGCCGGCACCCTACGGTCGCACTGGACGAGCGACAGCCCGATCGCGATCCCCTGCCAGAAGCGCGAGTCATGGAAGCGGAACGGCAGGCGCGCCTGCAACGCCTTGTCCAGGCGCTGAATCCGCAAGAACAGGAACTGATCGCCCTCAAATTCGGGGCCGGCATGACCAACCGCGACATCGCCCAGGTGGTGGGCAAAAGCGAATCGGCCATTGGCACGGCGATCTACCGGATTATGCGGAAATTGCGAGAGCAATGGGAGAAAGTGCCATGAACGGAAATGAGAAACGTACAGTGCAATTCCAGACAGAATCTGAGATCCTGGCGGAATTCGAGGCCGCCGATACCGAGCTGGTCCGGCAACTGCTGAGCCTGCGCCAGACGCCCAGCGCCACGCTTCAGCACCGCATCCAGGCCATTCCGCAGCCGGCAGCCGATCAGATCCGGAGTCTCGCGCAGCCGTCGAATCGCCCATCGACATGGCGCAGTTGGCGGCGGATTCTCCGGCCGGTGGTGGTCGGGGTTGGGGCCGCCGTGCTGGTCGCCATAGCGCTCCTGGTGATCTCTCCCGGCTTTCGCGCCGCAGCCGCGCAGGCCGTCGGAGAGATCCGGCAGCTTTTGGGCGGGGGTATTGCAACTGGATCGGAAGGAATTTCAACCTTTAGGCCGGCCCCGCCGTTCAATGTGAAACAGCCCGATTACCTCCCCGAAGGCTTCAAACTAACCGCGCAACGCTACAATCCTGGCCCTGATCCGCGGACTGGTCGGACTGGCGTCAGTGTCATTGAGAAGGAGGTCAGGCCGCAGTCGGCCGGTCCGGCCGCGCAAGCGGCCATCGAGCAGGGTCGGGGCAGTGAGCCGTACATCGTGCTGGTGTACGAGGCCAGCGATGGGCGGTACGTCCAGTTGTTCGAGCGGGCCGACCGGCAGGGTGAGGCGCTGCCGGCCGGTGAGCCACGCTCTGTGGTCGGCCAACCCGCCAGGCTGCAGCGAAGTGATCAGGCGCTCAAACTGACTTGGATCGACGAAGGGACCCGGATCGAGCTGGAGGGGACGGTTTCCGAAGTTGAATTGTTGCAAATCGCCGAAGGTCTGGTCACGACGCAGACGCCTGACGGTGTTGCAGATGGTGGAACTGCTCGGGTTGCACCAACGTCCGGCGAGCATGATCTCCCGGCAAGCATCATGGGATACTCGCCCGAGCATCTACCTTATTGCAACCCCAAGGAGCACGCACCCTCTGGGCCCGAGCCTCTCCTGGGCGAGGTGCAGGGCCAGAAACGCAAGGGTAGCGTGACAATCCAGATCATGGACCCCAACTTGTATCCTTTCCCCGAAAGCGTCTCGTACGGTGCGAGCGTGAAAAACGTGCATGATGAAGTATTCGCTCCAGCACTGGCAGCGCTAAAAGATCCGTCAGTCCCCATGCACCGTCTGCCCTACCCCTCCCTCAGTTTCAAGTTTTCTGAGGCCAAGGGCTGCTATGAGCCGGATCCTGTGGAGTTGGGCTACGTGGTGATTGAAGTATGGGACGACCAGGTAAACATCGGCTATGGGGGTGCCGGAGCAACATTGAAACAACGGGCCACAGAGGCACTAACGCAGGAGCTGCAGAAAAGATGAAATTGTATTGCTGAGAAAGAGCGCGTGTTCTGCGATCAGCGGTTGAGGGCGTCCTGGCCGCGGCCGGCATCTGCCAGGAACGGTGGTCTATGATCTCAACTCCATCCGCGACTTCCCGTAATCCGCGGTTCTACCTCCGTGTGACCAAACCCCCTCCCCAATTGTCACACTCTGTGAGAGAACAACACCTGTGCCGGTGCAGGCACCTGTGCCGGTGCAGGCGCCTGTGCCGGTGCAGGCATCGACGACTCAATACCTGGCCAGGAGACAACCCGTGA
>CAZHMV010000200.1:6611-9406 GCA_964532665.1 uncultured Anaerolineales bacterium
CCTGTGCCGGTGCAGGCATCGACGACTCAATACCTGGCCAGGAGACAACCCGTGACAACTGCGTGCAAACCAAGAGGCCGGCCCTGTGGAGACTGACGCCGTGGCCCGCCTCGAGGCCCATGACGAGCCCCCTCGACGGGCTCGGGACAGGGCGGCGGCCCTGGTAGCCGAGATGTTCGAACGCTACCACACGGCGGTCTTCGCCTACATTTATCGCCTGGTGAATGACCGTGAGTGGGCCCACGACCTGACCCAGGAGACCTTTCTCCAGGTCTTCCGCGCTCGCCACCGGCTACCCCGGGTCGAGAACCGGCGCGCCTGGGTGTATCGAGTCGCTTCCAACACCGCCCTCAACGCCCTGAAACGACGCCGGCGCTTCGCCTGGCTGCCATGGCGCACAGCCGACACCTCTCATCTGACCGGGGCGGATCCGGCTGAGGAGACGAACCGACGCATCGCGGTGGAACAGGCACTGGCGGAACTACCGCCCCACTACCGGGCACCGCTGCTCCTCTACAGTCACGACGGCTTCAGCGTGCGTGAGGTAGCCGAAGTGCTCGGTATCAGCGAAGGGGCCGCCAAAACGCGGCTGTATCGGGCACGCGAGATGTTTCGGCAGGCATACGAAAAGGACTGAGGCAGCAGATTCAGTAGATCCAATTCGTGAGGAGTGAGGCACGCTTACGTGCCGAACGAAGCCGCACCTGGGGATGCTAGCTCCTCAAATCTGGATCTACTGGGTCTGGAAACTCTGCCCCACAAGCGTCGGGTGAAGGAGTGGGAGAACCCGGGATGAAGGAGCATATAGAGATCGAGGAACTATTGGCCGTCTATCGGGATCTGAGTGACGAAGAATGCCGGCAGGTTGACCGGCACGTTCGGGTTTGCGCAACTTGCACGGATCGGCTGATGGCGTACCAGGCCATGGATTGGGACCTGGCCGGCCTGGTCGATCTGCAACCGGACGAGCAGCTACGCGAGGTGTTCTACAACGCCGTCGGAGCGGACAGCCGGCAGAGCCAGTGGTTCAGCGGGGTTCGGCGTCCACTGCTGCAGGTACCGGCGCTGGCCGGTCAGGCCGTCGCCGTGGGGGTGCTGCTCCTGCTGATGGCCGGCCTGTGGCTCACCCTGCACGAGCGGGTTCAGCCAGGCGTCGGCGCGGTTACGTTCGCTTCGCTCAGCACATGGTTGAGCGGCAGCGAACCGGTGCCTTTCGAGACCTGGAGTCAGGGCCAGCCGCTTCCCGGCGAGCCAGCCTCGTCCGAGCCCCTCGATCCACGTCCGTTTCTCGAAATCGTGAACGATGAGTACAGCCTGACGGCCCTGCTCCACGATCTCGGGTCCCACCCCGCCTACTGGCCGCAGACGCCGATTGACTGGGAGAACGAGCTCCTGCTGGGCATCTTCCAACCGCTGCCGGCCGGCTACCACATCACCATCACCCACATCACCCGCCAGGGCGACACGCTGCGGATCACGACCGAGGTGCAGCCCGGTGAGACCGCGCTACGGGGAGCATCGATGGTACCCTATAGCCGGCTGGCCTACCACCTGGTGACGATACCCCGTCAAGCATTGCCGGACGATCGCTTCCGCGTTGTGGTCACCGACAGCGCCGGGCGACCTTACGAGTCGTACAAAGACGCGTGGTTCGATCTAAACACCAGTGCTTCGACCACCTTTCTCACGGCTCCGCCGGGCATTCCGACCCCTGCGGCATCCACCCCGACACCCGCGAAGGTGTCGCTCTGGCTGGGTCAGACCATCCAGATTGGAAGATCACGTTATCGCCTCACCCGCCTCTATTCCGTGGCCACAACGGAGCCCGATGGTGTGCCTGGGTTTCAGATCATGTACGAACCGGCAAACGAGGCCGCTCGAAGGCAGCCCACCCTGCCGGCGCGCCGAATTGCTGTCTACGATCCCTCCGGTGCTTCTTTTCGGTGCGCTGTGGCCAGAGTCATGCTCAACCGCAAGCAAGAGTTGGCCTACGGATACCTCAACTGTGCGGGAGAGTTCCAGGACGTTTCCTCGCTTACTCTCGAGCTACAGAGTGACGAGGGTGACGTGGTACGCATCCCCCTCGCCAGTCCATCGACCGAAGCCATCGTGCACGAGGTTGCCCCCGGCGATACCGTGGTCGGCATCGCCCGGCAATACAACCTGACGCTGGATGAGTTGATTGCCCTCAACGGCTGGCCAGAATCCGGCCCGACGAAGCTCATCGTTGGCCAGGCCGTAGTGGTAGAAATGGGACGCCCGCCTCAGTTGGTGCGGGTACTCCCTGCGCCAGGGACGGTGCAACCGGGCGGAAAAGTCCGTGTTTGCGGCACCTGGGATGTAGCCGCCGGGAACCTGAAGGGCGCAGCCCGGCTGAGCCTGGACGGTCGTCCATTGGGAGGACCCGGCTACGTGACCGAGATGCGTCCCACGCAAGAGGGACCGTCGCTCCGTCGCGAGGCCTGCTGGGAGGTTGATCTGCCCGTCGGTCCCCACACCACCACCCTCCGCTACACGCTCGCTAATGGCGACGACTTTGCCTATCGCTGGAACTTCAGTGTGGAGTCAAATGAGTAAGGGAGCAGAGGAGCCGGGGAGCATGGGGGCAAGGGAGCGTGGGAGCAACGGGCGTTTTGCCAAGGCACGAGATTGCTGCCCACGATGAGAGGGGTTTTTCCTCCGCAACCCTTAAGTACAATACCTTTCAAATAAGCGACGTTCAGACTTCGGAAGTCTTAGAAGCGCCTTGAACTGGCAAGGTTTCAGCCGCTTTCAGGCCGACTCCGCTTCGAAAG
>CAZHMV010000201.1:0-9228 GCA_964532665.1 uncultured Anaerolineales bacterium
CCAGGCCGGCCAGCAAGTCGGCCTCCAGGCCGCGCTTGAAGGCTTTGGCGCTCAACGTGGACTCCACGATGGTCATTGCCAGGCCGGCGGCGACCGCCGACGTGAAGAAGAACACCGGCAGCAGGGGCGAGTACCACAGCGGGTGAAGTTTCTCGGGGACGATCAGGAACAGCGAGCCCAGGGACGACTGGTGGAGTGTGGACAGGATGACGCCGGCGATGACGATCGGGATGTAGAAGAACCGGACGATCTTCAAGGGCCACTGCCACCCCAGCCGTTCAAACAGCATGGGGCTGAATTCCATCGCCAACACGGACGTGTACAGGGTCACGCACCAACCGACTTCGAACATCACAGAATGGTGTTGCCAGTAGATGAGCGGGTGCCAGATTCGATAGGGCCGACCCAGGTCGTACAGCAGCCCGAAGATGACGAGTAGGTAACCGAGAAACGCCGTCAAGACGGCTGGCCGGGCGAGGGGTTCATAGCGCCTGAGCCCGAAGACATGGACCGCGCCGGCGATGACGAACCCGCCGGCGGCCAGGGCCACGCCACTCATCACGTCGAACCCGATCCAGAGCCCCCACGGGAACTGATCGCTCAGAGCCGTTGAAGCTCCCAGGCCCCCGACGAAGCGTACCACGGTGATCGCTGCGGCCACCCCGAAGAGGCCGGCCAGCATGGCCAGGCCAACCACTCGCCGCAGCACTCGGCCGCTGATGACCGGGACGGTGGCCGGCAAGGCAGGCCGAGACAGCCCGGATGCACGCCCGGCCTGCGCCGCGCGATAAGCCAGGGTGCTTATGGCGGCAGCGCCCAGGTAGAGCGACGCCACGCCGAATCCGATTAGCGATATGATCAACCAAATACTGCCACCCACAGCATCATCCCTCCGCGTATCTACTCCGAAAACGGTTGGCTAGATGGCTCGTTGGCTAGATGGCTGGGCGGTACTGTGCAAGCCATCCAGCCAGCCAACCATCTAGCCATCCAGCCATTCAACCATCCAGCCATTCAACTCTCCTCGAAACCTGCGGGAGGGTGTGAGTTACTCATCCTCGTTTTCAACCATCGCCCGACGATGGGTGAGAAACGAACTTGCGCCCAGCACCACACCCAGACTCACGACCAGGGCGGGGATTTTCGACATGACCTCCCAGGTCAGCGCCGGCAGCGGCTCATCCGGCAGGTCAGTCCGGAAGCCGAGTTCCTCGAAAGGCACGCCGGACAGGTATAGCACGGAGGTCCCGCCCACCTCCGTTTCGCCGTAGATGTGATCCACGTAGCGATCAGGATCGGCCTGAATCCGTCCCCTGGCCTCAGACAGCAGGGCATCGCGTTTGCCGAACTTTAAGGCACCGGTGGGACAGGCGCTCACGCACGCCGGCTGTTGACCGGCCTCCAGGCGGTTGATACACATGGTGCACTTGCCAACAACCGGTAGCGCGGCGTCCCACTTGAACCTGGGGACACCAAAGGGACAGGCGATCATGCAGTAACGGCACCCGATGCAGCGCTCAGGCCGGTAGACAATCGGACCTTCGGGGGTCTTGTGCATGGCTGCCACCGGACACGCCGAGACGCAGGCCGGATCCTGGCAGTGCATGCACTGGCGCTTCACCGGCTGAGGCTCGCCCGAGGCCGTGGGAACGTCGCGAAAATCCACGAAAGTCCATGTGTCGGCTGACAGGTGGGGTGGATTGCCCACCCCGTCGGGCAGCCCGTTGGCTTCCTTGCAGGCCGCCTCGCATTCCCGGCACCCGATGCAGCGAGTCAGATCGATCAGGATGCCCACCGACTTCGCCGCCGACCCCGTTTCGGAAGTCTCGGCCAGCACGTCATCAACCGGTTCCCGCAGTGTCAGCGCAGCGATCAACGCTCCGACGCTCTTGAGAAAAGTACGCCGAGAGAGTGGCCGGCGAACTTGATCTGTCATACCGTGCCCCTCCTCTGCAAGACATAGACCAGGACCAAAGCCCCAATCAAGCCGACGAAGGCGCCGGTCCCGAATCCGAAGGCCCCTCCAACGTATGTCAACAACCGCTGCCGCTCAGCTTTGCGTTCCAGGGTCTTGTTTTCGGATTCCAGGATACGCACACGCTCGCGGACAGCCTGCAGGGCCTTGCTTTCCTGGTCAATACCAATCCCCGGGAGCGTGGAAACCACTTGACCACCCACCATCTCACGTGCACGGCCATGAATTTCGTCCTGGTGACACTGGGCACACGTCTGCGATCCGACACTGAACGTATGCCCGACCGTGCCAACCCCGCCAATGTCTTCTGTAACGGTGGCAGCCGGGTTCGCCGGCATGTGGCATGAGGTGCATGTCAGATTCGCGCGTGTGTGGCTGCTGTGGGCCATATCTTCCCGCCGGCGACCGTGGCAACTACCGCACAGCTCGTTCGCCGGCTGAATGCGCAGTGTCTGGGAATGGGACTGGTGACAGGCGGTGCATTCCACACCTCGTCGGCCGTGGCCACTGAGCTGCCACTCTTTCAGTGTATTCACATGGCACTTGCCACACGCTTCGGACGAGACGCGGACGCTCATCGTTGCCGGGGGATGCTCCTGGCCGGCGGATTCATGGCAGGCCTGGCAGGTCACGCCGGCTTCACCCGTCTGCCCCGTAACCGTGTCATAGCCTGTCGTATGGCACGTCAGACACTCGCCAAGCCGGCCACTCCGCACCCACGCTTTCAGAAAGCCCGAGGCGTTGGAGGCCTGGGCGTGGGCACTTCTCTGCCACGCATCGTATTCTTCAGCATGGCACTCGGCACAGGTGGCCGGGTCCTGGATTCGGGCCGGCTCAGGTGTACCGGACGCATCGGGCGGTGCCGCGTATGCCGGGGCCGAGAACCCAACCAGCAGGGCGATCACCAGCGTGGCGACGAGGACCAGAAGGGGACGGCCTGCGATGATATGACTGCTTCTTGTTGACATAATCATCTCCTCCTGTTAGTCCCGTGCAGCCGGTTGAGTGGGCAAGGCGTCCCGTTTGACCTCTTGAGGGAGCAAGGGGCTCTCTCCGACGTCGTGAGCGAACAGAGTACACGTGAGGCATGAGGTCGGTAGCTCTCCTTCCGCCTTCGAGCGGGTCAGCCAGCAGGGGCTGTATGCGTGAAGGTAAGCCGGACACTTGGCGCGTGTTGCCGGGTCACACCCCTTCAGTATCCAACACGGGGCGCTCAGCAGTGGAAAGATGGCCGGTGCTGCGGCCGGCAGCGCCGGCTGCTTGGCTGCATCCGCCTCAATCCACGCCTGACGCTCTGCTTCGGCTTCAGCCTGCCAGCGCCTGTCCAGGCGAGTTAACAAATAGCCGGCCCCCGCCGTGATGACCAGCGGGACAATGAACCGCAGAACAAATAGCCCAAAGATAAGCGCCGTGCTAAGGAGTTGTTCCATTGCTGCCCTCCTTGTAACTACTCTCACCCCCCCGCAGGTTTAGACCCTCTCTGGCCGAGCATCGTTGCTCTGAGTTCTTGCTGAGGGGCAAAGCTGCTGCTTGTTGCAACCTGCGGGAGGGTAGCTGACTAGTGACTCCTCCTTTGCCATCATCTCTCAACCTGATTGCAGTATACCACCCTGGGTAGGTGCTGTCTATCGGGTGATGGGACCATTTTGACTGGGAAGAATTCCCCAGGATGGTACTGATGAAAGCGCTAAAGAAGTGCGTAGAGGGCGAATGTGGTGCGAGAGGAATTAACCGAGGTTCAGAAAGCCCCAGTGTATATGGGGTGTTCACCCCATAGCCGCTGAAGGTAGCTGCTCACCCTCCCGCAGGTTTGGGGGTTGTTTCGGTGCAAGAGCGCACGCAGACTGGCCATTCAAGCTTGAAGACCGGGTCTGTCATAACCTGCGGGAGGGTGGACTGAGTAGCTACCAGGTGATCCTACTCCTCGAGCTCGATCAGGCCTTTCTTGATGGCGTACTTGACGAGATCGATCCGGCTGTGCAGGTTCAGCTTCCGCATGATATTCTCCCGGTGACGATCCACAGTCTTGGGACTGATGACCAGCTTCTGAGCAATCTCAGCATTCGTCAGTCCTTCAGCGATAAGGATCAGGACCTCTCGCTCGCGGGGGGTGAGTTCGTCGCGGATCATCGGTTGATCGCCAGACTCCGCACGTCGCAGGTAATCCTGCACGAGGCGCGTGGCCAACGATGGGTACAGGAATACCTCACCTCGGCTGACGGTGCGGATGGCTGTTACCAGCTCGTCGGGGGCGGCTCGCTTGGGCACGTAGCCCGAGGCGCCGGCATTGAGCATCTCGAAGAAGTACTGGTCGTCTTCGTGCATGGTCAGGGCCAACACCGTCGTGTCCGGGTAGGACTCTTTGATCCGTCTCGTGGCCTCAATGCCATTCATGTCGGGCATCGTAATATCCATGAGAACAATGTCAGGCCGTAACGACTTGACTTTCTTCAGCGCTTCGCTGCCGGTCTCTGCCTCACCCACAATCTCGATACCGGGCTGGGCTTCCAGAAGCATACGCAGGCCGGACCGGACGACAGCATGATCATCCACGAGGATCAACTTGATCTTTGACATCCGCAACTCCCTTATCCTTAGGCCGTAACCGTTTTATTGGTACCCCTCTGCGTTGAGGAGTAAGGCACGCCCACGTGCCGTTCTTGTGGACGCGTTCGCATCTAGGGATGCTCACTCCTCGGAATGGCCAAAGTCGAATTGTCGGTCACGGGGATGCTGACCTGGATCGTGGTGCCTGCGCCAGGTTGCGACATGATCTGGCAGATGCCCCCGACCAGGGCAACGCGCTCCTGGATGCCCAGCAGTCCCCAGGCACGCCGGCGCTCAGGACCCGGGCGGAGCGCCTCATCGGGATCGAATCCGCAACCGTCATCCTGGACGGTGAGCCGAACCGCGTCGTCGGCGAAGATCAACCGAACGGCGACGGTTTGAGCCGCGGCGTGCTTTGCGACGTTCGTTAGAGCCTCCTGGGCGATGCGAAAGAGAACGGTTTCAATTTCGGGTTGGACACGCCGGCGCCCGCCACTCACCATGAACTGCGCCCGCACCCCTGTCCGCGATTCAAGATCCTGGACCTGGCCGCGCAAGGCCGGCACGAGACCCAGATCATCCAGGACGGATGGGCGCAAATCCGACACCACGTTATGGAGTTCCTGGAGAGCCCTTGCACTCAGCGTCTTCAACTCGGCCAGTTGTCGGGCAACGACGCCTGGGTCTGACTTCACACTTTCTCTGGCCGCGGCGAGTCCCAGCCCCAGCGCTGTCAGCGTCTGTCCCGTCCCGTCATGCAGCTCGCGGGCGATGCGCTGTCGCTCCGCTTCCTGGGCAGATACGACCTGGTGAAGAAGCTCACCGCGCAAGACTTCCCGGGCCTGGACTTCCCGATATAGTGTTGCGTTTTCAATGGCGATGCTCAGTTGGCTGGCAATTGTGCGGCTCAGAGAGATGTCCCGATTCGCCAGAGTCGGGGTATCCGGGCCGGTGCACAGAACCAAACTGCCGATGATGCGGTCCTGAGCCTTGAGGGGGACACCTATCAAGTATCTTCGAGTCCTCGACGTAGATGGCCTCGGCTGCAAGCCGTCCTCGAGCACCTCATGATTGTCGAGAAAGGCAATTTCGCCGTTGGCCCAATAAGCCAGCTTGCCCATCTCGGCCGCATACTCTCCAACTCTGCGCGCCTGTTGGGCCAGGGACTCGATGGGCGATCTCCCCTCGTCTTCGGGCGGACAGGCTGATTGTGCCATGACTTGCAATGGCCCATCTGGTTTCTCCCGCAGCAAGATCATGCCGGCGTCGATGCGCGGTACACTATCGATAATCTTGCTCATCGCTTGCTCCAGCAAGGCGTCGCGCTCCAGCGTCGAAGCCAGGCTACGTGAGAGTTCAAACAGCACGGACAGGTCCTGCACAGCGGCCTGGAGGTCGCGGTTTAACTGTTCCGTTTCGGCGTGAGCGCGTTGCTGAGCTTCCAGCACCTGGCGCTGCGCGGCCAGTCGGGCCTCGTTGGCGGCTGCCAGACGCTGCCGGCTTTCTAGCTCAAAGGCGCGCAGAGCCCTGATCATGAAGACGGCCCCGATGCCGGCTACGGCTGCCAGGAACAGTTGAACAGGGATGCCAAACAACTGCAGGAACAAATCCGAGTTGATGGTGGTGGACGGGAACAGGAAGCTGCGCGGGGGGAAGATTTGCCCGACCGTGCCATACAGGAAGATTGCCAGGGCAGCCCATAGCAGGTCTCTGCCGAAGCCTGGCATGCCTCGAACTCTGAACGCCCGCTGCTCGAGCACCATGGCCCAGGCAGCCAACAAAGCGCCGGGGATTCCCAGCATATATCGGGTCAGGACGTCAATCGCCGTGATGTAGTCAGGTAGATAGGGGCCAAACAGCCACTGCATGACCAGGATGCTGCCCAGCCAGACACCGGCCAGTATGCCAGCCAACGAGAAGACAAACACTCGCCCGCCGCCGTTCTCCTCGTCACCGGAGTAGATCAGGCGGGCGCCGAAGACCATCAGCAGCAGGAAGGACAGGGCCAGGGTACCGACGCGAAGTCCGTCTAGGACAGCCAATCCGAATCGGCTGACCTCACTCGTGTTTCCAAGTCGCTGGAGCATTTCGATCCACTCATGGAAACCGTGGATGATGCCAAAGCCGGCCAGGGAGCCCATGGCGCGCGCAATGCGGAACTCAGAGGCACGGCGGGACTCCAGCCAGACAGCCAGGCCCATGCTGAAGAAGGCCAGCCCGTAGAGAAAGAATACGGTGACAATGTTTCGCTCAAAGAAGGCGGATAACGTGTTCATAATGATCGGCTATTACCCACGCTTCCGACCATGTTCCAGGATCCAGATCAGCGCCCACGCTGCTGCGAAGCCGGCTGCCCCGCCCACGACACCACCTGCAGCGAGGCCCACATACAGATTTCGAGCCGCAGTGTGTTGCAACTGGTCTACCTCGTCCTCCAGACGTGCCAGCCGATCCGCTGCCCCCGTCGGCAGCTCGGCGCGCAAGTTCGATACTTCCCGGGTGAGGTCGGGGATCTCGTGGCGTGTGTGAATGGTGTTGCGGTGGCAGTGCGCACAGGCCTCAGGCCCAATGGTGAACGTGTGTCCCGTCGAGACGCGCCCCTCCGTCATGGAGCTGGCCGGCGGTCTGTACATGTGGCAGGTTTCACAATCTGCACCCACTGAGGCGTGGGTTGCATGGGCAAAGGCCTGATACCGCTCTTCGTGGCATTTCGCGCATGGAAGCAGCCCGTTGGGCATCGTGTGCGCCTGGGAATGCACGGCATGGCAACTGGTGCAGGTCACACCCTGCCGGGCGTGTGCACTCAGTTGCCATTCGTTATAGGTTGTCTGATGACAATCGCCACAGGCGCGAGCCTCCTCGTCCACTGTCATGACGGACGGGGGATGACTGGGCTCGAAGGGACCGTGGCAGCCTTCGCAACTGATTCCTTCCAGGGCTACCTGGCCGGTCTGTGGGTCATAGCCGGTCGTATGACACTTCAGGCACGACCGGGCCCGGCCATGCGCGGCCCAGTCATCTCTGAATGGAGCCTCTGAGGAGGCCAAAGCGTGTTTTGTGCCGACCCAGGCTTCGTACTCCGCCGGGTGACATTCCGCACACGCCTCGGCACCCCGGTACGCGGTCTCAGCGGTCGGTGCAATGGGGAGTTGTGTGAGGGCTGCAGTTCGGGTGGCAACAGAGGCAACAAGAACGATGCCGGCAATGACGGCGCTGAGAATGCCCAGGCCGGCAATGTGTTTCCATCCCTGGATCTGTCGAAATATTTTAGACATGAGTCGCGCGTCCGCCAGCAGCGGGTTGTTTTGACCCCCTGCTTCGCATTATACGCGACTTTGGTCCTGACCTGGTCCCATCTCGGTCTAAAGCAGGTTCAATTCTCTCCCAGGCAGTGTACACGTGCATTCGCTGCCCGCGCGCATAGCCAACCAGGGTGATCCCCCACCCTATTTTGTCCAGTTGTAGATGATGCGCCGGTTGACAGGCCAGGCCCAGGGCCAGTTGGCGTACAGGCCCAGGCCGGCGGGATGGGTGTCAGTGTTGTCGCGGCGGGCCATCATGTTGCTGGCCTCGTTGTAGCTGCCAGAGTACAGCCAGTTGGCACAGGCGGTGGAGCCGTCGTCGCGCAGTTGGGTGAAGTTCTTCACCTGCTTGCCGGCCGGCACCAGCACCTTGCCATCCTTGTCCAGGACGTCGTGCACTGCCCAGCCGTTGACCTCTTTGGCAACCTGGTGCACATTTACCTCTCCGTCGCCGTAGTCCCAGGCCAGCTTGAGGATGGGGTTGGGGCCAGGGTCGGCCGCGTAGAGCTTGCGCAGGCGGATCATCAACTGGTTGATGATCCACGAGTCCGGCCTGGCCTCACCAGGCGGGTCCACGGCTTTCCAGCGCCACTGCCCCCGCCGGCCCGGCCGATGTTCCCCAGCAGCAACTGGATGATCGCCGCCGTTCGGATGTTCTGAGTGCCGTAGGTATGTTGGGTCCAGCCCATGGCGTACATGATGGTGGCCACCTTGTCCGGTGCGCCCGTGGCGGCAAAGGCCCGGTAGACCCGCATGAGGTCTTCCTTGGGCGTGCCGGTGATCTGGGACACAGTGTCCACGTCGTAGGGGGCGTAGTGCTTCCTCAGCAGTTGGAAGACACAATGGGGGGTCTTGCAGGGTTGGGTCTTCCAGAGGTACGCCGTTGGCGTCTGTCTGGTAGGTCCACGTAGACTTGTCGTACTTCCGCGTCTGTGGATCGTAGCCGGTGAAGACGCCGTCGTGGAATCCGGACTTCGGGTTGACGAGGAACGGCGCGTTGGTGTGCTCAACGACGTACTCCCGATGATAGAGGTCGTTGTGCAGGATGTACTTGATCAGTCCGCCCAGGAAGGCGATGTCGGTGCCCGAGCGGATTCTGGCGTAGATGTGTGCCTTGCTCGACGTGCGGGTGAAGCGCGGGTCCACGCTAATGAGCGTTGCGCCGTTGTCGATGGCCTCGGTCACCCGTTTGAAGGAGATAGGGTGGTTCTCGGCCGGGTTGGACCCCATGATGAGGATGACATCGCTGTTCTTGATGTCAATCCAGTGGTTGGTCATCGCTCCTCTACCGAACGACTCTGCCAGAGCCGCAACAGTAGCGGAGTGTCATATACGTGCCTGGTGTTCGATGTACACCAGGCCCATGGACCGCAATGCTTTGACGAGTAAGATGCATTCCTCATT